>CAXBPH010000295.1:0-8614 GCA_963977445.1 uncultured bacterium | reverse complement strand
TGCCGTCGACCCAATCCTTATAGTGGTTTTCTCCTTCGATGCGACGAAGGGTTTTCTCCGGGCGCGTGTAGTCGGCCATCTTCGCCGCAGGCAACAGGCGGGATTCGCCGCCATAGGTGCCCGTGGTGAGTATGCCGTCGGAGCCGAGGTAGAGGGAGCCATTGGCGCCGCCACCGATTTCTTCGTCAGCGGGCACGCCTTCGGGGCGTGGGGGCAGATTGTAGGTCTTTTCGCCGGTCGCGGCATCAACCCGGAAGCCGTCATACCAATAGACTTCCACGGGGGGCATGCCAGCACGGGCGGGAAAGCTGTATTTGATGGTGGAGAGGAGCGGTGCACATTCATCGGTGGCCCCTTCCTGCTCGATGAGTTCGACGGTGAAGCTCTTGGCTTCATTCAGCTTCAGGGAGCGATAGGCCGGGTCCATGATGTGGCAGGCCATGTCGCCCAGGGCACCACAGCCGAAGTCCCACCAGCCGCGCCAGTTAAAGGGCGCATACTGGGCATTGTAGGCCCGGGTTGGGGCGCTGCCAATCCAGAGATCCCAATCCATGGTCTCTGGTACAGGCTCGCCAGGAAGGGGAGCGGCAATGCCCTGGGGCCACACGGGGCGGTTTGTCCAGGTATAGACTTTCTGCACATCACCGATGGCGCCATCCCAAAGCATTTCACAGAGATCGCGGACACCGTCGCCCGAGTTACCCTGGTTACCCATCTGCGTCACGACACCGGTTTCTTTCGCCACGTTGGTGAGGAGGCGGGCTTCCGCGATGGTGTGGGTCAATGGTTTTTGTACGTAAACATGTTTGCCCATGTTCATGGCCAGGTAGGCCGCTGGTGCGTGGGTGTGATCGGGGGTGGAAATGGTCACCGCATCGATTTCGGGCATGTTTTCCAGCATGTCACGGTAATCTTTGAATTGCCTGGCGTCCGGGAGCTTGTAGAAGGCCTCGCCTGCGCGGTTCCAATCGGCATCGCAAAGTCCGACGATGTTTTCACCCAGCTGGTGGCACCCCATGATGTCGCTGAACCCTTTACCACCCGAGCCAATCGCCGCCACGTTGATTTTCTCATTGGGAGAGATTTTTTTTGGGACGACACGGGCCGTATTGGTGGTCTGGCAGCTGGACAGGGCCACCGCTGCCGTGGTGGTCGTGGCGGCCAGGAAGGCGCGCCGGGAAAGATTGTTTTGACTCATGGTTATGGATTCCTTTGGTCGGTGTTTCAGCGGGGCGGGGAATAACCCCGTCGTGAACAGTATAATTTCGACTATGTTAGCGAATTATCATCTTGGATTCCATTCCGTTTCACGTTGAATGGCCCGAGTCGGTTGCGATCCAGGCAGATGAAAGGATAGGATCAGCCCGAAAGCACACGGATTTGTGGCAACGAGTCGGGTCGTTTAACCGGTTTTGTTCGCGCCCGTTCCCTGTACTTTCCGTCTTGAAACATTCCCATATAAACGACCTTAACCCCATACATACCAGGCACTTGATATTGAGCGAAGCGAAGAAAAAAACGGCCAAAGATGTGGCCCTGACCACGGCGGAAGAAGAAACAAACGCCCCGGTTGAAGGCCCGATTATCATCGAAGGAATCGAAGACGATATTCCCGATGAAGTGCTTCGCCTGGAATTGGACAAGTTCGAGGGGCCTTTCGAGGTGCTCCTCTACCTCATTAAGTCCCAGGAAATCGATATCTTCGATATCCCGATCCTGAAGGTGACCGAGCAGTATCTGCGCTTCCTCGAACTGATGGAAGACGAAAATCTGGATGCGGCTGGCGACTTTCTGGTCATGGCCGCGACGCTGATCCAGATTAAGTCGAAAATGATTCTCCCCCTCGACGTGGGCGACGATGAAGATGATGAAGAGATTGAAGAGGAAGATCCCCGTCTGGAACTGGTGGAGAAGCTGCTGGAGTATCGTAAATACCGGGATTTGGCCAGACTGCTCGGCGATCAGGGCGAGGTGGCCCAGGACTTCTTCGGGCGCAACTGCAAGCCCAAGCTGGAAAAAGATGATGAGGAAGATTCGGAGCTCCTCGATATATCCCTGTATGACCTGATGAAGGCCATCCGGGCGATTCTTCGTTATGTCATCGAAAGTCCCTTCCACGAAGTGGAACTCGAAGGGGCCTCGGTCGACGAAAAGATTGCCTACATCCAGGAAATTCTCGCCGGGAAAGAAAGCATTTCCTGGTTTGATTTGAAAGCCGACAACAACGGCAAGATTCATCTGGTTTGCTGCCTGCTGGCCATCCTGGAACTCTGTCGGATGCGGCGTGTTCGGGTCCATCAACATGGCACCTATGCCGAGATTCGACTATTCGCGCGTGATCCCAGTGAAGACGAGGGCGATGTGTATGTGGAGGGCGAAGAAAATACGGTGGTGGCAGAAGTCTGAAGCACCCCGCCCCCTGGGGCAACAGGGTGAGGATACGGCAGCCCGCTATCTGAAGCGTTCCGGATACAGGATTCTGGAGCGCAATCGCTTTCTGGGGCGCTATGAAATCGATATCATCGCCCAAGAGGGGGATACCATCGTTTTCGTAGAAGTGCGCACCCGCGCCAGTCGGGACGAAGTGCCCCCGGAAGATACCATCGGCCCCACCAAGCAGCATCGAATTCGCCAGGCCGCCCAACGCTATGTAGATGCCGCCGACGATGGGGATGCGTACTACCGCTTCGATGTGGTGAGCATCATCCTGCCCGAGACCGGCCCGCCGGAAATTACGCTGATTCGCGACGCCTTCGGGGGTTGAGTGGCCAAAGCCTTGGTTAGGCATGTCCCCGCGTGTTTCGGGGTGGCACTGGGTGGAGCTTGCGGGCCCACAGGGACAGGCGCGCGCCCTGGGGCGTTTTTCCGCTGTCCCTATTGGATGGGTTGGCTCCATGGGGCATCGGCCTGACCAACGCCGTGGTTGCGCACGTCCGTCCCCCAGAGGCGTCGACAGGAATCTATACACCTTATCGAGCCGGAATACTGTACAGTTAGGGAACACCTTGCGTGTGTTGGAACTATACAACAGACGCTTGTTGGCCGCGGGCGGTATTCCCTAAGGCCCCGTGCTGTATGGTCTTAGGTGATATGGCATGACCATTGCGTTATCCACCGTATTGCCCTGTTGGAGAAATTGGTTCTCCAAGACAGGCAATGAAAAGAAGGAGCACCGTGTTATGGCGAAGAAACTCCCCCCCAATCTGGGTCTCATGTTGCTGGCCGTCTGGCTGACTATTTCCGGACTTACCACCCTCGTTAATTTCCACTTCGAAGGACTGGGTCCCATGATGGCCGTTCTCGCTATCGTGTCCGGTGTGTTAATTATCATTCAACGCTGAGGAGGTGTGACATGCCCTGTCTATTTGCGCTCATTGGCGCCTTTTTTCCACGCATAGGTTTGATTCTGGTCTGGTTGAGTGGTTACGGAGCACGTGCCTTCGAAACGGCACTCATTCCGTTGATTGGTTTCTTCGTGATGCCCTTTACGACGTTGTTCTATGCCATCGCGGTGAATCAATTTGGACTCCAGGGTATTGGGATGGGCCTCGTCATCATCGGGGTGATTTTCGACCTGGGCGGCTGGGGTGGCACCCGTGCGGGCTATCGCGCCCACCGATCTCGCTGATGGATTGACGCCAAATCGTGCATATTTTGCATAGCTACACCCAAACCCTGCACACCTTGCACAACAGATACCCCAATTAACGTCTATTTCATGGGCACGCTTTATGCCTTCTTAAAGGTAGCGCGCGATGGCGCGAAAACAGCTACCTGTCGCCGACGGCGGCAAAAGAAAGGAAGGTGTGTCATGAAACGCACGACGAAACTTTTGACCGGACTGGTTTTAGCCAGTTTCCTCCTTGCCTTGGGTTCAGTTGGGGCCCAGCCGGGTCCCAACTTCGGGCGAGGAACCTGTTGCCTTCAACCCAATCTGAACCAGGCGGCTCCTGCCCAATCCCTGAGTGACGTTGAAAAAATCGCGCTGGATCGGGCTATTCAGGACGAATACAAATCCCGCGCGACGTACAACAAGGTATTGGATACCTTTGGTGCTGTGAGGCCCTTTGCCAACATTGTTCAGGCAGAAGGGCGCCACGTGGACATGCTTGCGGCGCTCTACACCCGCTACAACCTGCCCCTGCCTGCCGACACCTGGGCGACAAAGGTGCCCACCTATACAACCCTCCTTGCGGCCGCCGAGGCCTCGGTTCAGGGAGAAATAGACAACGGTGCCTTGTATGACGGGCTGATGGACGACGTTACGAATACCGATCTGTTGTCCGTATTTAACGCCTTGCAATTCGCCACCATGGAACACCACCTCCCGGCATTCCAGCGTTTCGTTGCCCGCCAGGGCGGCGACAACATCGGTGTCGGCCGGGGAGCAGGTGCCTATGGGCGTCGCGGGTGCTGTGCCGGTCGCACGGGCAACGGTCGTGGCACAGGCGCTGGTAACGGTGTCGGTCGTGGCAATGGTCAGGGTAATGGCCGTGGTTACTGGTACAATCAGAGTAGGACGCAATAAGTCCCGTTGATGAAAGTCGCCATGAAGATACAACGGAACGATAGATTAATAGCGCTGGTCGCCTTCCTTGGGATGGTGATCAGCGCGTTTGTTTTGGTGTTTGACTATCGGGGTGAAGTGGCCGATCATCGCGCGGTCATGGTTGACCGTGCCCAAACGACCCTCGATGCCCTGGCAGCGGGTCTGCGGGCCCACGGGCGTATGGGGCGGTTTCGCCACGAACGGCTCGCCCTGATTTTTGAAGAACTTGCCGAGACACGAGACGTACGGTATGTGGCCCTGGAGGGTGCTGGTGGTCAAGTCATCGCGTCTGCCGGTGATCCCCCCGAGGGCGAGCCAGACGGGAATGGCGTTCCCCATTGGACGACCGGCATGGTCAGTCTCTGTCAATCTCTGGCGTTGGAATTGGGCGGCTTCGGCGGTGGCGGCGGTGGTCGGGGTTGGATGTCGGAACAAGACGCCTGGGAGCCCCTGCCTGCGGGGCCTCACGTGATCGTTGTTGCGATGGACACGGGTGCCATGACAGATGAAATTAACCAGGATCGCCTCCGGGGGGGTATTGCCTTTGGGGTGGTGTTCCTTATGATTACGAGTGTCTCTCTGGTGATGGCAGGGTGGACCCGCCGTCGGAGCTTACAAACGGCGCTCCTGGTTGCGGAGACGGCGGCGAGCCATCAGGCCCAGTTGACCCGGCTTGGGGCGGGGTTGGCCCATGAAACCAAAAACCCTCTCGGCATCATACGGGGTCAGGCCCAGTTGATTGTGGACGAGTCGGACGAAGAGAAGGTGCATAGCCGGGAGCGCGCCCAGATAATCGTGGATGAAATCGATCGTACGGTGGGTCAAATTGATGCCTTCCTCAAACTGGCCCGTCCGACGGAATTGCATCTGGAACCGGTCGCGATTCGGGACGTGTTTGCTTCGCTCGAAAAGGTGTTGGGGGATGAAGCACGGCACCTTGAGCTTGCCTTGGGCTTCGAGGTGGATGATCGGGTGGTGATGGCGGACGCAGATAAACTCCGACGAATCCTGCTGAATCTGGTACTAAACAGTTTTCAGGCGAGTGAGCCCGGTGGGCACATCGCGTTGGTTGTGGAGGGGACACTCGATGACACGGTTCTCTCCGTGCGGGATGGGGGGTGTGGGATAGGCGTCGACGATTTGGCGCACGTGTTGGAGCCCTACTATTCCGGCTTCCAGTCGGGTTGTGGCCTGGGCCTCGCGCTGGTCCAGCAACTTGCCCTGGCCCATGGCTGGACGGTGCGCATCGAATCAGAGCCCGGTAAGGGCACCACTGTGAGCCTCTGCGGGTTGCGCTGCCGGGCGGGGGACGCTGATGGATAGCTGGACCGTTGCTATTGTCGATGATGACCCGGGTCAGCGGCAATTGCTGGACAATGCGCTCGTGCGCGCGGGGTACCAAACCCGTTTGTGTAGCGACGGAAACGAGGGCCTGGCAGCGGCCCCCGACGTCGACTTGATGCTACTCGATGTGCGCATGCCGGGTCCGAGCGGCCTGGAGGTGCTGGCAACACTGCGCGCGTCCAAGCCGGAATTGCCTGTCATTTTGTTGACCGCTTTTATTGATGTGCGGGATGCGGTGGCGGTGATGAAACAGGGTGCCATCGACTATCTGGAAAAACCCGTCGACTTAGACGAACTCATTGCTGCGGTGGACGATGCCCTGGGGGTCCGAAAAGAACGGCCCACAGGTGGGCACGACTTTCGGTTGCCGCCGGAAGTCATTGCCGAGAGTGAGGCCATGCGACAGGTTTTTGACCAGGCCGCCCGCGTTGCCCAGACGGATGCGACGGTACTGATAACCGGGGAGAGTGGCGTGGGGAAAGAGGTGGTCGCCCGGTTTGTTCAGAAGAACAGTCCCCGGGCTGATCGCCCCTTTGTGGTGGCGAACTGTGGGGCCCTGTCTGAATCCTTGATGGCGAGTGAACTTTTTGGCCATGTGCGGGGCGCGTTTACCGGGGCGGATCGCGATCATGTCGGTCGGTTTGAAGCGGCCCATGGCGGCACCCTGTTTCTCGATGAGGTGGGGGAGTTGCCCCTCCCCCTGCAGCCCGTATTTCTGCGGGTTCTTGAGGCGGGGACCTTCCAGCGCGTTGGTGACTCGGCCGAACGACAGGTGGATGTACGGCTTATTGTGGCCACGAACCGGGACCTCGCGGCCGATGTTCGCGCGGGCCGCTTTCGAGAAGATTTGTTCTATCGCCTCAATGTGTTTCCCCTCGGGGTGCCCCCCTTGCGTGAGCGCACGGAGGATATAGTTCCGTTGACCGAGGCCCTGTTGCGTCCTCAACGGAAGCGGTTGTCACCGGCCGCCGCGCGGTGCCTGTGCGCCTATGACTGGCCGGGCAATGTTCGTGAATTGGGCAATGTGATGGCCCGTGCACTCATCCTGTCAGACAGCCGCCAGATCCTGGCCTCGGACTTGCCCCCCTTGATTCAGAAAAATGATGGTCCCGCAACCGCATCGGGCGGCGTGTTGGTGGGCACAATGGCCGACATTCAGCGACAGGCCATCCTGGAGGCCCTGGAAAAGACGGGGGGCAACAAGACCCATGCGGCCGAAATGCTGGATATCAGTCGCCGCAACCTGATCTACAAGTTGCGTGAATATGGGTTGTAATCAGCCGCGGGCAGGTTAACGCAAGATGAGAGACGTGCCCATGAGCCCGAGGAGGGTAAGTACTACCTTCCGAAAGTGGTCGGGATTCACATGGCGATCGATATGGTACCCCGCCCAGAGCCCGAGGAGGATGCCGGGAAAGGCGGCGGCGACGTCTGGCAACATGGCGGCGGTCATGTTACCCACATAGAAATGGCCGGCGATGATGAGGGTGCCGTTGGTAAGAAATACACCTTGGACGAGTACTTTGAACTTTTCCCTGGGCCACCGAAGCCAGTCCCCATAGAGGATGAGGGGTGGTCCGCTGGTGTTGAAGGCGGCACCGAGCGTGCCCGCGGCCATACCCACCAATAGGCTGTACGCGGTCCGGCTTTCGCGGGCGACCCGTGGGGCAGCGAGCAGGCGGGGCTCGATGAAGAGGGCGTAGACACTGTAGGCTAGCAAGAGGGCACCGAGGCTGCGCATGATGATGGGCGGGTCCACGTGTCCAAGAATCCAGAGTCCCAGGGGAATGCCGGCAATAGAGCCGACGGCAATCCGGGCTACTTCCCGCCATTCGAAGGACTGGCGATTCTGGATGAAGATGAACAGCGTGATGGGTAGCCCCAGGGTGGCGAGGAGGGGAACGGCAGTCTGAAGAGGGAGCACATGGGTGACCAGGGGCACGGCAATCAGCATGGCCCCGAAGCCGCCAATGCTCTGGACGGTGCCGCCGAGAAAAAGGGCGACGGCGATGACAATGTATTCATACATGGTGTGGGCAATCGTGGTTGGGAGGCTGGCTGACCGGTAGGGCCGCTTGGGTGCCGCAGCAGGCCTGTGATACGCTGCCGCTTTACCGCGTTATTAAAGGATACTATCGATCGTGATTCCCCTGTTCAAGCGCTTTCCCCGATTGGCCGAAGCCCTGCCCTATGCACCGTTGGCCGAATTGCCCACGCCCGTGCGGGATTGTACGGCCCTCGCCACCGAAGTGGGCGCGGGGTCGATCCATGTGAAATGTGACGACGTGACGGGCCGGGCCTACGGGGGCAACAAGGTGCGTAAGCTCGCCTTCCTGCTGGGTCGCGCGAAGGCATTGGGGGTGCGTTCGACCGTAACCTTCGGTGCCGCGGGCTCGAATCATGCCTTGGCCACGGCCATATACGCGACACAGATGGGTTTTCAGCCACATTCCATGCTGGTACCCCAACTCAACGCCCACAGCGTACAGCGCAATTTGTTACGGGGCTGGACCACAGGGGCCACACTGAAGCCCTGCATGAGCCGTGAAGACGTTCGCCGGGCGACCTTGTCCGCAATTTATGCGGCACGACGTGCCGGAGAGCCGACGCCCTACATTATCCCGGCGGGCGGCAGTTCCCCCCTGGGCACCGTTGGTTTCGTCAACGGGGGCTTTGAGCTGGAGGAACAGATTCGCGCGGGCCTGCTGCCCGTGCCAGATA
>CAXBPH010000294.1:0-8633 GCA_963977445.1 uncultured bacterium | reverse complement strand
CCACAGCCCCTTCGCACGAACTGGAGTACCAGATCGCGCGGCACGTCCATGGTTTTTCGTTTTATCTGCAAAAAGTTGCGTGATGACATGATTCGCAAGAACCCATCGTGCCATCCTTTTACCTCCGGCACTTGAAATATCGAATAAATCATCCCCACTCATTGCCCATGAACGTTTTTTATAAGGGTGGCAGCGACTCTGCCAACACGCGCCACGCTTCGAGTTCCGGAATGCCCGGCTTGCGCTTGCCGAATATCTGGGCAATCTCCGCACCCTTCTCGTCATAGAGCTCCACGGCCGTCACCACGCCATCGTCGGTTGGTTTGCGAACGAGCCACGCTTCGTGTACCCCCTCCTCCAACAAATGAAGGTTAAATTTCGGATCCATGATGTTGAACCATCCGCGCGCTTCCAGCACTTTCTTGATCGGGCCCGTGTGGATTTCGATGCAGCCCTGATTGCCCACAAATACCATGATCGGTAGTTCGTCTGCCACAGCCCGTTCAAAGATAGTCCGGTGGCTGGTCACGGGTAAGCGTCGGGTAAAGGTACCTTCCGCAAGGCGTAGCGCCTGGGTGCGGGTAACCTCGAATTTCTTCAGCAAGCCATAGAAGTCGTGGGTATCTTTCAAGGCACCCCAAGCCTCGACCAACCCTTCCACATCAATTTCGCTGTCGGGTTTGGGGACGACGGCACTCGCAGCGGGTGTGACCTCGCCCGTGGTCGACTGATTGTCACTCTGGAAGGTGCCGACGATATTTTCCCAAGCCTGAGCGGATTCCGGAGGCAAATATACCTTATGCAGGGCCTTACCGGACCCGTCGAAGAACTGAAAACTGTGGCTGTAGTGGGGGTGGCTTGGGTGATAGACGGCGAAGGCGTGCTTCCAGTTCATAATGAAGATACGGAGATCTATCCCTTCATCGAGAACGAGCCCGACGTGGCCGTGGAAGGATACGGGCTTAAACTGCCCTTTTTTCTCGATGACCGCCCAGTGATTGCGCGTGAGCACCATCACTTCGCCTGCGTCTTCCAGGGCCTTCAATATCTCTTTGCATTCGCTACGAAGGCGCGTGACCACTTCGCCGCAGTCGGTGGCGAGCAGTTCCATTTCGCTGACGCCCAGCGCAATCGCCGCGTCATAAATGCGGGCACGGGGATTTTCGGCGCGATGGGCGTTCCAGCGATCTTTCAGGTTTGATTCGGTTGCTTCCAAGGTGTTCATGCTTGTCTCCCTTTCCACGCCACCATGGCGTGGGGTTTTGTTCCAATACTTAGTGCGCAACTGCCCGGGGCATTGCGATCGTTTCGTCGTTGTTGTTCGTGTCACGTTCGGATGGGTCGAAAAGAGGCACGACCCACGGACAGCCGCTGGGGTGCTTCCACACCACGCTCTCCAGACCATAGACCGTCCGGATAAACGAGGGGGTCAATACGGATTCCGGCGTACCCTGCGCGGCGATACGACCGTCGTGCATCAGGATGAGATGGTCCGCGAATCGCGCAGCCAGATTCAGGTCGTGAAGGACAGCGATCACCGCACAGCCTTCCTGGGTGCGCTGTTTGCACACCTGCAGGATTTCCTGCTGGTAGCGGATATCCAGGTGATTTGTTGGTTCATCGAGGAGCAGGAGGCGGGGCTCCTGCGCGAGGACCCGCGCCAGATGGGCCCGGGTGGCCTCGCCGCCCGACAGGGTCGTCTGCAGCCGGTGTTCCAGATGGAGGATACCGGCGTCGGTCATGGCGCCTTGGACGACGGCATGATCCTGGTTGCTTTCATAGAGTCCCTGCCGATGGGGTTGACGGCCCAGCGTGGCAATCTCCCGCACGGTGAACGGATAATCCACCGAGGGATTTTGCTGAAAACAGGCCCGTTTTCGCGCCAATTGGGCGGGAGAAAGTGTATCGATTGACTCCCCGTCGAGGGTGACGGCGCCCCTGTCCGGATGCAGTTCGCCGCCGAGTAGACGCAGAGCGGTGGACTTGCCGGCCCCGTTGGGACCGACCATGGCAATGAAGCGACCGGCTGTGATGGACAGGCTAAAGTCTTCGAGGACTACTTTTTCGCCAACGGCGTAGTGTAGATTGGTCGCCTTAAGCATAGGCCGTCTCCTTGTGTGAACGAATGAGTAACCAGACAAAACAGGGCCCGCCAACCAGGGCAGTAATGACGCCCACCGGCAATTCCACCGGCATGGCGATGGTGCGCGCGCCGAGGTCAGCCAACACGAGCAGGGTGGCCCCGCCCAGTGCCGACATGGGCAGCAGCCAGCGGTGGTCGGCACCTACCGAGATTCGAATCAGGTGGGGCACGACGAGACCAACAAAACCGATGCCCCCCGATGCCGCCACTGACGCCCCTACCGACAGGGCACAACCAAAGATGATCTGCCGTTTGATGCGATTGGGCGCGATGCCAAGATTGAACGCTTCGGTCGTACCCAGTGCCAGGGCATTGAGGGAACTACCTGCGCGCAAGAGCACAGCGATACCGAGGGTGGAAAGGCCCAGGGTCCAGAAGGTGAGGGGCCAGGTGGCGTATCCACAACTTCCCATTTGCCAGAAGGTGAAACTCCGGAGCTTCTCGTTATCCGCCAGGGTAGTCAGTAGTCCAATAATCGCAAAGGCAATGCTGTTGATGGCGATACCGGCCATCAGAATGGTGACCATGCCGTTGGCGTTGGTCCGCTGGGCAATAATCCAGACCAGGAACACGACGGCGGCACTGCTCGCAAAGGCGGCCAGGGGAAGTCCCCAGGAGCCGAGCACAGGTGAACTGACAAACATGAGCCAGAGGGCCGCACCGAGGGCCCCGCCACCGGTAACCCCAACCAACTGGGGATCGGCGAGGGGGTTACGAAAGAGCCCCTGCAGACAGGCCCCGGACGTAGCCAGTGACGCGCCAACAATTGCCGCAAGCACCACGCGGGGAAAACGAATGTAAGCCAGGACACGATATCCGTCTTCCTCCGCGCGATGCCAAAGTATCCATGGAATATTCCATGGGGGAATGTAGTAGGCGCCCAAGCCAGCGGCCAGCACGAGAATGACGGGCAAGCCGACCGCCAAGCCGATGAATGCTAACTTGTATTGACCTCGTAACATGGTGAAATCCCATCAACCCGTGTAGGGGCCTTGCACCTCAAAGAGGGCGTGATAAAGTTCGAGAAGGGCCTCGCCGGTGCGTGGTCCAAAGCCACCGAGCAGGAGATCGTCCATGGCGATGATTCGATTGTTCCGTGCCGCCGGGGTCTCTGCAATGCCGGGTTGTTTATAGAGGGCTTCCATCCCACCGACGGACTCCAGACCATTCTTGTAGCAGAGGATGACATCGGGCTGTGCCTGCACAACGGCTTCCGCATTCAGCGGCTTGTAACCTTCGATGCCGGGCAGGGCGCTGGTGGCCCCAGCCAGATGGGCCAGGGTCGTGGCGTTGCTGTCTTCGCCCATAATCATGGTTGCGTTGGGTCGCAGATAGACGACAAGGACCTTTGGTGCGGTGCGCGTGGCGTTGTCGCTCCGCTTCTTTTCCAGGGTCGCCACGTCGGCGTCGATGGATTGAATGAGCTTTTCGCCGGCGTCCTTGCGGTCAAGAAAGGTGGCCAGCGCGCGGATATTTTCCCGGGCGGTCTCCAGGCCAGGCTCGGAGGCCAGTCGCATCACTTTCATGCCCGTGGATTCCAGCACCTGAAAGGCAGGCTGACTCATGGGCCGATCACGGCCGATGACGACGGTTGGTTTGAAACTGAGGATGGACTCGGGATTCACCTGGTGACCCAGGCCCACGTCAGGCAGTTCGTTTGCTGCGGGCGGGTAAAGTGACCCGGAATCGCGAGCGACAATCTGGTCCCCCGCACCCAGTGCGAAAATTATTTCGGTGCACACTCCGTCGGTGGTAATGATGCGTTGTTCTGCCTGGGCGGTTGACGTCGCCAGCCCCAGCAATGCAAGGACCATCGCGACGGTACCCCGAAGGGGAAGCCTGCGCTGTAAAAAGTAGGTCATCAGTTTTTCCTTAGTTGTGGCTGGAGAGTTCGCCGAATACTTTGGCGACCCCTGGTACGGCGGGTGCTTTATCCTGGTAGCGGATGAAATCCACGTGACCATCCATATAGAGCACGTTGGCACCGCCGGGGATGTGGTTGAACTCCGCAGGGAAGGTGCTCAGCCGATCACCCATCACCCAGATCGAACTCTGGGACTGGGCACTGGAAGCGGCGTTGTTGATGTCGGTAATGAGGAAACGCTCCACTCCATCACGAAGACGCATCACCGTGTCTCCCCCACCGTTGCCGCTGCCCGGGCTATAGCTTCCCAAGTCAATGTCCTGACCGATGGTGCCGCCGAAGAAACCGCCAATGGCGAGGTTCATCGTCCAGATGAGCTGGGCCGGTCCGTTCTCTGTTGAAAGGGGTTCCAGCACCGAGATGGCGTCCTGCGGGTCGAGTTCCTCGGTCTGATCGAGGACGTAGCCGGTGTAGAAATAGTTGGCCGCCACCTGAGCCAGGCCCCGTTCGCTGGTGAATTGTGAGAAACTTGGACCGGGCACGGCTTCAAAGCACACCTTGGCAACTTCATTGATGCCGCTGGTGGGGTTGATGAAGTCCGCGGCGGTCCAACTGCTGTTGGAGGGACAAACGACGATGCCGCCGTCGGTGAGGTATTCCGGATAGACTTCGTCAAATTGCGGATTGAGCCAGTGGGTTGGCGCGCCTACGAAGGGCTGGGCGGGATAAACCTCCACGTCGTTGTCGCAATCATGGATAGGCTCCCAGGAGGTCTGCATGCGAGGGTATTGTTCGCCATCGCTTTCGGAAGCGAACATGGCGAAGACAATTCCCCATTGTTTCAGGTTGTTCTGGCAGGATGCCCGTTTGGCGGCTTCCCGCGCCCGAGCCAGGGCAGGTAGAAGAATGGCGGCCAGAATACCTATAATGGCGATGACCACCAACAACTCAATTAGCGTGAATCCACGACGTGTATTCATGTTTCTGTTCTCCCAGTCGGGCCTGTATACGCTGCTCCATTGAAGTCTTGCCGGATCGCAATGGAAACGCCGCAGGCTCGGCTATTTTTTTTGAATGTACCGTTCTCACAAGGTTGGGGACATAACGTGCACTACCTTTTGCGATTCAAAACAGTTGTATCGCAAGGACAACAACAGAATATACATATGTTAAGCATGCAAATCAAGAGAATTATTTAGTAAATTTCAGGACATATAGGTTTACGCATGTACCTTCTGCGTACATTTGGCCAATTTTGAACAGTTTTCGCCCTCTATCCGAAGGCCATCCCCTACCGAATTCATAAATATGCCGGGGCGTGTCACAGGGGCCCACCGCCAATCGTCCTTGGGGTGTAACAACCCTGAGGAGATTTCCCATGCGCCTTAAACCCATCGAAAAACCCCGTGGTATTCTGGTTCGTTTGGCCTATGCCCACTGCCGGCGTGTCTTTGGCCGTGTCATCACACCCGCCAAAGTCGTTTATGCCCGCGTACCTTCCATCGTGCCCGTCTATCGCCAGATCAGCCGGTTCATGACGAAGAAGGTGAGCCTCGACCCCGCCCTGCTCTTGCTTATCCAGGGCTATACGGCGGGCCATAACAAGTGCGGCTTCTGCATCGACATCACCCGCTCTTTTGCGTCCCACGATCCCGTTCTGATGGAAAAAATGTGGCGGGTAAATGATTTCGCGACCGATCCCCTGTTCAGCGAACAGGAACGAGCCGGCCTGGCCTACGTGGCGGCCATTACCCGGGACCGCGCGGTGTCAGATGACACGTTCGATACCTTGAAGAAACATTATTCCGACACAGAGATTGTGGAAATAACCCTGGTAAATGCCATCGAGCACTTCTATAATCTCGTCAATGTCCCCTTGGGTATCGAATCCGATGGCTTGTGCGCCCTGTCGCCTGCAACCATAGGCAACGACGTGCTCCGCAAGGCAGCAGGATGAAGGCAGACGTGTCAGAAGACCTACAAACATTCAACGCGTGTCGGCCCCGTCTCTTTGCCATTGCCTATCGCATGCTGGGGAGCGTTCACGACGCCGAAGACATTGTGCAGGAAGCCTATATTCGCTGGCGCCGCCTTGATCGGGAGCTGGTGGAGAATCCCCAGGCACTCCTCTGCACCATGGTCACCCGCATGAGCATCGACAACCTTCGCTCTGCGCGTAAGCAACGGGAGTCCTATATTGGCGAATGGTTGCCTGAGCCCCTGGCCGATACCCCCGGTCCCTCGGATAACCTGGCCCTGTCGGAGTCCCTATCTGTGGCCTTTCTGTTGCTCCTGGAGCGGCTGAATCCCGTGGAACGGGCGGCCCTCCTGCTGCGCGAGGTATTCGACTATGCCTATACCGATATTGCGGCGGTGCTCGAAAAGAGTGAAGACAATTGCCGTCAGATCGTTCGTCGTGCCAAGGCGCGGGTGCAGGACAACACCCCCCGTTATTCGCCAAACGATGACGTCCACGCCCGGTTGCTGGAAAACTTCATGGTGGCCACCCAGGTGGGCGAGTTGGACGGGCTCGTAGCCCTGCTGGCCGAAGGGGCAACGCTCCACAGTGACCATGGCGGCAAAGCGCTCTCGGCCCGCCGCACGATTGAGGGTGCGGGTAAGATTGCCCGCTTTTTCGTGGGTATCATGAAGCGTCGTCTACCCGAAGACCCGGCCATGCGTTTTGTCACGATCAACGGTGCCCCCGGTGCGGTGGCCTACTCCGGAAACACCGCGGTGACGGCTTTTTCCATCGACGTGATGGATGGCAAAATTCAGCGCATCTACATCGTCAGGAATCCCGACAAGCTGAAACGATTGCCCGGGCGGGACGACTGAGCCGGGAGTTGCGGTATGGGTCCAGGTGCCCGCACTTACTTGCTGATAAATTCCAGCAAGCTCCGGCAGAGGCGGTGATTTGAGGAAAGCCCCGGCAACGGGTCGGTTAAGTCCACGAAGTGGGCGACATAACGTAGCCCAGCGGCGAGCGTAGCGAGTCCTGGGTTTTGGTCGCGCCACACACGCCGATACAAGTCCCAGCGGGGCGACATAGGGCGCGAATTGGGGTCCATCACTGAAAATTCTATGCCGCCCCGCTGGGACTATTTGAGAGTATCGTCCGCGATCCCAGGACTCGCTACGCATCGCCCTGGGCTACGCTATGCCGCCCCTCCGGGGCTAAAAATACTTCCACCACCTTATTCTGCAACAGGGCAAAAATTACGTAACCGTAGAAAAACTCGACGGAACGACAGAGCCGGTGGATCAACTATGGTTTAGGTGGACGCTTATTTGAAGAAAGACTCCAGCAACTCCTGGGGCGTGCCCATGTATTCGGCCCGTTGGAGGTCACCGGCGAAGTGCTGATCACCGCCCGTGTAATACACGTAGGTACGGTCCTTGAAATAACAGATCTCAGCATCGGAGGCGTTTTGTTCGCGCACATCGGCGGGACGGAGGGGATGAACCTTGGCACCTTTCTTGAACGTAACGAAGGGGCGGTCTTCCGGGGCGTCTTCCCAGGTCACGAGATCGGTGGAGCGGGCAACACGGGTTTCATAATGGTTCTCCCCCAGGGCCTGGAGATAGAGGGTGTAGTAGGTGCCGTCAAAGAAGTACAAGGCCGGGCCGCCCACGTATTTGTCGATGCCATAATAGGCATCCGGCACCTGCTCCCAGGTCTTCAGATCGTCGGAAGTAAAGTATTTGAAGGTGAAGGCGGGCCAACGGGGATCGTTGCTTTCCACGAGCATGACAAATTTCTCGGCACCACGACAGACGGAGACGTTGAAGAATTTTTCGTCGTCGTTGGAGTGGAGCACCACCTCGGGCGTATCCCAGTTCTTCAGGTCGGTGGAGGAGGTCATGCCAACATTGCGCACTTCCCACTTCTTCTCCGTGCCCCAGTCGCTGGCGAATACGTAGACCCGGCCTTCCCACACAAAGGTCATGGCCAGCCCATGGCCGGTGAAGGGGGTCGAAACGATACGGTCCGACGCCAGGTCGCGTATACGGACTTCATCTTCCTGAAAGAGCTCCTGGTGTTTTTCATGGGAAAACTCCCACTGCTTCTGCCAACTCTCCATGAGGTACATCTTGTCATTGAACACAAATGGCGTGACTTCCACGAGGGGAGATTCCAGTTTGCACCAGTTGATAAAGGGCGACTTCCACGCATCGGCGGCGAAAACGGACAGGGTTGGAAGGGCAAGGGCGATTACGGCGCTCAAAATTCGATACATCACAGATACTTTCTCTGGTTTATACGGAGGAACAGGCGGGACGCCTGATTCTGGTGTACAGGGCACCCCCGTAGTCTTTCATGTCGGAGCCCGCGATGTCCACTGGTGAGATAATCGCATTCAAACCTGCTCCCGGCTTCAGCTCCAGAGGATTGGCAGTTAAAACCCAGCGACAGTGTTCTTATTTCAAGGCAGTCAATCATGGGCTTCGCCGCACCCGGGGACTGCACCGACGTGGACTCGTCTTGAATACCCAGAGACTTCTTGGCCAACGTGTAACCGGCAATTACGAAAGCAAACGTAATCGTCGGGGCCGTCCCCCTGAGAGCTCGCCCGGGGACTGCACCGACGTGGACTCGTCTTGAATACTCGAAGACTTCTTGGC
>CAXBPH010000293.1:0-8683 GCA_963977445.1 uncultured bacterium | reverse complement strand
TTTTCCATCTGGTTCTGGGTAAGTTCCACAATTATGGGTCGGCCATGGGGGCAGGTATAGGGTGGTCGCAAGTGTTGGAAACCTTCGAGTAGACCCCGCCGTTCCTGGGGGGTCAACGGGTCCCCTGCCCGAACGGAAGCCTTGCAGGCCCGTGTCGCCAGACGGAGGGTGTCTGAGAGTACCTGGTCGCGATCAAAAAGATCGCCCTGACCGAGCTCATCGAGAATGTGATAGACCAAATCGCGCACTTTTCCATCTTCGTAGAGGTGGCAAATGGCCGTAACCTGAAACGTATTGCCCCCGAAGGGTTCCAGTTCAATCCCCACATCGCGAAACAGCGGCAGGTTGGTTTCGACCAGGCGCACCTGGGAAGGCGCGACCTCAATCACGATAGGCACGGCCAGTTGTTGCGATTCGTAGGTGTGATCTTCCAATTCCTGCACCAGACCATCGTAATTCAGCCGCTCGTGGAGGGCGTGTTGATCGATAATCAGGAGTCGATCATCCCCGGGCACCAGCAGGTAGGTGTCAAAGACCTGCATGGGTGCATCCACCATGCCTTCAACGGGACGGTACACGGCTTCTGGGACGATGCGCTCCACGTGCGTTTTATTCACGAAACCAGGCAAGTCATCTTGCTCTGCTCGGGGTACACTGGCGGGGGCAATGGGACGTAGGGGCGGCACCGGCAAATTTTGGGGGACTTGATCTGGAACTATTGCCGATACGGCTGTTTCTGCAGGTGTTGCCACGGACTCATTATCTGGTGCCGGAGAGCTTTCCGCCCGTGGGGGCGTGGTCTGGGGGGATTCTGCGAAAGCCCTGGGTACTTCGGCCGTCGGGGGGCTATCCATCCCGGGGGCTGCCGGGGTGGTCACGGGTTCAATTCTTTCGGACGGAACGGGCCGCGCAGGCTCCTGTATGGCAATTTCGGTTACCAGCGGTGTTTGTTTCGGTGGTGCCGTGGGCGCGACAATCGACTCCTGGTCCCGTGAAAGGGCCTGACGGACAATATCGCGCACCGCATCCCGGGCCACCCGCTCATCCCGGAAACGAATTTCGCGTTTTGCGGGGTGGATATTCACATCCACATAGCGTGGATGGGTTTCCAGCATGAGTACGCCGATAGGATGGCGTCCGATGGTCACCAGACCACGATATCCGTCTTCAAAGCCATACTGCAGGGAGCGGTTGATAACCGGTCGATGATTCATGAAAAAGAACTGATGGGACCGAACAGATCGGGTCAAACCGGGCCGTCCGACAACCCCATGGAGGCGAAAACCGGCCTGTTCCCCGGAGATTTCTACCATGTCCCGGGCAAAATTCAGACCCCAGATAAGGGCTACACGCTCTTTGAGGCTTGCATGCCCCGGAATGTCCAGGAGCATCTTGTCATTGTGCATGAATTGGAAGCCGACACCCGTTCGCGCCAAGGCATGGCGCTGGACGGCATCGATACAATGGCCGAGCTCGGTGGTGAGCCCTTTCAGAAACTTGGCACGGACCGGGGTGTTGAAATAGAGGCGATTTACCGTGATTCGGGTGCCCGGACGGGCCGCGATCTGCTCTACGTCCCTCAATATGCCGCCATCGATGCGAACGCGGGTCCCTCCGTCGTCTTTGGCCCGTCGCGTGACCAGCTCAAAGCGAGAGACGGAGGCAATACTGGCCAGAGCTTCACCGCGAAAACCCATGGTAATGACGTCTTCCAGATCTTCGGCCGAGCGTATTTTGCTGGTGGCATGGCGTTCGATGGCCAGGAGGGCGTTTTGTTCCGACATGCCATGGCCATCGTCGGTGACTTCAATAAGTCGTCGACCGGCGGCCACCACGCGGACGGTAATGCGTGTTGCACCCGCATCCAGGGCGTTCTCCACCAGCTCTTTCACCACAGACGCGGGACGTTCCACAACTTCGCCTGCAGCGATTTTGTTGGCCACATCTTCGGACAATACGCGTACGGGCGCTATCTGGGTGACAGTATCCAATGATTTCCTCTCCTGACGACTTACGCCATTGTAATCGACAGGGCCCTCGATTTAAAAACACTAGTGGACTTGACCCGTGCAAGTTTCGCATAATCGTGGGGCATCCCGAGGCCCCAGACTACGGACGGAAGGAGTTGCGTGGATCGTGCGTATTACCTCTGCGATTGGTTGTGCTGCGACGGTAGTTTTGCTTGTCTTGACGTGGCCACGTTCGGCGACGACAGGGACCGAGCATGCCGTGACGGCGGTCATTAGCTATTGGGACCGCGATTCCGGCCACGAGCACCCAGCGCGGGTAGCCCTATTCGATGGGTTGAATGCCACCCCGGATCAAGTAGTTGACCGAGATGTGGCCAACGGCGACAGCGCCTCCGTGAAAAAAAATCGCACCTCGTCTGCCGGTGGGCCACCACCCGATGGATACGGCCTCGACAGCACCTTTATTTACCAGCGGGAACCCCAGACCCTGGCGGAGCTGGTGGAATTTACAACCCAACGGACGCCACGAGAGGAAGGCAACCGCGCCGTCCGTGGGGGATTCGTGCCGTGCTTGCCCTGTGCTCTGACCACCATGGGGGGGGGCGCTCTTTGGGGCCGATTGGTGCAATCCCGAAACGGGCTGCTGCGACCTGGAGTCCAATACGGCGACTCGGGCGTTGCTTGCCTGGCAGCAGCCAGTTTGCCCGGGGTGAGGATCGCGAATCGCAGCACACCTACGGGCCCGCTATGGATTCGCTAACGGCCAACAGCGTCATTCGTTCCTGGGACTACCGTTAGCTAATCTTGCTGGTTCTGTTTTATTCTAAAAGGTGGGTATACTATCGGGGGGAGTGAGGTCTTTATTCGTGAGTGAAGACCTTTCTATCTGGAAATTACGTATATGAGAGAGTTATGGCAATCTGTACTATCGAATGTTTGCATACCCGCTTTGAATTGCAGGCGCTGGAAACACCTGAGGCACCAGCAGTCACTTTTCAGGGGGAAACGCTAAGCTATGCCGCGTTGAATAACAGGGCAAATTGTCTTGCGAATCATTTGCGGACCCTGGGTGTTACCCACCAGCAACTGGTGGGGCTCTGTCTTGACCGTAGTATGGACACAGTTATCGCGATTCTGGCCGTGTTGAAGGCGGGCGGGGCCTACGTGCCCATGGACCCCTTTTATCCCGCCGAACGGGTTCGGATGATAGTCGACGATGCCCAGTGCGCGGTGGTATTGCTCCACGAAGCACAACGGGAGCACTTTTCTGGTGATGAGGGTGTCACCTTGCTCGTGCTGGATGGTACGGAGAAACCCTGGGAATCCTGCTCGCAGGAAAATCCCGAGAATGTCACCGATGGCGATAGTCTGGTCTATGTGATGTTTACTTCTGGCTCAACGGGCCGTCCGAAAGGCGTGCCCATCAGCCACGGCAACGTCCGTCGCCTGTTCACGTCCACCGATCACTGGTTTAATTTTAACGCCGACGATACCTGGGCGCTCTTTCATTCCTATTCCTTCGACTTGTCCGTATGGGAGATTTGGGGGGCGCTGCTCCACGGTGGTCGTCTTGTTGTCGTGCCCTATCAGGTGGGTCGTTCCCCGGAAGACTTTTATCAACTCTTGGTCGATGAGCAGGTACACCACATCTGCCAAACCCCATCGGCATTTCGCCAGTTGCAGCTCCATGAAGATACCCTGGCCGAGTCCAAGTGGTCGAAACTCGGGTTACGCCACGTCGTGGTGGCCGGTGAGGCCCTTTCTTTCGAGAGTCTGGCCACGTGGTTTGCCCGACACGGAGACGATGCGCCCCGAATCATCAACATGTATGGCATCACGGAAACGACCATATATGTGACCTATCGTCGGGTGTTCAAGCATGAAGCCGTGCCCGGCACACCAAGTTATATTGGTGTAGCCATCCCCGACCAGCCCTGCTATGTATTGGATGAGAACCGAAAGCCTGTGGCCATCGGGGAAGCGGGGGAGCTGTATGTGGGCGGCTTGGGCAATGCAACGGGGTATTTTCACCGCCCCGACTTGACGGCGGAACGCTTCATTAAGAATCCTTTTGACGAAAATGACGAGGGGACCTTATATAAATCGGGTGATTTGGTCCGTCTGGTGGACGGTGATCTGGAATATATCGGCCGTATCGACACCCAGGTGCAAATCCGCGGCTTTCGTGTGGAATTGGGTGAAATTGAAGCACAATTGGTTTCCCATGAGGCGATACAGGGTGCGGTGGTACGCCTGCGGGAAGATGTAGCGGGTGACTCGCGATTGGTCGGCTACTATCTCGCGGAAACACCGGTGGACGTCAACACACTTCGGACCTATCTGAAACAGTCTCTTCCGCCCTACATGGTGCCTTCGCGCTATGTTCACATGGAAAAGTTTCCGCTGAATACCAATGGAAAAATCGATGCGAAAGCACTCCCGGCACCACCGGCGGATGCCGTTGCGGAAGGGTATATCGCTCCAGGAACGGATTGTGAGCGGGCCTTGGTCGCCATGTGGGCAGAATTGCTCCAGTTGAAAGAGGTGGGTGTAGAAGACAGTTTCTTTGATTTGGGAGGGCATTCCCTGCTCGCAACCCAACTGATCACCCGTATCGAGGCGCACTACAGCGTGAAGCTTCCCCTTCGGGTAATTCTCGAGTTGCCAACGATTGCCGAACAGGCGTCCGCCATCGTTGACGCGGGCGGCATGGAAGAAACGGCACAGGAACCCCTGCCGAAGGCCGATCGCTCGGGGCCCATCCCCCTGTCATTCTTTCAGGCACAACTGTGGTTTTTGTCCCAGTTGGCACCCGACATGGTGGCCTACAACCTCTCCCTGTTGTTTACCATGAAGGGCCACGTTCAGGTCGATGCCTTGCGCGACGGGCTGGGCTATGTTCTGGAACGCCACGAACCGTTGCGGACCGTATTTCTCGAAAATAACGGAAATCTTGAGCAAAAGATACTAGCCACGATGGAGGTGCCCTTTCCCCTCCACGATCTCCAGTCATTGCCAGCAGCCCAGCAGGATGGGGAAGTTCGTCGGTTGAGCGCGGAGGCCGCGGGGCGTCCCATGGATCTGGCGCACGGTCCCTTGATTCGCATCGAATTATTTCAGTTGGCACCGGAATATTTTCGACTTTTTCTCAGCGTGCACCACTCGGTCTTTGATGGCTGGTCGGTGAGCCTGTTCCTGCAGGAGCTTTCTGCGGGCTATTCCTGGGCCCTTTCCGGCAAGACGAGTCTGGTCGAATCCCTTCCGCTGCACTATGCGGACTATTCGGTCTGGCAGCGGAACATGGTTGAGTCACCCGATGCGCAGAAACAGCTGGATTACTGGAAAAAGAAGCTTCAGGGGCCGTTGCCCCGCGCGGAAGTTCCCCTCGATTTTCCCCGTCCAGAAGTACGGACCTGGAAAGGCGCGGTTGTCCAGCGTCATGTGCCCCTTTCTTTCCGGACCTCCGTTGAACAACTGGCGCGGACCTGTAAGGTGACCCCCTTTGTTATCATGCTGGCCGGTTGGAAGGCCCTTCTGTATCGGTATACCGGCCAGTCGGACTGCATTGTGGGAACCGCATTCGCCGGACGAAGCCGGGTGGAACTGGAGACCCTGATCGGGTCTTTTCTGAACACCGTCGCCCTTCGCACCCCGGTTTCTCGCGACTTGCCTTTCGAAAAGCTGATCGAGCGCCTGGATGGCGTAAGCAAAGAAGCGCAAGACAATCAAGATGTGCCCTTTGAGCGGGTTGTTGCGGAGTGCCGCGTAGAACGTGACCCCAGCCGTACACCCGTATTTCAGACGCTTTTTCTCTACCAGAACACGCCGGACTATGCGGCGGATTTCGATGGGATTGTGGTGCAGGGTGAGGAAATCGGCAACGGTGGTGCCAAGTATGACATCACCGTATCGATTGAGCCCATGGAGCGAATTCTCGCCCGCTATGTTTCTCTACTCTCCGATGCGGTAGCGATGCCCAATCGTCCCATCGGTCAACTGGATTTGCAAAAAATCCCCATTGAGAAAGTACCCGCTTCGGCCGAGGTGAACTCGGCCGATGACCAATCGAGGCAGCCAGAAGGAGCCCTGTGCCTTCATAAGCTTTTTGAAAAACAGGTTCTTCGGGCACCTGATGCCCCGGCGGTTACCTGCGAAGGGTTTACGCTCACCTATCGCGAACTGGATGGCAGGGCGAATCAGATTGCCAATTGTCTGACGGATAACGGTGTTGTTCCGGGCAGTCGTGTTGGTTTATGTCTCGATCGCAGTATTGACACGATAGTTTCCATCCTCGGGGTGTTAAAGGCTGGCGGGGCCTTTGTGCCCATGGATCCCATGAATCCGCCGGAACGCCTGAAGCTCATCGTTGAAGACGCCCAGTGCCCGTTGATCATTGCCCATATGGCGCAACGGGGACGTTTCGACGGGGTGACTGGCACGCGTGTCTTGGTCCTCGATTCCATCGACGACGAGCTCGCCCCCTATGGTATGACGGCTGAAACGCTCACCTCTCACGGCGACGATGTGGCCTATGTCATGTATACCTCCGGGTCGACGGGCAAGCCGAAAGGCGTACCCATTACCCATGCCAACGTGGCCCGCATGTTCACGTCCACCAATCATTGGTTCAACATCACCGAAGCCGACACCTTCGCCCTTTTTCACTCCTACGCTTTTGATTTGTCGGTTTGGGAATACTGCGGTGCATTGCTCTATGGCGGACGCGTCGTTGTGGTGCCTTCTCTGGTCAGTCGGTCACCCGAAGATTTTTACCAGCTGCTCGTAGACGAAAAGGTTACCATGCTTTGCCAGACCCCCTCTGCGTTCCGGCAACTGCAATACTTTGAAGATAGTCAGCCCGGAGATACGTGGAAACGCTTGTCCTTGCGCTGTATTGTTTTTTGTGGCGAAGCCCTGTCTATTCCGAGTCTTGCTTCCTGGGTTGAGCGACACGGGGATGAACATCCCCAACTCATCAATAGCTACGGGATAACGGAAACGACTATTTTTCTCACCTACCGGAGAATCTTCGCCCACGAAGTCGTGCTTGGAACGCCCAGCTATATCGGTGTTCCCTTTCCTGATCAGCCCTGTGTCGTGCTCAATGAGGAACTGAAACCGGTTGCTGTCGGTGAAGAGGGCGAACTCTACGTGGGTGGCGCGGGAAATACGACGGGCTATCTGAATCGCCCCGAATTGACCGCCGAGCGCTTCATTCCGAGTCCGATTGAGGGACAAGAAGGGGAGATCCTGTATAAAACGGGCGATACGGTTCGTCTCCTGGATGGTGATATGGCCTACATTGGTCGTATCGACAACCAGATTCAACTTCGTGGATTTCGCGTTGAGTTGGGCGAGATTGAGGCCGTATTGATGGCCCATCCCGACATCCGTGGGGCTGTCGTGCGGGCGCGGGAAGACACGCCGGGCGATGTGCGCTTACTTGCCTACTATCTGGCGGACGAGGAGCTCCCCGTTGCTTCGCTGAGAGACTATGTCTTCGAGAATCTGCCCGACTACATGGTGCCCTCCAACTATATTCGTCTCGACACGATTCCTATGAACAACAATGGCAAGGTCGACGTGAAAGCGCTGCCGGTGCCTGTTGTTGCCGAGGTTTCTGAAGAACGTATCATGCCGCGAAACGACTGTGAGGCGGCGCTGGTTGCCCTGTGGGAAGATCTGCTTGGCGTCTCTCGTGTTGGGGTAGAAGATAGCTTTTTTGACCTGGGTGGACACTCACTGCTGGCCTTTCAACTCATCGTGCGCATGGAGCAGCAGTTTTCTGTGCGCTTGCCCCTCCGTCTGGTGTTGGAGAACCCGACGGTTGCGGCCCACGCCGCCGCGATAGCCGCAGCCGATAAGACGGCAGTATCCAAGCGCACGGCAATCGCCGCTGCCGATCGCAGCAAGCCTGTGCCCTTATCCTTCCCCCAGGAGGGGCTCTGGATAATCGATCAGTTGCAGCCGGGGATTGCGTCCTACAATCTTCCCATTTTGTTTACCATCGCGGGAAAAATCGATACGGACCGTCTACAAAAGGCCATTGAGCAAGTTGTGCAACGGCATGAAGTGCTGCGTACGCTGTTCACCAGGCCCAATCCGTTGGTGGCGCAGGACGTTCAGGAACACGTGGATATACCATTTTCCATCGTGGAATTAGACAATTCGGCCAACGATATTGAAACAGAGTTTCTGGCGCAATTAACCCATCTTTCCTGCACACCCATGGATCTGACGACCGGACCGCTACTTCATGCCCTGTTTTGTGAAGGCGACAACAATCAGAGCTTCCTGGGATTGATCGTACACCACGCCATATTTGATGGATGGTCTATCAGCGTCTTTCTGGAAGAGACGATTACAAGCTATCGTGATTTGGAGAAGGGTGGGGATGGTACCCTTCCGAGTTTGTTTCCACAATATGCAGACTTCGCCCATTGGCAACGAGAGCAGGCCGATACACCTGCGCTCCAGGCCCAAATGGCCTATTGGAAAAAGCAGCTTGCCGGTTCCTTGCCCGTGCTCGACATGCCGACCGATTATCCCCGTTCTGCGCGGCAAACGAGTGAAGGGGCTATTGCATCGGCATGGGTGGATGAAGCGTGCACCGAAGCGATTAATCAAATCGCAAAGCGCTATCAGAAGACCCTTTTTTCCGTATTGCTCTCGGCGTGGAAGGTGTTGTTACACCGGTATTCCGGCCAGGAGGA
>CAXBPH010000292.1:0-8697 GCA_963977445.1 uncultured bacterium | reverse complement strand
AAGGTGAAGGTGAAGGTGAAGGTGAAGGTGAAGGCGAAGGCGAAGGAGCAGTCCCTGGTGGCTGCGCCATGTCCAAAACGGAGCTGGTCACCCACGTCAAAACGCGGCTGGCCGACCTTTTGTTGCTTGGCATCACCACGCTGGTCCTCGTAGGAATTCGGAAATTTACACCCGAATCCCGATGATTTCACCAGGGACGCCTTGAAGGGCTCGGACTTTTCTTGATAGCCTGTACTACCCGCCCGGGTTGATGTCAGACGTATTTCATCAACGCCGCGTGCGGCCCATGTAACGTAACCGAGGAATTCTCTTCTGTGAACGCGATTGAAGTATCTGTCGTGATGCCCTGTCTCAATGAGGAGAAAACGGTAGCGATTTGCATCCGCAAGGCCATGGACGCCATGGCGGAGATGGGTGTGTCCGGCGAAGTGGTCATAGCCGATAATGGGAGCACCGATAGCTCCCGCGAAATTGCCCGGGATCTGGGTGCGCGGGTGGTGGAGGTGACGATGAAGGGGTATGGTGCGGCTCTGCGGGGTGGCATCGAAGCGGCGGAGGGCACCTACATTATCATGGGGGATTCCGACGACAGCTACGACTTCACCGATTTGCGTCCCTTTATCGAAAAGCTTCGTGAAGGCTTTGATCTGGTTATGGGTAATCGTTTTCGCGGTGGCATCGCCCCGGGTGCCATGCCCGCACTGCACCGCTATCTCGGTAACCCGGTACTCAGTTTTATCGGACAACTCTTTTTCAATACACCCATTCGGGATTTCCATTGTGGATTGCGTGGTTTCTCGAAGGCCGCCTATGAACGCATGGATGTGCGCACGACAGGAATGGAATTTGCCAGCGAAATTGTGGTGAAGGCCTCCCTGTTTGATATGCGGATTACCGAGGTGCCCACAACCCTTCGCCCCGATGGCCGTGATCGGGCACCCCATCTCCGTTCCTGGCACGATGGCTGGCGTCACCTGCGATTCCTGTTTATATTCAGTCCCCGGTGGTTGTTTCTCTATCCCGGTGCCCTCATGGGAATTACGGGCTTGTTGGCGGTCGCATACTTTCTGGTGACCGCCTCTCCCCGAACCAATTCCTTTCTCTTTGCCATGGCATTGATCATGATGGGCTGCCAGTCCGTATTTTTCTCCGTCATCGTGCGCACCTTTGCGGAGCGAGAAGGTTTGTTGCCCCGCAGAGACCGCTATAGCCGCCTTCGCAATGTGTTGAGCCTGGAGCGGGGACTCACAACCGGTGTCGTGATTTTCGTGCTGGGCATCCTCGGGTTTATCGGGGCGACCACCTGGTGGGGCCTTCATGGATTTGAAACCTTCCCCAAAGACCTGACCCGTACCGTGGTTATACCGTCGGCCTTTGCACTGGTCATGGGGGTGCAGGTGGTGCTGAATTCATTTGTCCTCAGCATTGTATCCCTCGAGCATATTGGGAAAAGAAAGGGCATGCTGTGATTCTCGCCAAGTCGTTGCTTAAGGACATTGCACGAGACAACCCGTTTCAACCGGCCACCAGCGTGTGGCGCGCCGTTGAACTTGCCCGGATTATAAACGCACCCTTTCCAGAAGGTCGCGGACTTGATTTGGGTTGTGGCGACGGGAGCATTTTGCAGCGGATCTTGGAGCATGTGGGGCCGAGAGAAATGACGGGAATCGATCTTGACTCCCGAGAAACCGCGGCGGCGGAAGAGTCTGGGGTCTACACGACCGTTTACACCGGCCGAGCTTCCGAGATTCCCGAGCCCGATGAAACCTTTGATTTCGTTTTCTCCAACAGTGTATTGGAGCATATACCTGATCTGGAGGCAGTGTTTGCCGAAGTGGCCCGGGTCTTGAAGCCCGGCGGTACGCTGTACTTCACTGTGCCAGCCACCACGTTTCCCGGCGCGCTGTACGGTCCCCTTCTGCCCTGGCAGCAGAGGGAACCCTACCTCGAAATGATGAATCAGCGACTTGCTATCCAGCATCTCTTTTCGCCCGAAAACACCGAGGCATGGCTGGCACCCGCCGGACTGGAAGTAGAGCAGAGCATTTTCTACCTTCGTCAGGGCGTCGTACGACGCTGGGAATTTATCGCGCGGATGACGTCGGGTGTTCTGTACACGGTTCTTGGTCAGCGAAAGCATCCGATAGAGATACAGCACGCGTTGAATATCCGTTCGCGACGGAAGGGGCTGTTGGCTGCGGTTGCCGTGTTTCTTACCCGACTACTTGCCATTGGTGTGCTGGATGACGAAGACGCCGAAGGGCGATATACCGGCCTCATGGTATACGCTAAAAAAAGCGTGCGCTGATGCGGATCGCGTTGGTCTACGATGGCGTGTATCCCTATTCAGTGGGGGGGGGAGAAAAAGTCTTTCACGATTTGGCGCGCTTTCTGGGACAGCGACACGAAGTCTATCTACTGGGGTTGCACCTTTGGGAAGGGCCCCCGGAAAGAACGGTGGCACCGAATGTTCATCTGGTAGGTGTCTGCCGCCCACGGGACCAAAAAACGGTGCAAGCCGGGGACAAACGTAGCCTGAATCAAGCGCTGGTCTTCTCGGCGGGCGTCTTTCGCGTTCTAAAACGTCTGGGGCGCATTGATGTGATCGATTGCATGTCCACGCCCTACTTTCCGCTTTACGCGGCCTGCTTTCGGGCGCGCCTGGACGGGGTGCCTCTCGTTTCCACCTGGTTGGAGTTGTGGAATCTGGACCACTGGCGTGAATACGTGGGTGCCGGGCTCAAAGCGCGTTTCGCATACCAAATCGAACACTTCGCCACCAGGTTGCCACAGCACATTATCTCCATCTCCCCCCAGACTTCTGACGGGCTCGCGCTTCGTGGCATCCCGCCCGAACGCTTGTCCACCATCACGCCGTGGGCCGATGTGGGTGGGATAGCGGAGACAAGGCCGAGCGCCATTTCCTGCGATATACTTTTTGTGGGCCGACTCATCCAGTCTAAAGGGGTGGGACTGCTCCTGAAGGCGCTGGATCGCGTGCGGGAAGAAGTACCTGCGGTACGCTGCCGAATCATTGGCGATGGCCCGGAACGTGGCCCCCTGGAGAAACTAGCCCAGACCCTCGACCTCGAAGGAAACGTTACATTTTCTGGCTTCCTGGACGGGCATGCCGACGTAATTGCCGCGATGAAGTCGTCGCGCGTGTTTGTGTTGCCATCAAGCCGCGAAGGCTTTGGTATTGTAATTGTCGAGGCCGCCGCTTGCGGTCTTCCCTGCGTCACCATAGACGGGGACAACAACGCCGCACGACACTTGGTCCACGGGTCCGGGATCGGCGCGGTGTGCTCCCCGGAGCCCGATTCATTGGCCGCTGCCTTGCTCGGTCAGCTGCGTCTTGACTCGGACACCTACGGGAAAATGTCGACCCAGGGAAAGAATTGGGCGTGGCAATACGACTGGACGCCCCGGGCCGAGGCCTATGAAAGCATCTACAAGAAAGTTGCGGGTTGTGCCTGAAGAACGCGCGCCAGATGGACGGAATGGTGAAACTATGGTAGATGGCCAGCGTCTGGATACCGATTGCAAGACGTGTCCGGTTTGCCGGGAAACATCTTGCACCGATTGGTTCATCAAGAATGGCCATGACCACTACCGGTGTCCGACGTGCGGGCATGGATTCGTTTGTCCCGTTCCATCTACGGAAGTGCTCGCGGCGTACTACGGCGGACTGAATTCAGGGTTGAGTTCAGACTGCTCCTGGGCGACCGAGCCCCGACACAAAGTCCGCCTTTGGAAACGGCTACTGCGCCAAGTGCAACAATCGTCAGGCAAAGGGCCTCTGGTCGATTTGGGATGCGGCGCCGGGCAGTTTCTCAAGGTCGCCGGGGAATGCGGCTGGCACGCTTCGACGGGCGTCGAAATTTCCGATAAAGCGGCGGCCATGGCCCGAGACGCGGTGTCGGCTGAGATTTATGAAAGTGCCTGGCAAGATACTGCGTTGGAGAGGAATTACTTTGCCGCAGTCGCCTTGCTGGACGTTCTGGAGCATGAGCCCGCGCCCCACGCGCTCGTCGCCCACGTTTTTGAACTGCTTCGTCCGGGGGGAAGTCTGATTATTACCGTGCCCAATATAACGGGCGTGTCCCTCCGCTGCCTGGGCAAGGAGGCGTATGTGGCTATTCCGCCGGAGCACTTGTCCTATTTCTCACGGGAATCTTTGAGACAGATGCTGTCGCAAGCGGGCTTCCAGATGGCCTACGAATCGACCTGTGACATTTACCTCAAGGAATGGCTGCGCTTCTTGCCCGATGGTAGGAAATCGTCGGCTCCGGAGGCCTCCGACGCCGATCGCCGTGCGCACTATGACCGTTCGTACCGCCGTATGACTGGGCACCTCGCGCTGGGGGGAATCTCCGCTGTGAACAGGGTTCTCGGTCTTTTCGGCGTGGGTGACCAGCTGGTGGTCGTAGCGGCTAAGCCACAACACGAGCGAGACAGACCGTGATACGTCCCAATTTTCTCTATATCGGCATCGCGCGGGCGGGTTCGACATGGCTGTTTGACATGCTCCGTCAGCATCCTGAAATATTCGTGCCGCCCGCCAAAGACATTTATTTTTTTGACCAGTACTACGAAAAGGGGCTTGATTGGTACTTGTCTCATTTTCAGCAGGCGGGGAATGCGCACGCTGTCGGAGAGCTCTCGCACGATTACTATGTCTCCAGCGACGCTCCCCTTCGTATTCAGGCGGCCTTGCCCGAAGTGAAACTGATATGTTGCTTGCGGGAGCCCGTCAGCCGCATGGTATCGGGGTATGCATACAATAAGACGACCCACCTTTCCAATGATGTTTCCCTCGCCGCCTATGCCGCCCGGGAGGAGATCATGATTCAGTTTGATTACTACAATCACCTGAAGCGCTATGTGGAGGTCTTCGGTCGTGAACGCTTGCTGGTGATTTTCTATGAAGATTTGCAGCGTGACGCCGAACAATTCATTCGGACGATCTATCAGTTTCTGGGTGTAGACGACACCTTTATTCCCCCCACGTTGAACAAACGGATCAACCCCGCTCGAAATGCGAGAGAAGGGTCCCTCGCCTTGTTTGCCTACCGCATAGCCCTCGTGATGCGGAGGTTGGGGATGGCGAACCTCGTGGGCCGTGTCAAGCAGAGCGCGCTGCTGAACCGAATACTCTATAAGCCGATGGACCGGTCGGAGCTTCCCTCGGAACCGCTGCCGGAGGATATTCTCCAAGCGTTGCGGAAGGACTATGGGCGGCTGGAAACCTTGATTGGCCGCCCGCTGCCTGAGTCCTGGTATGCCTAGCGTGAGTCTTCGGCGCGTCGTTGTCGTGATAGTCGGTTTTGTGTGTAGTGGTGTCCTTCTCGGGTTTTTGTTTTATCGCTTTCCCTTGGACGCCACCTACATCGATACCCTGCGACAGGTGCGGTGGGCGGGGTTGTTGGCGCTCCTGTTGACGACGACCCTCCATTGTGTGATTACGGCCTGGAAGTGGCAAATTGTCACGCGAATGGGAAATCCAGACGTGGTGTTTTCGACCCGCCTTTTCACGATGTACAGTGCGTTGATAGCACTATTGGGACAAGTCATGCCCCTTCAGGTGGCCGTCCTGGCGGGGCGGAGTATTGCCCTGCGTGTCCATGCGGCCGAGCCCATGCGCCGGAGCGCGGGCGGTGCAATCTATGATCAGGGTTTCGACCTCTTGGTGCCCGCACTGGTCATGATTCCGGGCATCGTTTACCTGTGCGGATGGGCGAGCGCTGCTCTGGCGCTCTGGGGCGTCGTCCTCGCGCTGGCTGTCGGGGGCCTGCTTCTGGGCGTTTGGGGGGAAGGCCTTATTGGGGCGTTGTTGCGATGCATAACCGCCGTGGCACCCCAGCGTGTCGCCGTTCGCATTGCTGCGATCCCGACGGTCTACGGAAGTAACCGGTCCCTCTTGCGTCTCTACCTCTGGTCTGTGATTCGATGCGCCAATCTCGTGGTCCGTGCCTGGCTCGTGGCGTGGACCCTCCAATTGCATATCGATCCTATCGCGATCTTATTTGGACACTGCGCCGTGACCTTTTCGGTGGTGGTGAACTTTGTCCCCGGTGCACTTGGCGTGGCAGAATGGGGGTGGCTCGGGATCCTGAATCTGGCGGGTGTATCCTCCACGGATGCCCTGCATTATAGCCTTTCCTCCCGTCTGCTGATTGTGCTTTCCCTTATTGCGTTGAACGGGTTGTTGGCTCTTGGAGAGCTAGTTCGTCGCCGCATTCGTTCATGATGTGACCCGTTTACTGCGTTGAAATACCATACGGAGTGTTTTATGAGTTTTCCCCGTCGGAGGGTGTTGATTGGGCTGGGGGGCATGGCGGCTATCGTGGGGGTACTCATGACCGTCGTGTTGCGGTCGATGCCTATCGATATCGGTGTGGATCTGGCCACCGACGACGGTGGGGTTCTTCGGGGAGCCTGGTCAACGGGCGAGATTGAATTCGAAGAAATCAGCGAACAGTTTTCCCCCCATCACGTAACCGCAGAGATTCTTTCGCGTCCCTCTTCCGACCCGGTAGCGTCCCGGGGCTACCAGCTCATCGCTATGGCGGGGGTGGACGAGGCCTGGGTGGCGCCGATGGGTGCCTGGATTAACATCAGCAATTACTACGTCCTCTTGGGCGAGGAACGTCCGGCCCAGCTCAACCTTTCCGGGTGGAATCTCGGCCCCCATCCCTACCTTTCCTTTGAGACCGATCCGGCATCGGGCCAGGTGTCTATCCAATCTGGCGCAGGACCACCGACCCCAGTGGACCTCAACACGGCCGAACGGGGTAAATACCGACACCCGCTGGTGACCGGTGAACGGCTGCGTCGATTTTATGGCCAGGTACCCCGGAAGGCCCTCAAGGAGCTCGTACTCCATCTGCCCGAAGGGCGGGAAGCGGCGGTGCGGCGACTCTATGTGAACGACTTTGTGCCCCGTGTATACCTGCGGGACGATTTTTCCCACAATCGCCCCGTGGGTTTTACGACGACGTCCTGGAAGCCCCCAATAGAAGCGGGGGAGCTTGCCCTTCCCGCAGCATTTTATCTGGGGGTCAACCCGGTAGTTACATTTCTGTGTTGCAGCGGCGTGGTTTTTATCCTGTTCATCGTGGTTGCCCTGTTGTCCGTTGGCGTTGCTCGTTTCATTGCGGCCGAACGTCGCGCTGTATTCAGCAATTGGCTCGTGAAGCCGGTCCCCTGGAAGGCATTCCTGGCCGGGTGGGGCATTACGTTTTTCGTATGGCTCATCTTCCTGGTCTCCTTTTATCCGGGCACCATGAACAAGGATTCCCTGTCACAATGGGAGCAAACCCGGAGCTTCCTCTTCGAACCCCAGCACCCGCCTTTTTATGCATGGTGTATGTGGGTCATGCAGCAGATTTGGGATTCTCCCTTTTCCACCACCCTGCCTCAGATTCTCATCGGCTCCTGCATGGTGGCGTGCGCGACGGTATTGTTGTGTGCGGGTGTACCCCGTGTGGTCGTTGGCACCGTGTATTTGCTCGGTACGTTTTCGCCCCGTAATCTGACCATGATGATCTCGCTCATCAAGGATGCGCCCTACGGTATGTGTATGTTTGGCGTCGCGCTTTTTCTAGTGGCGATTGCCCTGCAACGAGACAAGGCCCGGTGGTTCCTGTGGATCGGCCTGGGCGTCATGTTGGGCCTTTCCACGTTGTTTCGACACAACGGACCCATTATGGTGGCCGCGACCATGCCCCTGTTGGCCCTACTCTTCTTTCGTCAATGGCGACAGGTCGCGCTGGGTGTCGTCGTCACGGTGGTGGTGGTGGTCGCTGCGAAAGCCCTCGTGCTATCCCGTTTGCCCATGGCCGAGACACCGGGTGGCTTCCATGATTTGCTTACGGCCCATCTGGCGATTCTGGTCGACCGCGACGTGCCCATGAGCGATGAGGAATACACCTTTTTGTCGCAGGTGCGGGAGCTTGAAGATCGGTGGGCCTACGACGAGCGGCGGGTTGCTGCGACGACCATGCCGTTCGTGGAGGAAGCCTACCACCGCGACTGGGCGAAGGAACATGGGCAGGCCCTGAAGGAGCACTACATTTCCCTCATCCTGAGGAACCCCCTGACGGCCACGCGGTATTTCTGGGATCGGGGGGAGTTTCTTTTCGTTCCCTGGCCCACCGCCACCCCCATGGAGACGTATTTCCTCGGTATACCGCGCAATGAGTTGGCCCTGTCGAACTCCCAGCTTTTTCTGAGCCTGCCGGGCCAGCTACGCAGCCTACTCGCGTGGACGGCGGGTGACGGGGTGAACTGGCTCTTCTGGCGACCGGCCCTACCCCTCTATTTGATGATTGTCGCCTGTCTGGTGCTCTGTTTTCGGACGGGCACCCCCGTTTGGCTGGTCATCTACATGCCCTTTCTCGTAAACACAGGCATCGTGGCCCTGGCGGGTATTTCGCAGGCCAGCCGCTACCAATATCCATTGAGCCTGGTCGCGGCATTCCTGATAGGACTGGCCTTTATCCCGAGGTGTCCCCAGGAACACGCAGAAGAAACGCACGTCGAAAACGGGTAGCATCCTACACACCCATTGCGAGGTGGGGACTACAACAAGGGAATCTGCCTAGAGATAACCGAGGCCTTCGAGCCGTGCGCGCAGCTCTTCTTCTTCCTCGTCGGTCAGGCCGGCATTGCCTGCGCCGTCCTGTGCGTCCGCCT
>CAXBPH010000291.1:0-8741 GCA_963977445.1 uncultured bacterium | reverse complement strand
GTTTATGAATCCGCGAAGCGGATGGAAGATAGGCTGCGAAAAACCTGCCATCCGCTTCGCGGATTCAAGAAGATGGGGTCAGGTTTCCTGGGGCTTACGCCCCAGGCTATTGACTGTCGCTCCTCCGGAGCTAAGGACTGCTATTTATTTTAATGCGATTGCCTTGTAACGCCATTAATTGTGAATGGGCGTGAATTCTGGTAGGCTGTAAATAGACAGTATTCTCAGTTTGGTCCATCAAAGAACTGGAGTGTCGGAAGTTACTATGTGGCCCCTGCTTTCTCTCGTTTATAGCCCCCGTCGGGGAGTTGCCCTCCTCGCCCTCCTCGTAGCGAGCCAAGGTAGCCTCGCCCAAGACCATACGGAACCCTTTCAGGTGGGCGTCCTCTATTGGTCTATGAATATTCCCGGTCAGGTCGCCATGCGACATGGGCTGGAAGCGGAGGCCGAACGTATCAATGAGGCCGCAAAAAAGAGTGAGCAACGTCCCGTTGTCCTAATCCCCCATGTTGCAGGCGATGATGTGATGGGCATTGAGCGGCAAATCGCGCAAATGAACGAACTCATTGCAAAGGACGTCGACATTATCATTGCCCAACCTACCGACAACGCCGCACTTGTCCGCCCCCTCAAAGCGGCAAATGACGCCGGTATACCGGTAGTAGCCTACGACCAATACATCAGCGGCGGCAAACTCACGGCCTACGTCACCTCGGACAATTATCAGGCGGGCTATCTCGATGGCGAATACATCGCGTGGAAATTTCCGGACACCCAGACGCTTAAACTGATCCTGGTGGAGTATCCCCATGTGTCGTCTACGGTCGAACGGGTAAATGGACTCCTTGATGGTCTCCGGGACCAGAAACAGCCCTACAAAATTCTTCGAAGCTACACCGCCATTGAGCCCAAATCAGGAAAGATTGCTGGCGAATCCATCTTGAAAGATTTCCCCAATCCCGGCGATGTGGACGTGGTGTTTTCTGTCAACGATGGTGGCGGACTCGCCGTGGTGGACGTACTTTTTGCCGCAGGACGGAATGAAATCTGTATTGCCACTATCGATGGTGACCCGGCATCGGTGAAAAACATCGAGGATGGTAAGCTCACGTGTATCGACTCCGCCCAGTTTTGTGGGCGCCTGGGCGGTGAATCCATGACGCTGGCCTATCGCATCCTGAATGGCGAGCACGTTGCCGAGCATACGCTGATTCCCGTATTCCCCGTCACTCCGGAAACCCGCGAACGCTACACAGGTTGGGTCGGCACGATTCCCGAGGGCTTCCAGAAACCCTGGCCGAGCAAGAAGCCCTACTGGGAAAACACACCGAGGTCCGTAACCAATCGTGAGTAAACTTCCAGGCTATCGGGGGGAGGGGCCAGGAAAACAGGAAGCAGCGTCGCTCATTTTTTTCGACCGCAAGCTGGCTGTCGGCTTTGGTGCGCTGGTCTCCCTGCTGATGATTATCGTCTCCCTTGCCGGTGCAGACGCCTACCGCCGTATTTCAGAGGCCAATGAAGATCTCCTTACCTCCGCATTGACCGGCGTGCTTGCCGAGTCACTCAGCCGTTCAAGTTTCTCGGGGCGGTACCACACCCGGCTCCTGCTGGAAGAAATCGTAGAGACCCACCCCCAGCTTGACTACGTCTACATAGCCGATCTAAGCAATTCCATATTTGCGCATAGCGACCCCAATCGAAATGACACCCTCCTGGCAAATTCTTTGATTCCCATTGCCGCCCAGGTCCTGGAAGACAAACAGCCCGTTATTGAGCGTCGCCAATCTGCCACCGCGCAGATTCAAGAAATCATAATGCCCTACTATGCCGGTTATCAGCGTCAGGTTGAGGGTGTCATTGTCGTTGGAATCTCCCTGGATAGTATGGCAGCCTCCACAACGACAGCGCTATTCAGCATGGGGCTGCTCATCGGCATCTTGACGGTGGTCTCCCTCATTGCAACCTACCTGATGAGCACCTTCCTCGCCGCACCGGTGCGCCGGATGGCCTACAAACTTCAGGGCATTCTGAACCATGCCCCCGTCTATATCGGTATCTACGATAAAGAGGGACAGTTGGAGCAAACCAGTGCGTCTACCGAAGCCCTGTTGGACCCGAAGGCCGCCTTCCAGTGGCCCTTCTTGCCCCAATTCAACGGAACACCCGGGCTCAACAACAGTTCCCACATAGAGGAAAGCCATTTCAAATTGGGGGCCGAAAGCAGAATCGCTGCCGTAACGACCTTTCCAATTCTCCACAATCGACGCGATGAAATCGAGCTCCTCTGCTCCATCGCCATGGATATTACCGAGCAACGGAAGGCGGAAGAAGCCCTTCGAGAGCATCGGGACCGCCTGGAAGAGATGGTGTATGAGCGGACCCGGGCATTGGAAGGTGCCTACGAGACGATTCGGGAGCGCGAGGGTGAGGTTATCCAACTCAGTCAGTTGCGAGAATCTCTGCTCAGCGATTTGAGCTTTTCCAAAAAATGCCACCACATAACCGACGCGACCAATCAGCTACTTCAAGCCACGTTTACCGGCTTGTGGGTGGTGCCTGCAACGGGGAATACGCCCGATCCAGGCGCAACCGAAGAAGACGGGCAAAATCCCCTTCCCTCGCAGCAGCTCATGCTGGAGGCGTATTCGACGACCAATACCGAGGTCCCCGCCGAAATCGGGCAACCTTCCTGGGCAGGCAACGCAACTATCCGCCGGGTATCTCAGGCAGACGCGCCCCGCCTGGTCACGATAGACCTCTCCGGGCAGCCAGAGGAAGACTGGGGCTTCCCCCGCGACCTTAGCGCGTTCATCGGCTATCGACTGACCGACACACACGGTAACCTGACCGGTGTGCTCGCCGCCTACAGCACGACGCCTTTTTCAGCCCGACAGGAATCCATCCTGGAAGACTTGAGCACCACCGCAGCGTATGTTATCCAGTCTCAGCACGCATCCATAGAGCTCGCCATTGTCAACGAGAGTCTAATTCGGCAGGAACGCCTCGCAACACTCGGACAATTGACCGCAACCGTCAGTCACGAACTCCGTAACCCCCTGGGTACCGTGAGCGCTTCATTTTTTTCCATCGGCAGATCGCTCTCCGGAGCCGAAGACGAGAAGATCCGTCGAGCCATCGCTCGTGGCAATCGAGGTATTGCGCGTTGCGCCAAAATAATCGACGAATTGCTGGATTTCACCCGGACAACTACCCTGCAACCGGAACGGACTCGTCTTGACGCCTGGATTCAGGAAGAATTGGGGGCGTATACGTTGCCCGAGGGCATCGAATTGAGCATGGCCCTTGCACCGAACCTGATGGTTTCCATCGACCGTCAGGCGGTCTACCAATGCCTCGTCAATCTCTTGAACAACGCCCGGGATGCGCTGACAGAAGTACCGGAAGGCCGTGACCGCCACATCCATGTGGAACTGGCCCGCGAAGGGCAGGAAATACGGATCACCGTGGGCGACACCGGTCTCGGTCTTCGCAAAGAATATCGCCAACATCTCTACGAGCCCCTGGTCAGCACCAAAGGCTTTGGCACCGGGCTGGGGCTCGCCCTCGTCCAAAAACTTATGACCCTTCACGGAGGGCGAGTCGATTTAGAGAGCACGGAAAATGAGGGAACCCGGGCCAGTCTCTACGTGCCTGCTGGCGACTGCCCTGATGATACAACGACGCAAACACCCCCACCCTGACCCACCACCCGGCTATTTGGGTTGATAGTCCGGGCATTTGACGGCATTGGGGCGCTGGGGGCGAATGCACGCGGTTCCATAGTCCAACTGACAGTTGTCGCATAGAAATTCCGTGGGGCATTTCACCCGAAGCCACCAGGAACGGAGGCGTGATATGAGGGTAATCTTAGTGGACATTACTCTTTCCCGTGTGATTTTCGATAGGACGAAGGGGACACACCTTCGAGCTTTCGGAATAATTTTGAAAAATTGCTCTGATCCGCAATGCCAACCCGATGGGCTACGTCCGTGGCGCTGAGTCCGGTGCGCCGCAGGTATTGTTTGGCCATGTCGATGCGAATGCGACCTACATACTCGGAAAAACTCATTCCGAATTTTCGTTTCAATCGGTGACTGATGGCCGACGGCGTCTCGCCAAGCCGGGAAGCCACTTCATCGAGCGTAACGCCCTCCAGGAGACGATCTTTTACAAGCGCATAGAGCTCCGGATAATTTGGCAATCCCTCGGCACGCTCTATCCGCTCTTCTTTCCGACGAAGGAAAGAAAACACCCGTATCGCTTCATCCAGCAAGGTCCGCTCGGTCACCAAGGTGGGCAAGCGCCGGACAAATCTCTCGTGCAGGGGCCACGCGGCTTCCACCGAAATGCCGGCTCGTCCCAGGGCTTCCATGGTCGCAACCACCAATGTCGCTGTCCGTGCATGATAAACGGTTTGGGTCCGCGAGTTCCACGGCCCCAATTCCTCCAACTGACTTTTCAATATCGCGCGGGCCTGGGCATGACTTTCGCCGGATAAGGCCGCAGCGAGTTCCTGGGCCGTGGTGGTTATGCGAGCCCGTGGCCTGTTCTTCGCCCCGACGCCACCGCGACGCACGGGCCCTTCGACTTCAACGGGCCCGTCTCCGACGGATTCGCTACGTGGCGTCTGGGCCAACATCCATGCCGCCCCAATGGCCTCGAGAAGCCAGGCCGCCACGGCGGGGACCGCCGACGCCGGTGCGCAATGAATATCGTCCAGGCTATAGTCCGGCAGGGAGTCGCCCTCTTCGTTCAGGGCCGCCAATCCCATGCGCACGTCTTCCACGAGGGAACGTTGCTCCTCCATGGGGCAATAAGGACCCAACGTAATTACATAGCCTTCGTCTGAAAAAGGGGCCAGGGCCACACAGGCAAAGCCCATGTGACAGAGGTAGGTTATGGGGCGTTGTTGCTGGATCGCCATGGCTGATGCCGTCGTCCGGGAAAGCCGACAGGCGTTGGCCCCGCCCGTCACCGTCGAAACGACACGACAGGCGTCACACTGTCCCCACCCGCAAACGCGCGTTCCTTCCTGGCTTCGCTTCACATAGTGAATGCTCAGCGGAACTCCCGCGCTCAATCCCGCCCGCTCCAACAGGGCCACGGTCGATGCATCACGTAGGAATTCTAGGTGGGTCATGGAAAACGCACCTCAAACATGGGGGTTGGTGCGTCCTGGGTCGCCAGAAAGGTGGCCGCAGGATGGGCTTTCAACACACCACGGAGCCGCTGCTCCACCACTTCGGGCGAGTTATTGTTTTCGCTGATATGAACGAGAATGACGAGTTTCAGGTGATCGTGCAACAGGTCATGGAGAAGCGAACACATGTCCTCATTCGATAGATGTCCCTCTCGCCCCCGGATTCGCTGTTGAACCTTCGGGGGATAGTGCCCCTTGCGCAACATCTCGGGACAATGATTCGACTCGATGACTAACGCGTGGGAGCCGGCAAGGCGATTGCGGACCAGGTGGGACACATGCCCCAGATCGGTGGCCAACCCAAACTGGGCACCACCCGACTGCACGGTGAACCCGACCGGGTCCGCCGCATCGTGGGAGACACTGAAACTACGTATTACCATGTCACCGATGACGAATTGGTCCCCGGCCTCGAAAAACTCTATCTCGTTCAGCAAGCCGATGGCGGGTGACAAGTTTTCGTACGTTCCCCGCGTCATATAGATGGGAACGGGTCGCTGGCGCGTGAGTACGCCCAGCCCCTGGACATGGTCGCCATGCTCGTGGGTGACCAACACACCTGCCAGGTTATCGAGGGACGCGCCAATGGCGGCCGCCCGTAGACATAACTGCTTAAAACTAAGGCCATTGTCAATTAATAACGTGGTACCCGCAGATTGGAGTAGGATGGCGTTTCCGCTACTGCCACTTCCCAGCAGGCTAAATCGAAGCACAATTCGGGTTTCCTTGATATTGCTAACTGCTTATACTGTAACAGAGTATAGCAGTCTGGACGCCACCTATCAATTGACTCCCCAAAACATCAGTGATATAATGGCATGTGTTTTGCTTAGGAGGGTATAGCTAACTATGATGCACATGGAACACAGGCTGGTCCAGACCCAGCGCCAACAACTTATTTTGACGCAAAAAATGCAGCAGGCACTGCATATTCTGCAGTTGAACGGCGTGGAACTGGAACAATTTGTGCAGCAGGAACTGGAGACCAATCCGTTCCTGGAGCAAAAGCAAAACAAGGCTGAGGTTGACCCGGTTCCGGACTCCGCCCCCAATACGGGAAACGACGACGCGTTCGATGTGCCCTTTGACCTGGACGCCCACAACGACAAGTGGGATATACGTCACAAAGAAGGCCGCGATCTCAGCTACAACACCGACCTCCATGCACGCCGTCAGTTCTACGAGGACTCCATCACCCAAAGCACCTCCCTGCGGGCCCACCTCCTCTCCCAGCTGGCCATGATGACCACTACTGCACAGGAATACCTGATTGGCGAGCGTATTATCATTGGCGACATTGATCCCCGTGGGTATTTCTGCGGCGACGAAGCGGAAATCGCGGCGGAATTATGCGTGCCCGAAGCGGCCGTAGATCGGGTCCTCCATCGGATTCAGCGCTTCGAGCCGACCGGCGTCGGTGCCCATGACGTGGTGGAATGTCTCCTCCTTCAAATTCAGGCAGAGTTTCCGGACAATGCCCAGCTCATCGAGCTGGTGGGTGATCATCTGGAGGATTTGAAGAATCGCCAGATTCCGAAAATCGCCAAAGCCATGAAAATTCAGCCCGAAGACGTTGAAGCGTTGAAGCGCCTTCTGTCTACCTTAAACCCGTGGCCCGGCCACGAATTCGCCTCCGATCCTCCCCAGTATATTGCGGCCGAGGTGGTGGTGGAAAAAGTGGAGGGCGAATACATCGTTCGCCTGGCCGATGAGCGCCTGCCCGTACTCAATATTAATGCCGAATACCACACCATGGTCCGAAAATCAGGCTTGAACAAAGATGACAAGGACTACGTGCGCGGAAAAATAGAATCGGCGAAGTGGCTGCAGCGTAATATCGAACAGCGCAAACAGACTATTCTGAAAGTCTCACAGGCCATCGTTGACATTCAGAAAGACTTTCTCGACAAAGGGGTGGAGTTCATGAAACCCCTTACCCTTCAGGTTATCGCGGACGAAATCGGTGTCCACGAGTCCACCGTAGCCCGCACCACCCGTGGTAAGTACATCCAGACGCCCCAGGGACTCTTTGAGCTGAAGTACTTCTTCTCTTCCGGCGTAACGACCGACTCGGGAGACAACCAGTCGTCAAAGAGCGTTCAGGCTCGTATCCAGCACTTGGTCGACAACGAAAATACGGCCAAACCCCTGAGCGATCAAAAGATTGCCGATCTCCTCAAAAAAGAGGGGACGAATGTCGCACGACGCACGATAACCAAGTATCGCGAGGCATTGAATATCCCCGCCACCACCAAACGCAAGCAGTACAAGTAAGTCCACTTCGCGGGGCTAACCCGAGGTCGTCATCGCACTACACTGCTCAGGCGGGATCTTTTTCCTGGGGCGCGCCCGGGATTCGGAACATGGGTCGACCGCCGGCACGTAAGGTATCCTGTACGATCTCCAAATCCATATCCCTGCGACTTGTCGTTACGTGAACCGACGTACCGTCAAAGCGCCAGGTGCCTTCGAAGCGATCGTTGATGATCAGTTTCCCGGCCGGCTCAAAGCGCAGGCGGAATTTGTCTCCAATCGCCCAGGTCGTTCCCGTGAGATAGGCCTCGGTCAGTTCCTTACCATACCCCTCCCAATTGTCGGGGTTCATTTCGGCGGGTTGGAAGGCGTCTGGATTATAGGGCTGGCTATAGCTCAAATAGCCAATAAACATCTCTTCATGCGACTGCTCGCCAAAGTATACCGTCGCATCGGGGTTGGGGTTTCGGGGGTTCAATGGCGAGTTGTCAAAGGCCCCTTCGCACACGATGCGGGTACCACTGGGAATGGCCAAGGGCGTGTCAAAGTAATACATGGGCTGCCAGTCAAATTCATACCACGGAACCGAGAGCAAGGTCTCTTTCCGGTCATCCGGGAAGCGGGCCTCAAAACTGAAACGACTCCCGCGATAATGCATGTGGGGCGACAGTCCCAATAGGGTCGCATCGTCATCAAAGCGAAAGGATGCCTTCAGCGGAAAATCGGTGACCTGGGCCGGAATGGCGAAATCGGTTTCTGCAGCTGCCCGTATATGCAATACTTCTTTGGGGGCACCGTCGTAGAAATAAAGTCCCATACGGGTTTGATCCGTTTCTTCCTTCCCGGTCGCATTGTAGTGCATCTGAAAAATGAAGGTGGAACCGGCAGGCACAAATTGGGCCGTTCCGGTGGGGTATGGCTGTACATTTCCTCCCGGAAGATAACTGGCGAAGAATCCATCCAATCCGCTCTTGGGATCAGGCTGGAGATGCATGTACTGGGGTGGGTACATGATAAATATCAACGCATGATGGACGACATCTTCCTTGGTCGGCAGCACTTCCACCCCCCGCAACCACTTGTCTTCGGTCAGACCGGATGGCACCGTGACATAGCGATAGTCGAATACCCCTTCGGCGGCCAATGACTGGGCCTTGGGCAGCTGCACCACATGGTCGGGCGTGCCCAGATTCCAGGTGTCCGTCGACGCCTTGACGACACCAGCCAGTGGGTCCTCCCCATCTCCCCGCTCGGCGCCCTGCTCAATCCAGGTCAGCAGGGTACCCCG
>CAXBPH010000290.1:0-8753 GCA_963977445.1 uncultured bacterium | reverse complement strand
ACGTCCACCACGTCCACCACGTCCACCACGTCCACCACGTCCACCACGTCCACCAGATGAAAAGTCACCACCCAACCCGTTACAATACGTATTCGACTCCCCTGAACACACCCATGACACTTTATCCGGCCAAAAGCCGGTCTGAAACCACAGGAATCCCCTATACCATGTCCGACCAACGCCTTGCTCTGGAAGCCCAACTCAACGATTTTGACGCCGATAAGCGGGAAGCCGCCCTGGATGAACTTCTGGACCTCGTGGCGGAGGGCGAAATTGAGCTCCCGGAGCCTACCAAGGCCTTCAACCTCCACTGTCACTCCTTTTTCTCCTTCAATGGCTATGGGTATTCCCCCACTTCCCTGGCGTGGCTCGCACGGTGCCAGGGCCTATCCGCCTTGAGTATCGTCGATTTCGATGTGGTCGATGGCGTCGATGAATTCCTGGGGGCCTGCAAGGTCCTCGGTATCCGCGCGGGCGCGGGCATGGAAACGCGCATTTATATCCCCGAATTCGGCGATCGGGTCATCAACTCCCCCGGTGAACCGGGTATCTGCTATCACATGGCGTCGGGTCTCACGACGACCCAGGTCAAGGACGACTCCCTCGTACGTGAGCTTAAATCCATTTCTCAGGGCCGTACTCGTGGGCTGGTAGAGCGGGTCAACACTTTCCTCGACCCCGTCATCCTCGACTTTGAAGGGGATGTCATGCCCCTGACCCCCAATGGGAATGCCACGGAACGACACGTCTGTGTTTCCTACGTCGCCAAGGCGGAAGCCCTCTATCCCGATGCCAGCGGGCGGCCTTCTGGGCCGACAAGCTGAGTACGCCGGCCGGTAAGATTGTCGCCATCCTGGAAGATGGCCCCGCGCTTCAGGGACTCATTCGTTCAAAGACGATGAAGTCGGACGGCGTGGGTTATGTCCAGCCCGATGGCAATGATTTCCCGGCCATGGAGCAGGTAAATCAGTTCGCCATCCAGGCGGGTGGTTTTCCCATGCACACCTGGCTCGACGGCACCTCCGACGGTGAGACCGCCATCGACGAATTGCTCGCTCTCGCCATGGGTAAGGGCGTGGCTGCTTTGAACATTATCCCCGACCGGAACTGGAATATTGCCGATGCCGAAGTCAAGGCACGCAAGGTCGCCGAACTTCACAAGGTCGTGGAAATTGCCAACAAACTCGACTTGCCCGTCATGGTGGGTACCGAGTTGAATGCCTTTGGCCAGCCCTTTGTGGACAATTTTGATGTGCCCGAGATGGCACCGCTCTTCGAGACCTTCCAGAAGGGTGCGTTTATCCTCCATGCCCACACGGTGCTTCAAAGCGCCGCCGGGCTGGGTTATCTCAGCAACTGGGCGAAGCAACACTTTCCCAGCGTTGCGGCGAAGAATGAATTTTTCGCGAAGCTCGGTGAGACGGTGCTCTATCCCGATGTCGTCGCCATTGGCATGATTGACGATGAGTTGACGCCTGATCGGGTGCTGGAAATTCTCACGGCACTGGACCCAACGGCCGCATAAGCAACGTCCAGGAAGCGCACCATGAGTGACAAAGGACTTTTCCTCCAGAACATCATTGCTATTATCTGGGACTTCGACAAGACGCTGACTCCTCAGTATATGCAGGCACCGCTCTTTCGCGCCTATGGCGTGGATGAGAAGCAGTTCTGGAATGAGGTAAATGCCCTCCCAGCGTACTATCGCCGGGCGGGAATCACCCTCCAACCCGACACGAGCTACCTCTGGCATCTCCTGACCTACGTCAAGGAAGGCATCATGCCCGACCTGACCAACGCACGACTTCGGGAATTGGGCGCGGAAATCGATTTTTTTCCCGGCATCCCCGAATTGTTTACGGAACTGCAGTCGCTACTGGACAATCAATCGTATGTGGAGGGTGACCTGCGGCTCGAACACTATGTGGTAAGCACCGGGCTGACCGAGATGATCCGCGGCTCCAGAATCGTGGACCACCTGACCGGAATCTGGGGTTCCGAGTTTATCGAAACGCCCGCGCGCCCCGGGGCAGATCTCAGCGCCGTCCCCGCGTCGGGCCCGATTGCTCAGGTGGCGGGATTCCTCGACAACACCACCAAGACACGGGCTATTTTTGAAATAAACAAGGGTGTCAATAAACTCGCGGGCGTGTCGGTCAATGATCTCATCCCCGAAGAGGATCGCCGGGTACCCATTAAAAACATGATCTATGTGGCCGACGGCCCCAGCGACATCCCCAGCTTCTCCGTCGTGCGCAAACACGGTGGCCTCGCTTATGCCGTCTACCAGAAGGATTCCGAGACCCAGTTTGCCCAGGTCGATGAACTCCTGCAGGCGGATCGGGTGGACGCCTGCGGCCCGGCGGACTACACCTCGGGCAGTCAGACCGCCATGTGGCTCCGCCTCCATGTGAAAAAAATCGCCGAACGCATGATGGCCGAACGGGAAAAAGCCCTCCACAGCCGTCGGAGCAGCAGCCCAAGACATTTAGACGAGTAAGCGAGGCGGGCATCATCCGTTCCACAGCTTCCACCAGGGCCGCAAACGTTTAAACCGCATCCGTGCGACTTCCTCCGGCTAACACACGCTTGCGACCTCCCAAAAAACAACGCCCGGGCAAGTCGGTCAATAGCCCGGAACTATTTTTCTCGCCAATAGAACCTGCGTACCCCCAACCTCAATCAACGCCCCTCGGCTCTGCCGGTCATTGCTGATCAAAAACGGCCCGCGAGCGTATCGCGGGCCGCTAGATAGACAGCTATTATGGGTGTGATCAGCTTCCAGGATTCAACAGAGCGTCGAAGGTGGCGAAGGAAGGATTCACCGGACCTTCATCGGATGGGAACTTGACGAATTGGACGTGTCCATCCATGTACAGGAGATTCGCACCACCGGGAACGTGGTTGTAGTCTGCTACGTTTTTGCTGAGGCGATCCCACATGATGAACGTTGCACTCTGGGCCTCAGCACTGGCGGCCGGGTTGTTGATATCGGTAATCATAAAACGCTCAATGCCTTCCCGAAGACGGAACAACGAATTGCCACCGGCTGTACCGGCACCCGATGCAATTGAAAAATCCTTATTTGTGTATTCATTGAAGGCCGCCAAGGTATCCGCATTGGGACTTGTCACAAACGCCGTATAGAGGGGAACCGCGTTTGAAATAAGGGACACCACAAACTGGTTGCCCTGGACCGGCACCCGCAAGCTTGGGTCGTTTACGTCAAACTTTGCATCGTCGTAGGTGCCTGAATCAAAACCCAGCATATAGGCGATCATGGCTGTCGGTACGACCTGCGGGTCCTGCTCTTCAACCTGGTCGAGGATATAGCCGAGGTAGCCGTAGCTCTGGTCAACCGCGCTCGCGCAGGAACCACCATGGCTGCATCCTGCCCGCTCCGACTTATCTCGCTTATCCATGGAGCCGAAGAGATTCTCTCCTTTGGTGCTGTAGCCATTGTCTACCCCCGTCCAACGCCATTCACCGGCATCGGGATCGGAAGGACAGGTAGCGATATTGGGGTCGGTGAGATACTCGGGATAGAGCTCCGGTACCGAGGCACCAAAATTCAAGGCGACATTGATTCCCGCTGGATTTGAATCCTCTGGAATATAGGCCTTCAAGAACATGGACGGAAAAGTTTCCCCTTCCGACTCACCGGAGTACATCTTGAAAATTATGCCCCACTGCTTCAGGTTATTCTGGCAGCTGGCGCGTTTCGCTGCTTCCCGGGCCCGGGCCAGTGCAGGCAACAATATGGCTGCGAGAATGCCGATGATGGCAATTACAACCAACAATTCTATGAGTGTAAAACCTTTTTTCTTCATGGCGTCGTTGTCCTTGTTGACGGATAAATACATGAGGTTAAAATAACACTACGGATCTTGGGTTCATGACTATGCTGATTTAAGTACTAGATACGACGATGTCCCTGTCGTCGCCCCCTCGATGGCGTAGCATTACAACGATCTCCACTCGTGTACCGTTACGGCCGTTCCCATCGATATATTCAGCCACAATATGTCAGCGAACATGGACTCTTTCACATAATTATTCACTTGTATTAGCACTTTTGTCAATATCAAAATTTGGCATCGTCTGAGCAGTCTGGGGCCTTTATCGCTCGTCCCATTCCAACTTACGTCCTATTCCGATTGCCCCCTATCCCGCCACCGATTGGGCTTTTTCGCACTCATTCTTCAGTCGTTGTTTTGACACAGTCCAATTAATTTGGTATATTGGATTCAGTACAAACAACATGGAGGACATGACCAATGAGTATTAAATCCCAAACTTTACCCGAAGAAATCAGTAATCAGGTCGCCGTTCCATTACAGGAGACGGTTGTGGACTATCTCAGCCTGGCCTCGGTCGTGCAGCAGGCACACTGGGCCGTGGTGGGGCCCGAGTTTCGCTCTTTCCACGTCTACATGGACGAGCTTGCTGCTGAGTTGGATGTGCTCACTGACACCACTGCGGAACGCATGCTCGCGGTAGGCGTATTGCCCCACGGTCAGGTAGACTATGTGGCGGAGCACTCTCAGGTTGAGCCCCTGCCCACGGCATTTGTTCAGAAACGCGAATTGGTCGTCGCGTTGAATGACCGCATTGCGGCCATCGTAACCCGCATCCGGAAGCGCATTGCGATTCTTGATGAACTGGACGCCGTAAGTGCTGACTTACTCATCGCCGCGACGGCGGGTCTGGAGAAGACGTTATGGATGCTGCAAGCGGAAAACAGCTGACAGAGACGATAGAATCGCGGTTGCGTGGGGCCGGCCTTCGGGTTACCGGCCCCCGCATCCGGGTTTACAACCTGATGAAAGATCTTGGCGGTCATCACTGTGCCGACGATCTGGCCCAGCGTCTGCATGCGGGTGACGATGGCATGTCTCGCGCCTCCGTCTTCAACGTGCTGAATGATTTGACCGGTGCCGGGCTGATCATGCTGAGCGACGCCGGCCCGGGCCGCGCCTTCTATGAGGCGAGCGATACGTGGCACCATCATTTCGTCTGTCGAAATTGCGGTAATATTACCGACGTTCCCTGTGCGATCGGGCGGAAGCCCTGTCTGGACGCCGCGCTGCCGGGTCCCGGTTTTGCGGTGGATGAAGCCCAGGTAATTTTCCGGGGTCTCTGCCCATCCTGCAATCCGGAAATTGCCCCCGGCATCGTCCTGGCCTGATTGGCTTCCTGCCGCGCTACAGGTGAATTGTTCTTGGAATCCCGGTTCCTACGGACTCTCCAGGAGGCGTACGCTCCCACACACCAGGAATCTCGGTGTGGCAATCCGGACAATGGGCCCCATCCATTCGGTTTTCCAGCACGTAGAAACCGTGCCTGCGAATCAACATAGCCGCGCAATTGGGACACTGGGTGCTTTCCCGCGCACCAAACTGCCCCGGGCGGTTGCCGGGATAAACAAAGTGTAATCCGGCTTCCTTCCCGATCTTCCAGGCGCGATTCAAGGTATCCACGGGCGTTCTTCCCGTATCATTCATTTTGTAGTCGGGGTGAAAGGCCGTTACGTGCCAGGGGATGTCCCGAGAGATGTCCGCCAGGAAGCGGGCGATTCCCCGAAGTTCTTCGTCGGAATCATTAAACTCTGGAATGACGAGGGTGACAATCTCGACCCAGAACCCCATGCTGTGGAGTCGCCCGATCGTATCCAGTACAGAACTCAGCTTGCAGCCCAGCTCTCGGTAAGATTTCTCCTGAAAGCCCTTCAGGTCCACTTTGTAAAGGGTGACATAGGGCTGCAGAAACTCCAAAACTTCCGGTGTCGCGTTGCCGTTGCTGACGAATCCACAATGCAATTCCGCCTTGAGGGCTTCCTCAAAGACACAGGCCGCCCAATCGGCCGTAATGAGGGGTTCGTTATAGGTGCTTACGATAACCGGGGCCCCTTCCTCCACCGCTTTCCGGACCAGGTCCTTTGGTGTAACAAAGCGGGGCATGGAAACGGCGACTTCGTCTCGAAGGGCCTGGCTGGTGACCCAGTTCTGACAATAGGAACAATGCAGGTCACATCCGAGCATACCGAAGGAGAGGGCATCTCTTCCGGGGAAGGCGTGAAAGAAGGGCTTTTTCTCGATGGGATCTACCTGGAGTCCGGCCACATAGCCCGAAGGAACCCGCAATTCGCCATTACGGTTAAAGCGGACTTTGCAAACCCCTGCCTTTCCTTCTCGCACGAGGCAACGATGACCACAGGCGAGACAGCGAAGGGCCCCGTCTTTTTCCCCACGCACCAACGCGTCCGCAGCCACCTGGGTATGATCTTCCAGAAGGCCTTTGAGGCCCTGCATCGCGTTGGTCATGATTTGCTCCTCTGGCAGTTCATTGCGGCATCTTCTCTATTGTATCATCGACGGTAGTAACAGCCCGCAACAACGCTCGAGCACCTCTCATGGTGATAAGGAAAGGACACAATGACGGTTCAGGAATTACTATCGCTACAAACCCGCTCAGAAGGCGAGATGCACGATCTCACCTCCGCCGTCACCCGCATTGTTGCCCAATCGGGCATACAAGTGGGTCTGGCCCATGTATTCAATGTAGGAAGCACCGCGAGTATTGGCACCATAGAATTTGAGCCTGGTCTGGTCCACGATCTGCCGACGGAACTGGGACGCCTTTTCCCGCCCAGTCGCCACTATGGCCATGAGCAGGCCTGGCACGACGGCAACGGCCATTCTCATCTGCAGGCGACGCTCCTGGGGCCGGATCTTACGGTCCCCGTGCGGGATGGTGCGTTGATGTTGGGCACCTGGCAGCAGATATTCCACCTGGAATGCGACATTAAACCCCGGGCACGAACTGTGGTCGTGACGGTCACGGGCGACTGATGTTGGTCTGTTTCCGATAGCCATCACACCGCTGAAGCGCGTCGAGAAACAGCGTAGAGGCAGGCCGAGAAGGTCCGAAAAGTTGTATCGATCATGGGGATTTGGGTAGACTTTGCCCTCCATCCCAATCTCCTGCCCCGATAGTTCAACGGATAGAACATTCGCCTCCTAAGCGAAGGATACAGGTTCGATTCCTGTTCGGGGCACCACTTATTGACTATCGCCCTGTATTTACGGGGCGTTTTTCGTATATGGACAAGTGCGCTGACAAAGAATTTCCTCTTAGAACGTCAACAAATCATGCCATGCTGACACAAACCGCTGACACCGCTGACACACACCCTTGCAAGAGTAGGCCACAAAGGCCCAGGAGGCACTATGCTTGATGAACTAAAGCCGTTTGCCACAAACGAGAGGACCCAGCAATTGTGGGACGCTTATTCGTATTTGCGAGCCGCTGAGTACTACTCATGTTACGGCATGGATGGTGAACACCCCCCCGAGTTTTCCGATTCTTTATTCCAGGATCCACGTTCCTCTATTGGTGCGTATGTAGGCTTGGGTGATTGCATCAATCGAACTCACGAGGAAATGGCGAAGATGGGGGATTGCATGGATGCACATTTATTTCGTGAGGCGCGGGTGTTTGTTTTTGAAATGAGATATGGTGTGGGTAGCTACCTCCCGACCGAAGAATGTGAGGCTCAAAAACTATCTGAAAGATTTGTGAAGCGATTCGACAGGCAGATGAGCGGGGCTCTAGCGAGGCTTAGGCTACTGATCGAAGATGTGGAAAGGGCTTGTGACTCTGCTGGGTTGATTGCCGATGAAGCCGACGGATGGGTAAGAAGCGCGGAGTTCGTCAGACAGGTGCGCGAAGTTGAAGACTATTATACTGCAGCCACCTTGAAAAAAAATGTGTGCCTGTGGGCTCAGAAAGACGAGATACTGCGCACGAATCATAAAAAAGGTGATGATTTGAGAATAAAGCTAAAGCCGTCGATGGTTGGCGTTCTTTCTCACATAAGCATGCTCAAATCCACCAAAGAGATCGGAGAGCCATCCGATGCAGGAATTGAGGAGTTGAGGAGAAGAAACGGGCGGTAACGTTACCAAGTGACAATTTTTTTAGCCTTTGTTTATAAGGGTTTTGGGGTCGGTAACGTTACCAGGGGTATTTACAAACCATTCATTGTGGTGTAGTTTCTGAGTCGTTGACGCTGTTGGGGCGTCAGAAACCGACAGGAAGCCTCACAATGGGAAGTACACACACACCGGAACCGAAGCCCAGACGATTGATTCCCGTGGTTAAGTGGAACAAGTTTCATCCGTGGCCGACAGTGAACGGTCTTCGCTACTACATCCACAACCAACACACGAACGGGCTCGCCAAGTCCGGCGCGATCCTCCGCGTCGGTGCCCGTATCCTCATCGACCAAGATCGCTTTCACGCATGGGTGGATAGTCAGAACGGGGTTGAAGGGGCAACTTCATGACCTCCGAGCAAAGGGCCATACTTGTGGAAGCTCTCGAGGTTTTCCCGGAATTGGCCGAGATTCCCCCAGGGGAATGGCTCTCCTATTTGGGGCGGCGGGTGCAAGAAAACAACGCCGCTATAGAAGTCGAGCAACGGGGGCTTGCTGAGGACCTGGCGGCAATGAAGCTGCTCCAGCCCTACATGGAGCCCCACCCACAAATGACGACCACTGAGGCCCTGGCCGCGATGCGCCTTGTTGAGGGTCCAGAAGCCGAATGTGTGCGCCAAATCGAGCGATGGATAGGAGCGGGTGAATCACAATGAATGCTCTGCTTTGCAAACCACTTGCTTACAAAGAGCCGACCCAAGAGGCCATCGAAGCACAAGCCAACCTGGTGGAGCCGGTGACCAAAGAGGTCGACGAA
>CAXBPH010000289.1:0-8768 GCA_963977445.1 uncultured bacterium | reverse complement strand
GGCGATGGCGATGGCGATGGCGATGGCGATGGCGATGGCGATGGCGATGCCGATGCCGATGCCGATGCCGAAGTTGAAGCCGAAGTTGAAGCCGAAGTTGAAGCCGAAGCGGAGGCGGATGAGGACGTAGAAGACGAGGATGGCGAGGACGTTGATGGTGATCGCGAAAACCCCTTGGAATCCATGGGTCGCGAGGAATCTCGTCACGCCCTATATGGCCTCCTTTTTGCCAGTGACCGCCCTATGAATGCGACCCGTCTTGCGGAAGCCATCAGCGAGGATATGGACCCGGAAATTGTGGCCATGTTGCTCACCGAGCTTCAGGAAGAGATCAACGCGCGGGAAGAGCTCCCCTACTTGCTGAAAGAGATTGGGGGTGGCTACCAGTTACTCACCAAGCCCTTCTGTGCCCCCTTCATTCGGCGTCTCTATAAAATAAAGAAGAGCAAACGCCTCTCAAAAGCCGTTCTCGAAACGCTGGCCATTATCGCCTACAAGCAGCCCACTACTCGGGCGGAAGTGGAGGCCATTCGTGGCGTAAGTGTCTCTCATGCCTTCGAACAGCTTCAGGAAAGACGCTTTATCAAAGTTTCCGGCGTGGCCGACCTCCCCGGACGTCCAAAGCTCTATCGGACCACAGAAGACTTCCTGCTTCAATTTGGTCTTGGCAGTTTGAAGGAACTCCCCACCCTGGAAGAACTCCAGGAAATGCGGTAGCCGGTGGAGCGACTCCAGAAATACCTGGCTTCCTGCGGCGTGGCATCGCGACGCAACGCAGAGAAACTCATCGAATCGGGACGGGTTACGGTGAATGGTGTCGTGGCCACATTGGGAAATCGCGTCGACCCCGATGCGGACGTCGTGCTCCTCGATGGAGCGCCCGTGGCCCAGGAACAATTCGTCTACGTCCTCCTCAACAAAGCCCCCGACACCGTAACCACGGTCAAAGACACCCATGGCCGCCCGACCGTGCTGGACAGTCTGGAAGGTCTCGAAGCACGGGTCTACCCCGTCGGACGCCTCGATATGGATGTCGGTGGCGTGTTGCTCCTCACCAACGATGGCGAACTCGCCAATCGCCTCATTCACCCCCGCTACAAGATCCCTAAAATCTATCATGCGTGGGTCTGGGGCCAGGTCACTGAGGAATCCCTCCGACAACTGGAAGCCGGCGTCGAGCTGGAAGATGGCATGACCGCACCGGCCAAGGCACAAATCGTCAAGCAATCGACCCGCCAGACCTTGCTCCGTTTGCAGATTCACGAAGGCAAAAAACGAGAAGTGAAACGCATGTGCAAAGCCGTCGGCCATCCGGTGGCCTCGATGAGCCGAATCGCCTTCTGTGGTCTCCGGGTAGGCGAATTAAAACCCGGTGAATGGCGCTTATTGTCGACGGACGAATTGAAGACGCTCTGCGACGCGACGGCGAAATAACAGGGCCTCTCCCGGCGCCCTGAAACGCACAGTGGCAGCGAGGCAACGACTTCGTTATAATCAGACGAACGTCACCCAGTTGAACGACCCCCATTGCGGGTCACGCCCAATCGAGTTCGACCCCATGCTGTCTCCCGAACAAGTGGAACATTATCGAGGCCTGTTGCTTCATCGTCAACAGGAAATCGAAGTCCAATTCTCCCAGACCGAGGAGATGTCTCAGCCTGTTTCTCCCGATCCGGCCATCGGACGTCTGACGCGCCAGGACGCCATGCAACAGCAACAGATGACGCTGGAGTCCCGCCGACGGCTGGAGTTGCAACGCACCCAACTTCAAACGGCCTTAAAACGGCTGGACCAGGGCACCTACGGGGCCTGCGTCATGTGTAAGAAGCCCATCGCCGCAGCCCGGCTGGACATCGTTCCTGAATCTCCCTTGTGCGTTCCCTGCCTTGAATTACGAAATCAAAATAGCCATGTTCGCTGAGCCCTTCCATCCCTTCCGCATTCCCATCGAGCCAATGAACCTCGTTTTCTGTTGAGGAGTATCCAACATGCCGCAGTCCCCCCTGTTCTCCCTTGCCCTCGGCCTTGTCGTCTCTATCGCGGGGGGTGCCTCGGCAGAAAACCTCGCTGACCTGCCATTCCCGGTCTGGAATGTCACGCCGCCCCTGATCAGCAAGGATGATCCCCGTACGACCATTGAACATCCTGAAAATCGACTACCTATCGTCGTGGCCCCCTTCGAAGAACATGTGCGCAAGCCCGTGCCCGACACGATTCCCGCCGAGCCCATCGACGCGATCGCCCTCCAGAAAGGCACCATGTCACTCAGCGTGATGGGCAAAACGCTCACGGTCGACACAACCACCTGGTCGCTCCCGGCTATCGCCGATGCCATTCCTGATTCATTGCTGGCACCCAAAGTCGCAATGCATCTGAGTGTAGACGCACGAACGCGCCTCGCGACCCATCATGAAGCACTGCAAAAGCAGCCGGGCCTCCGCGTCGTGGACAGCGCGGAAGATTCGGAATATGTCTGGCTCGCGACCAACTGGGGCCTCTATTGCCTCACCCGCAACGAACTCATCCGCCACCCCAACTACGGTGTTGGTGGTCCGCTGGCCACGGAGGTCACCGCAGTGGCCATCGACAGTCGGGGTGCCCTTTGGACGGGTTCGCCCATGGGAATCGGTGTGCGGGATGCAGACGGCACCTGGCGGGCGATACGGGGCCGCGATGGCCTCCCGGTAGAAGATATTACGGCCATCAAGGTGGATAGTAATGACCGACTCTGGATTGGCACGCGCCATGGGCTGATTCATTATCGACCCTATGACACGGGACGTCAGTGGTACTATCGCGAAGGCCTCCGCTATATCCCCAACAACGTGGTAAATGATATTGCTATTGGAAATGATGGTAAGAGCATCTATACCGCGACCAATCTTGGCCTGGGCCAATTGGATATCGTGACCACGACCCTCGAAGAACGGGCGAACACCATTGAAGCCCTCCTTAACAAGCGGCACCGCCGTCTGGGGCTGGTTGTAGCGGCGGACCTCAAGGATCCGAAAGATCCCGATTCCCTGGATCTGCCGGATAATGATAATGATGGTCTTTGGACCGCCTATCATGTCGTCGCCATGTCGCTGGCCTATGGAGAGACGAGCGATCCGGCTTTTAAGGCATCGGCCATGGAAGGGATGCATGCCCTATACATGCTGCAGAATGCCTCAGGTATCCCCGGACTCGTTGCCCGCAGCGTCCTGCCACTGGAGGAAGCCATTGCCCGCGGTAAGGACAAGGACGAACAGTGGCGCCTGACCCCGGACGGAACGTCCTATTGGAAGAGCGACACGTCGTCCGACGAAATTGATGGCCACTATTTTGCTTTCTACGCCTATTGGGAACACATTGCAAAAGATGACCCGGCAGAGCGGGAAAAATGTATCAACCAGATCCGCACGCTGAGCGACTATATCGTAGACAACGGTTATGTGTTGCTCGACTGGGATGGCGAACGGACCCGTTGGGGCTTCTGGGCCCCGGAGTTATTGAACAACAACCCCTTGCACTACCTGGAAAGTGGCGTAAACAGCCTCCAGATACTCTCCTTCCTCAAGACGACGTACTACATCACGGGAAACGAAAAATACCAGGAACATTACATGAAGCTCATCACCGAGCATCATTACCTTTCGAATGTGTTGCTGGAAAAGAAAGTCCACCCCGATTCCAACAATCACTCCGACAACCAGTTGGCCTATGTTGCGTGGTACCCCCTCCTCCAACTGGAGCATGACCCCGATATACGCGACACCCTTCACAAGGCGGTACGTCGTCATTACAAGGCGATCAACCGGGATCGAAGCAGTTTCTTCTACTTTATTACGGCAACGATAGACGCCGACTATGTCGATCTGGAATCGGCAGCGGTCAACCTGAAAAACATTCCCACGGATAGACGGCAATGGACCCAGCTCAACAGCCATCGCGCCGACGTCGTCTTTGACCCCCGTGTGGACCGTTTTGGCAAGGCACAGCTGATCACGGTACTCCCTGCCGACGAACGACAATTTGACCGCTGGAATGGCAACGTATATCTTGCCGATGGTAACCGGAGTGACAATCGTGTCGATGCCGGTGCCGACTACTTGTTGCCCTATTGGATGGGTCGATACCACGGATTCATCGCGGAGGCACCGGCCGTCCAGACCGCACCACCGACCAGTCCAGCCGCGTCAACAAGCAACTGATTACCTTGGAGAAATTGCCTCGTGAAGTCCCGTACCCGTAGTGGCGTAAACGCATCGTTGTTCGCTGTTCTGCTGTTCCTGGCCAGCCCCTCGTGGAGCGCGGAGTTGAAGCCTTTTCCCGCCCTGGTACGTGTCGTAGATCTGAGTCTGGGTGAAAGCGCCCAGGTTACCCTTCATAACGGGAGCGAAGTGGAACTCAAGCTCACTTCCCTGGAAGAGCATAGAGACGCGGTGCGCCACGCGGTCTATGGTAGTACCGTCGGCCTCTCCATAAACGGAACGGCTGTCGCCCTTGATGCAGGGCCCTATCACCTGCCCGAACGGGTGGCGGGTGTGCAGGTAGACTGCACCGCAACCGGGGGACTCAACAGCAATGGCACGCCGGCAGACTGGGGCCTGAAGAAAGATGCGCGAATCCGACTGTGGCCCGCCGACTCGCCCCTCCTGCAACCGGGCTCCATGATCTACCCCGTAGACCAGGGATGGCTCGCCACGCGCACCTGGTATGATAACGAACCGGTCCATGCGGGTAACACGATCAAGCCGCAAATCTACTACCATGCCGGCATGGATATTGGCGCTTCTGAGGGGTTGACCCAGGTCATCGCCGCCACCGATGCCCTCGTGGTGCAGCGGGGCGAAACGGTGCTCGACGGACACACAGAGGACACCCCGTGCAGCCCTCGTTATGACGTGGTATACCTGATGGATGGCCGGGGCTGGTACTACCGCTATTCCCATTTGAAAGAGATCGCCCCCAATGTGCAACCTGGCACGGTGCTACGCCAGGGCGAGCCCGTGGGTATTGCCGGTAAAGAAGGTGCCAGCGGTGGCTGGTCCCATTTGCACTTTGAAATTAAGAGCCGCCAGCCTTCGGGCGCGTGGGGCACCCAGGCGGCCTTCGCCTTTTTTCACGAAGCCTATGTGCGGGATTTCGATCTAAAGCTCTATGCCAACGCACGGCCCGCGCACATGATTACGGCCGGTGAGTCCGTAACACTCGACGGAAGCCGCTCCTGGAGTGCCGACGATTCCATCACCGACTACACCTGGACTCTACATGATGGAACGACGCGCAGCGAAGCCACGGTAAGCGTACCCTATGCTAAACCGGGGTTTTACTGTGAAACGCTGAAGGTAAGCAACCGTCACGGGGAAACTTCCTATGATTTCGCCTATGTGATGGTTCTCGATCCCCAGGATTTGACCCAGTACACGCCCAGCGTAAATATCAATCACTACCCCTCCCGCGACATACAGGCGGGTCAGGCCATCACCTTCAAGGCCCGGGCCTTTCGCATGAAGGGTGGCGAAGAATCCTGGGACTTCGGGGACGGCAGTCCGCCGCAAACGACCCGTTCGCCGGAGGAGGCCGCCCCCCTGGCACCGGAAGGTTACGTGGCCATCGAGCACACCTACGGGGCATCGGGTGATTATATTGTCACCGTATCCCGCACCCACGACAACGGGTTGAAGGCCGCGGCCAAAGCCTGGGTGCACGTAGCACCAGCAAAGTAGCCCATTCAGGGAGCCGGGGCATCTTGCCTGCGACACACCCCGTCAGGGCGGGCCCTATCGTGCGAATCGTGCCTCAAAGCGATATTCGGCCCTACCCTTGCGCCGAGGGGCACATCTCCCGTGAGAGATTCCATCTTGCCCCGGTGTAACAATTCCTGCCCACCCCTCACTATGGTAGTAGAACGTGATGATGCCATCCGAGGTGATTGAAACGCCCCGCTACGGTCCGTAAACACACGACCTGACTACGATCAGCGTTTCCTTGGGCTGACGACGTGTATCCACGTGACAGTTGAATTGTTTCCGTACGGGACGCAGGGTGTCTACGCCGAATTCGACGTATTCACAGGGCATGTTACTCCAGATAATATGCCCGTCCTGCCAACACGGCGACGATGGTAAGACCCCAGCCATCCCGATGGGCGTCGTGTCCATCGTAACCATTTCCTCACTCCCGCCTGGCTCCGGATCCCTCTCCCTTCCGCCCCACACCCTATACCTGTCCGGAGCCAGGCACTCCTCTTCGACGTGCCATTTGAAAACAAAAAAACAGCCGCCTCAGGATGTACTACCAGAAGCGACTATATATTGATGTTTGAGCGTTCGGGCAACGCTAATCCGGTTTCAACAATCCCGCCCTGCGCTTGCGCATGGTGTCGTAAAAGACCAGGGCAACTATCAGCACGCCCACCAGAACCTGTTGCCACGACGTGTCGTAGTTTTCCAGGTTACAGAAATTCTGGAGGACATACATGATAAGCGCACCGGCCACGGCACCCACGGCACCACCTTCGCCTCCCATGAGACTCGCCCCGCCGATGACACACGCCGCAATCGTATGGAGTTCATACATTTCCGCAGCCGTGGGTGACCCGATACTCGTTTTTGCGGCGAGCATCATGCCACCAAAGCCCGCCAGGAGTCCACACAGGGTATAGGCACGAATCAGCACGTGGTCTACCGGAACGCCCGACAGGCGCGCCGCCTGTCGATTGCCGCCCACCGAATACAGGGAGCGACCGAAACGCGTAAAGCGAAGTGAAACCGTGCAGACGGCACACAAGATCACAACGATGATGACAGGCACGCTCCACTCCTTCGTTCCCCCAAGCCACCCGATGCTCTCCGGCAGGCCGAATATGGGATTCCCCCCCGATATGCGGAGGGCAAGTCCCCGGGCAACCATCATCATACCGAGGGTAACAATGAAGGGAGCGATCTTGCCTTTGGCAACGAGGGTACCGTTGATTGCACCGCACAGGGCACCCACACCGCAGCCGATGAGTACGCCGAGTGGCATGGGAACGCCCGCTTTCATGGCCAGGCAGCCCACCACCCCCGAAAGGGCCGCGACGCTACCTACAGACAAATCGATTCCGGCCGTAAGCACCACGAGCAGTTGACCGAGGGCAATAACACCCACGGTGGACGCCCGACCAGCAACCGACTGGAGGTTGCTGGTCGTGCGAAAGGTTTCGGAATACAGCGCAAGACAAACACAGAGCCCCGCCAGAATAAACAGGGGTGAATGCCGGGCAATAAATCTCTTCATGAAATCCTCAGTATCTCAAGCACCACTTAGCGCAAGGGCAAGTCAACCGGCTTACCGGTGGCTCCGGACATATCGGCCGCGTAGCAAATTTCATGGGACTTAAAGGCATCGGCAATATTCGTATGGGATTCCACATCCTTCTCGATACAATCGAGCAGGTGCACCGCCTCATCGGTAAAGGGGTGATGGGAAACATCGCCACTATCGGGCAGCACCGTCGGCACTTCAACCCAGGTGGTCTGGCCGGGAAATTTGGTGGTTGACCAGATCTTGTTGTTCTTGATCGTGCCATGGGTGCCGACGAGATTAATGTCAAACACATAGGGCTGGACGCATTCGATGCAGGAAGTCACCTTGCCAATGCGGCCGTCGGTGAATTTCATGATCGTACAGGACGTGGGAGGATACTCATAGGCTTTGAAGCTCTCCCCACCACCAGATGTCGCATATTGGGTTACTTCGGCCACTTCACCGCCCATGAACCAGCGGAGGGCGTCGAGGGCGTGGCAACCGGCAGAAAGGAGCGAGCTCGCGCCAATTTCTTTCTTCACGTTCCAGGCAAACTGACCATACCAGGGACCAATGCCATGGAAATAGTCGACCTCGCCCATGAAGACTTTACCGATGGCATCGTCGGCCAGTTGTTTCTTAATGATGTCAAAGAGGGGGTTCCAGCGGAGCACAAAACTCACTACCGATTTTACGCCCGCTTCGGCAACGGCATCGCGAATCGCCTGGGCATCGGCCACATTGGTGGCGATGGCCTTTTCGAGGAGAATATGCTTACCTGCTTTGGCGACGGCCACAGCCTGTGCGCGGTGCACATGGGGGGGCGTTGCCACCACGACAATGTCGATACCGTCCTGAGCCAGAAGTGCGTCTACATCGGTGTGGACCTTGCACTTTAATCCGAGGCTATCGGCGAACGCCTGTGAGCGCTCCTGATCACGACCGCAAACAGCACGCACTTCGGCTCGGGAGTCGCTTTCGAAGGCCTTTACGTGCTCGCCAGCGACCCATCCGGTTCCCAGGATTCCAACGCCTAATTTCTCCATGGGTATATCTCCATCCGTTATGGCGGCATGCGCCACCGTTGTGTTACGTAGAAACGTAGAGTGTAGCATGCTACGCGGCGATAAGACATCCCAATGCTGGAACCCGGCAGGACAACGCACGAAAACGGGCACGCATACAAGATTCCTTTCCGTGCGGTTCGATTTATCCCCCCCGACCTTCCTGGGTCCCACTACACGAATCCTCCTACGGCCCATCTTCGACCGGAGTACCAGATCGCGCGTGGGTACCCCAAAAGACTCGCTCCATTTAAAAAACCGAACCCACCAAGCGTGCCGCGCGATCCGGTATTCCCGGTTCGTGCGAAGGGCCTGGGAGAAACGATAACTCGTTACATCAAGACCAAGGCCAAGCAAAATGATCTATTCCAAACGACACCTTGAAGACTTCCCACAGCCTCATAGACTCCCCTGTGCCCCCGCAGTTTCGAC
>CAXBPH010000288.1:0-8773 GCA_963977445.1 uncultured bacterium | reverse complement strand
GCCGCGAGACATAATGCACGGGTTCGAAGGCGCAGCACCAGCACGATGGCGAGGGCAAAACCCACGAGGGAAAGATACATCAAGGGGTACTTCGTCACCACCTCGGCACGCTGTGGGCTGAACAGATAGAACTGCCCTGCGCTGTAGAGAGCCGTCAACCCGGACAACCAGAACACACCAAAAGCGGCGGTTACTCGCTGAATAGAAACAGGCACCATCCACGACGTCAGCCACACCGCAATGCCAAATCCCGCAAGAACGGCCGCCACGATGCCGTCGTCCATGGTCGGCGTCTGTTCCCGGTGAACGGATAGGAGGCCCCATACGATGGCACCCGACAGAAAGATGGCCACCGCGGGAAGGCGCATACCGAAGCGTTTGGCCGCGCCGGCGAATAGTGCGACGAGCAGGGTAAGGGCAATCGTGTAGAAAAGCCCCCCCACCAGCACACCCAGCCAATCGGAAGCCCCCAAACCGCTCCACTGAGACGAGCGGGCCGCCTTGAGCATTTCCAGATAGATGAAGAAAAGGGCAAGGCTCACGCCGGGCATGATTGGATGTTGACTTGGGGTGGAATCCTGAAAACGCACAACAACTCCTTGCGCAATAACGACCAGATGCAACGAACACCATACCGAGGGAAGCCGCGCCCGCTCAAGTTTGTAGGCGGCCGCGAACACCACGGACGACCCCGTCGAGGCCGGGGTATTCGAATCCTGAAAAATAATCCCGAATCTTATTGGTTCCGGCCACTGTCATGTGGTACACTTTCGCTTCTTCGGTCGGGGTGTAGCGCAGCCCGGTTAGCGCACCTGCTTTGGGAGCAGGGGGTCGTAGGTTCGAATCCTACCACCCCGACCATTTATAAGTATTGCTGAATCGCGAACTTACGCGATACCCAACACCACGTTGGAGCAGCTGTAAACCTTCAACCGTTCGGTTACAATAACCGGACGGCAGCAAAGGAACAGTTGCCATGACAGCAAAACGCACCCCCTCCTACCGTCTTCATAAGCCCAGTGGACGCGCCTTCGTTGAAATAGACGGACGACGGCACTATCTTGGCAAACACGATCTGCCAGCCACCGAACAGGCTTATCACGCCTTGGTGGGCGAATGGATCGCCAACGGTTACCGCCTTCCCGTTCCGCCCGAAGAAATTAGCCTTCTTGAAGTGTGCGACGCTTACCTGGAGCACTGCGAAACGTACTACGCTCCGGTGGGCGGCATGCCCAGTTCCACGCTATGCGAAATTCGTATGGTTCTCAGGGAGGTCCTGGCCCGCTACAGCATTAATCCTGCCACACAATTTGGCCCCAATGCCTTGCGGGCCGTTCGAAAGGTCTGGATAGACCGGGACAACGCCATCTCCACCATCAACGCTCGCGTGGGTATCATCAAGAGGATGTTCAAATGGGCGGCATCCCATGAAATGCTACCGGAGGAGACCTATCGCTCTTTGGCGACTCTCGATGGACTACGTCGTGGACGCGGCCAAGGAAAGAACCCCGTCAAAAGGAAGCCAGCGCACCTTGAAGACGTGGAAGCGACCCTGCCCCATCTGCCCCACGTGCTACAAGCCATCGTCAAGGTACAGCTATATACGGGCGCTCGTCCCAGCGAAATTCTGAAACTCCGACGCGGAGACATTGACTGCACGGGCGAGGTATGGACCGCCATCATACGGGAGCATAAGAATAGCTTCCGGGGGAAGGAGCGGCGACTTTTTTTTGGACCTCGTGCACAAAGCGTCCTACGTACCTTTCTGCTCCGTAAGGACAACGAGTATCTCTTCAGCCCAACGGACGCTGAGAAGGAACGTCACAGCAAGGCGAACGGCCCCGGAAGGCGACCGGATCAGAAGCCCAATCCGAAGAAGACCGACCGCTGCATTGGGGACCACTACGAGGCCCACGGCTACGCCCGTGCCATTAGTCGCGTGTGTGATGAACATGACATCCCCAAGTGGACGCCCTACCAGCTTCGTCATCTGGCAGCGACCACCATCGAAGCCACATCGGACATGGAGACAGCGAAAGCAATTCTGGGCCACGCAGGCCTCGACATTACCCAAGTCTACGTCCACCGCGATAACAAAACAGCTGCGGCTTGGGCTGCTACCCATGGATAAACACGATAACCAACCCCATCGGGAATATGATTCATGTGAGGAGAAGGTTGGTAAAACGCCAGTCAAAAAAACCGGATCGTACGGTTTTCTTGCAGCTTCGAACTACACCTGTAGATTAAGCACATCGACAGAAAATTACAGCACAGGCATCTCCCTGAGGCGAATCCGCCATGAATTTTGGAGCATTGCATGTTGCCGTAATAAAACTTAGCGTATAATGACGACTCTACAGATAGGCCCCAATCTCACCGTCGGGAAATACGATGATATTCGTAACAATAATTCGAAGCCACTATGTCGGGACAACCAGCGTATGACCAGAGCCAACCTGATTAAAGATCCTTCTTTGTGGAAGAGGTTTTGCTGGTTTCTGAAGGGTATGCTCCTTGACGTTCGTACGGGATGGGGGCTGCTGTTATTGGTCAATGGAAAAGTCGCGGAATACGATGGGGACGTTGTGCTTAGGGCATTGCCGGATGAGGTGAAGGTCAGAATGGCCAAGACTTGGGTCACTGTCTACCAGAGCGCAATCGAAATAGGGGTACGGCAGGGTGATGAGGACCGCCGTGAACTAAGAATTCGGGCGTCCCGTATTGCGGATAACGCTGTGAAAGGGATAACTGGAATGTACCCCGACGACAATTGAGTTCAATCAGAACTGAAATAAGTGGGGCCAAAATTATAGTATAGGACGGCATACTTGTCTCGATACTCGGAAAGGACCACCGTCCAACTGTGGATATGAAGCCATATTTCATAGGCCTTACATGTCTTACCTGCGCAGTTTTCTTACTGAACGGATGCGGAGAAGCAGAAAAAACAAATGGTCCCTATCCACCGCCGGGTAGCTTCATTGTCCTGTCGGTCACCGCCTTGGAAGATGAACCTCGTAATCTGCTTCCCAACGGGAATTTTAAGGAGTGGTATGCAGGGTTAGACTTTCCAACCGATTTCTCCGCACCATCTGACCCCGATGTATCGATAACGAAGCGCGCCATTTTTGGGCAATTCGAGGGAGCGCCTAAAGGATACGGTGCAAAGCAAACTTGGCTGACTAGTGACATCAAGGAACCTCCATCCTCTCAGTGGGGAACGACTGTAGAGCTTGAAGCGAATAGCACCTACCAATTCCTTGCGTACGCGGATTTGACTGGAGAGTGTACGGTAGTGGTGCAAGCGTGGGACCTGAACATTCCATCTCGACCCAGGCTGATAGACCCAAATGTAGCCATTGCAATCGAGCAGGGTGTTCAAAGGATAGAAGGTACTTTTACGACACGAGTATCGGGTGCAGTTCGACTATGCAGCTATCTAGACCCTGCTTCCCCGACAACAGGTTCAGTCACGTGGTATGACTGGAGCCTATTCAAGCACGACGTCGCACCTGACGAAGAGCCGACCCCTGCGCTTTCATCGACCCCGATTGAGAATGCTCTGGATCAGTTGAGAAAACAGGTGGAAGTGTACGGTGGACATAACGACTGGTCCCAAAAGATACAACCCGCCCGAGATGCTTTTGGAGAATTAGAAACACGGCTGGAGGAATCGGGCTCAAACGCCACCATGTTTCAGAATAAATTCGCCCTTCGGTTGAGCGAAGCAAGATTTTTCCTGGACTCGGATAACTTAATTCTGGATATGCCCACGGAGGGGCTTCCAAAATGGCGACCTTTCTTCGTCCGCCTGGTAGAAATAAAAGAGGCTCTACAGGCCCGTGGAATCGAGTTCGTTTGCGTGCCAATTCCATCACGGGTCCACATGTACCCTGAAAAAGCTATATTAAATTGGGAATCGGATACCCCCACGTATGTGGGTTATCTGGACTTGGTTCAGTCCATGCTTGAACGGAATTATCTGGCTATCAATGTGTCCCATCCAATGGAATCGTTGAGGGCGGATGGGGTGCCCGTATATTTCGACAACGGAATTGGATTGAGTGGAGCCGCACACCGCGCTCTAGGTATGAAGATCGCACAGGTACTCCACGATTCTTTCCCAGACCAATACGATGCCCTTCAAATCGAATACAACATCCAGCCCCGGCAGATCTCCCTACGCCCATGGGTCAAGAGGTCAGTCGATGTGGACGGCGAACCCGAAGAAATTCAGACGGTCTTCCAAGTTAGGGATGACGGTAATAAGCTGTTGGATTTGAGTGCACCAAGTCCAATTCTGGCGCTCGGTCGAATCGCGCATGACTTCCGACGTGATAGTGCTTCATGGGCTTTCCATTTAGCCGGGGCACTCGGAACACCCGTTACCCTGTACGAGGGCGCATACAAAGACGAGGAGGTCCTTTGGAAGCTACTTGATGAAGAGGCAGTACTGGCGAATACGAAGGCCATTGTTTTCTGCTTCTCCGAAGAGAAATTATTGTCAACATACCAATAGCGACTATGGATGAGCCATTTATCAGGGATATGGGGTGATAAAGTTACACGCTCTCAGGGCTGACAATTTACGTCACCGCAATATACCCGAGTCGACATGTATCAGTCCGTGAGTGGATTTTTATCCCATCCCGGTCTTGTAAGATATCGGGCGGTAAATACCCAGACAACTACATCGAACTTTGCCACTTCCTCCTTACCCATTCTTGCTAATCGGTTTGGAACAGTGGCTCCACCTCCCCCCATGGCGACATGGGAAATGGGTTGTTTCATCTCCAGTGCGAGATGAGCTGGAAGGTGTCCGCTAACATTCTGGAAGATGTAGGTATAACTATCTCCTGCCACCAGGATCGAGGAACTCTTTGCCGGTTTAAAGGGAAGACCATTCGCGTCGCTGACGCTATACGCTTCTGCCGTTTCATAGGGAGGAAATTTAACAGGTGATCCGTCCTGTATGTGTTTTGTAAAAGCGGACTTTATATCCGTTTGAATCCCTCTGGTGCTGTATTCGAGGGCAATGTCATCGCCAGGTGGGGGCGTATAAGGGGCAATACTGTTGGCAATTTCAAGAGCAAGGATACGAACACCTGCATTGCTGTAGTGCGAGTCGGTTTTCAACGAAAGACTTAAGCCGGTTCGGGATTGCTCCTCTGTGAACATTGGCAGCACATCTAACGTATGAACCCCGTGCTCCAATAATGTACGTATGAAATGAATTCTATGGGGTAGGTCAACGTGTTCCTTGAAGACTGAGGTTGGCGTGACTTCCATGCGTGGTGGGACGGGAACTACGAGCAGATGTACACCGAGAGAATCCAGCCATTTCTTTGTTGTTTTTATAGAATTGAGTGCCGCTTCACCATGGGGTGTTTTCTCAAAAAACTCAGGAGGCAGGTAGTCCAGTAGCCAAGCCTTGCCATATAGGTATCCATTCGAAAAAACTACAAAATCATCATCTTGGGCTGTCTCGGGCTCTGTTTTCAGGCGGTCCTCAATTTGCTCTCGGTGACCCTCTGCCGCTGCCAGCCACGAATTCCCCCCTCCATATCCATTCGCCAGACCATCAATCCGAGCTATCTCGGAGGTAAATTGGGGAATAGCAGCCGTATCCTCCTGCTGGGTTTCCGTCTCCGTCGCCATGGTTACACGTGAGGTGGATACCACAATCATGGCGAACAACGTGATAAGAAATTTTGATGCGAATGTATTGGGAAGCATGGTGCTGATCAGCCTTCGTATCTCTACCCAACCGATTTTTGTGGGCGCTCTCTTGGACAAGTGGCAGTCACGTGATCGTACGTCCTGGATGGTATAGAATCAATACGGTTAAAACTGAAAAAGAGAGTGCAGCAACTCAATGAGCACGGAAATAAAATCCAATTACAAGTCACGGGCGTTGGGCATACTTTTTAGTATGGTCCTGCTGCTGACATTGACCGCCATTGTGGAGATTGGCGGATGGGGTTATCTCAAATTCACGGAGAGGGAGACCTACCCCCTATTTATTAAGACGCCTGAGGCCATGGAGGCTGAAGGTATTTTCGATAGAATAATCAGTCACTCCTATTTAGACCCCCATTTAGGCCATGCTCACAATCTTGAATTGCTCCAAGAGGAGATGCAGGAGGCTCAGCCGGGATTCGTCTGTTATGGAGCCTCAGAGGATGAGGCAGAATACACTATTGTTACTCTGGGTGGCTCCACTACGGACCCAACCTACGTGCACGCTTGGCCATCCACACTGGCGAAATTGTTGAACGAAAATGGAATGCATGTACGTGTCCTTAATGGTGGGGTAGCGGGATATTCTTCCAATCAAGAATTATTGAAGCTCGTTCGGGATGTACTTCCACTGGAACCAGATATGGTGATCTCACTCAATGGTGTAAATGACCTCGGTTTTCTCCACAGTGCGACTAACCACCCGATGGTGCATCCCTACCAAAAAAGTGTACTTTCTGCCATCGCAAAGAACAATGATACGACCACCTGGCTCCTACCCAATGCCGTTGCCGCAGTACTGACGTCAACCTCCCCGCAATCGGAGATCGGAATAAACCTGGGTACCGTTGTACGTAGAAAAGACTATGAGCAGTGGCATACCAATGTGCGCATAATGCATGCGGTATCTGCTGAATTTGGTGTCCCGTATCTGTGCTTCTTACAGCCTGTTATGGGCGCTGAGGATCAACCGCTTCTCCCCATAGACCAGGCAATGCTCGATGAAACGATTGCAAAGCTTGCCCCCCGTCGCGACTATATTTCCGAAGTCAAAGCATTTTACGCTGGTGCACGAAGATTGTCATCGCAACTACCGTACGTCGTGGATTTGACTCATGTGTTATACGGAAAAGAACATATGTATGAAGATTCCAGGCACCAGACAAGAGAGGGGGGTACTGTGCTTGCCGAGGCGATTCAAAAGCATTGTATGGAACCTGGTGTATTCGACACAGCCGGGGTCGATTTCATTGACCCTATCGGGAACTGACCATGTCTACGATGAATGAGGGCCTACTCCTGTTGCTATTCACAGGCTTTGTGGCGGTGTTTGTAGGCGTCATACTACTCTCCTTCCTCTGGGTCATAGGTAATAGACACTTGGACGATGTCGACCGTGTAATGGGAAGGAACTCAACCACTAGACCAATTCGACCAGCCATACTTGCTGGATTTGTCCAATTCTTAGCATTAATTTCGAAGAGACCACCGAACGCAGATGATGAGCCCCCTGAAGACGACATATAGCCTTGTTTACGGATTCCCGCCCTGGCTAAGGCGACACTCCATCGGAGCTATTTGATACTTCTGCAACCGCCTCAAGTAGGCCGTGAGCCCTGCAGAATTCGAAGATACTGTTTCCTAATAACTTGCGTCCGGTATAGTTCGGGTGTCTCGAATCACCATACATTTCTTGTTTGCCAGCGAAAATATCTACGAAGTCGATTATGTAGGGCGTCCCCTCCGCAGATGCTCTCGCCCCTGTGTAAAATTTTTCCACATCGTCCAAGTAATCCCGCTGTGAGGCGAGCTGGCGAATGGTTTTATCAAGCATCGCTTGCTCCTCCTGCACTATGTGGTATTCCCCTACCCCGAGAATCGGCTGGAGGAAACAGAGGTATGGGATCCCGAATTCACTGGATACGGCATGCATCATCCGAACGTTTCCGAACCACTGCTCATAGTCCCTGCGTTTTACTGTAGTCCCTAAATTCACCCCGATTGCCGGGGGGCCTCTGAATAGCATCAAAGCAGCGCCTACCGCATTCGGTAAAATCGGAGACGTAGGTTGCGCAGAATCCGATATCGATCTAAGGACCCTCTCTTGATATGGGTGGACCATGGGATGCTCTAACACGCTGTGCATATAGCCGAGATCGTTTACACCGTTGAGCGATATTATCAGGTCGGGCTCAAGTGGCAGTGCGTCACGGATGAGCTTCAAGAATTCCTGATTTGACGTATACGCTGCCACACCACCATTGAGTACCCTTACCGAGTATCCTTCAGCCAGCAGCCGCTCTGCCAGAAACTGCGGCCAGCTTTTTCCTCCTAGGGGATCGGTCGTGGAGCCACCAAGGGCGATGATAGTGAACGCGTCAGGATTGTCTTTCTCACCAAATATTGAAAATCCAGGAATGTACTCCATTCCGGCATCCACCATGTGCGTTGGATTGTGTGAATGGCTGAGATGGGGATCGAGATAGGATAAGCTGCCCTGTCTGTCGAATATCCCCTCCGCTTCCTTGAACTCTCCGCGCTTCACGAGAAGCCGATAGGTGTGTAGTCCGTGGTGTTTGAGGTAAAGGAAGCCTGAGAATTCCAACAGAATGGCCAATAGAATGGGAATCAGCAGGAATAAAACGTATCCCAAAAGGCGAACAACCAATCGCGGACTGTTGTTGCTTGTCGTCAAGATGCTGCTGTTCCCAAAAACGTTCAAAAAGTGGAGTGGATCCTATTATCAAGCCACGGGCTCGCATTTCCTGTCGGTATCCCCCTGGATGATAATGCCTTTGCGCTAACGTAAGCCCAACTGGTAGTAGAGGGTATATGGGCAGTGCTTTTCAAGGTCCTAATGGATTTTCAATCCGATTACATGCAGATATGCTCAATCGTTCGACCATTGGAAAAATGAGGTTGCCACAGTATGTATAATGCGTTTGGCCCCCCGCGATTCAGGTATATATACGGGCTGTAAGTGGTGACGGACAAAAAAGGTAGTCGAAAAAATGGATGATCGTGCTACACA
>CAXBPH010000287.1:0-8775 GCA_963977445.1 uncultured bacterium | reverse complement strand
ATCGACAAAGCCAATCGCAGCCTTTCCTGGACCCGCGATGGGGTGCTCTTGCCTGCCGAAGACAGCGCCACCGCACTGTTCCGCAAAATGTTTATCCAGGGCGATGACGCCGCTGTCCAGCGCCAATTGAACAAACTGGAGGAACGGGGCAGTATTCTTGACACCCTGATGGAAGACACCAGTCAGTTTCGCCGTCACCTGGGGCACAATGACCAAGACCGCCTCGACCAATACCTCACGTCCATCCGCGAAATAGAACAGCGCCTGGGCACCGCCCGTGAATGGGAGCTACGGCCCAAACCGACCACCGAGGAAGCCCCACCCGAAGACATTGGCGATCAGAAGCGCTTCTTTGAAAAGTTTGACCTCATGCTGTCTATGGCGCGGCTCGCTCTTGAATCCGACTCCACACGCATCGTCACCCTCATGGTCGACGCCTTTGCTACCCCGGCCTTTGCCCTTCATCCCGACCAGAACACGACCGACGGCTACCACAACCTCAGCCACCACGGTCAGTCCGAGGAAAAACTGAAGCAGCTGGTTGATGCGGACCACCAACAGATGGTCCTGATTCACAAACTCCTCCAGAAGCTTTCCGAAACGACAGAAACCGAAGGACGTCTGCTGGACAGCACCATGGTCTTATTTGGCAGCAACATGGGCGATGCCAACACCCACAACAACAGCAATTTGCCCATTCTCCTCGCGGGTGGCGGACTGAAGCATGGCGAGCACATTTCTTTCCCCAAGGACCACAACAGGCCGCTCTCCAATCTCTTTGTGACCATGCTCCAACAGATGGGCGTCGAAACGGATAGCTTCAGCAGCAGCGCGGGCACCATGAACGAATTGCTGGCGTAGCAGTGAGCACCCGTACTGACCGAAAACATACGCGTTCGCCCGTCAATTCCGACTGGTACGTCATGGAAAACGCAATAGCGTACCCGAATCTAGCTATTTTTTCCCGTCCCTGTATTTTCTGTAAACGCCTTACCGTGCAGTTCACGTGTGAGCGTTTCTATCCGGATACTCAATTCCTTCGTCGACGCCGTAAGCTCCGTATTCAATCTGAGCAATTCTAACATCTGCTCGGCCTGCTTCACGCCCGTATCCATCCGCTCCTGCGCTGCGACCGCCAGAGACTCTCGGTGCCGGGCGTCGGCTTCCGTGAGCATTTTGTCCCGGTCCGCCTGCCGCGTCTGGGCAAGCAGGATTAACGGTGCCGCATAGGCCGCCTGGAGACTGAAGGCCAGATTGAGAAGAATAAAAGGATAGATGTCGAATTTCGCAATGCCTATCGCGTTCAAGGTAATCCAAATCCCGACAACGACAGTTTGGGTGATCAAAAAAATCGGCGTACCGAAAAAACGCGCAAAGGCTTCCGCCTTTAAAGCAAACCAATCATCACCAAAGACCGAGGCCAAGTGCACATGGGGCAAGTGAAAGCGCAGGTATTCCGGGCCTTTTACACCCGATAATTTTCTATTTTGAACCGGTGGAGACGTTGTAGTTTTCATCAATTAACCTTTCCGTACGAACGAGACCTTTGCTCGTAATAGTGTAGAATGAAATGCCGTCGCAGTTTTACCATGCAACTTCCGACGGCCAGAAGACTGTCCAACATCCACGGGCTATGTAGAGGATAGGATAGCAGTCCGGTGAAAAATAGTCAGCCAGTTTCAGAATTGTACTCTGTGGACTGCGCCAGGTTGAATCGTAGTTCGGAACGGGAACTCGGTCTCCCAGCGTCAAGACCGAGTATATACTTTCCGGGAGGACTCAAACGTGCAATTCAACACCTATCATCCAGACAGGGGGCCCATCCGGGGGCTTCTCTTGCGTGCATCCTCGCGCACCCTGTTGCCCTACCTGGCGGCGACTCTATGCACTATTGTCGCCCTCCTCATCGCGGGGAACGCGCTCGAGCATCACATCAATGCAATCGAAATTTGGATCAATCGTCTCGGCCCGTGGGGCGTGTTCGCCTTTATCGGCCTCTTCGTCATCGCTACGTCCCTGTTGGTCCCGGATACCGTCCTTTGTATCATTGCCGGCGCGCTCTTCGGCGTTGGCTGGGGCGCGGTAGCCGTACTTTTCGGAACGCTGACGGCTGGAACGGTTCAGTTCTTCCTCGCCCACTACGTCATCCGTTCCCGGATTCAACGATTCCTGACTGGACGTCCGACGCTGGCGGCCATCCAACGTGCTGTCATTCAAGATGAGTTTCGCCTCCAGCTTTTGGTGAGGCTTACCCCCGTAAACCCAGCGATGCTAAGCTACTTACTGGGCGCCGCTGGTGTGCGCTTCTGGCGTTTTCTCTTGGCCTCTCTTGCCACCGCACCAAGCCTGCTTGTGGAAGTCTATTTTGGTCACACGGGCAAACACGTGATTCGATTAGCTGGCGGTGCCACAAAGATGGCTGCGCCGCAGATCTTGATATTGATTGGTGGCCTCGCCATTTGTATCGTCGTGCTCATTGTTATATCCAGAATGGCAAGAAAGGCGTTGCGAGAGGCTATCAATAAAACCGATATGGCCGAGTGACCCGTTGGTTCTCCATCAACCTTTTGGTATTTGATGGATTGCTTCCTGTGCGAGCTTGTCCGAATCTGGCGCGCCGTCTGACAGCTTTCCAAGGAGCAGAGATTGCTTTCTTGACGCTGTCGCCCGGAAAGTCTACTGTTGGTGCTTGGTAGCTGATGGGGTCGGGGGCGAATACTTTCGGCGTGTCAGCTGTAGTGTAGACACCGTGTTTCCCGACAATTTTACCGGGATAATCCGAGGATATCGATTTCTCTACCGTCATGCCCCACGCGGTATACGAGGTAGCCGGGCGATAGGGGTGTGCTGGACTGGCCAAAGAGGAGACGCCAGAAATGGATGTGATTGCTAAGGGCAATTCAAGCAACGGGGCACAACGTAAATCAGGGGACTTCATGAACTCACCATTTATCCTACGCCATAGCAGCAATACGCAGGCACCGCAGCGGAAAATTGGGCTGTGGGCAACGCTGTTGCCTCTTGTTGCGGTACTCGTCAGCGCTCCTATGGCCTTCGGTCTTGCCCGCGCCCCCCTCTCGGGGCAGAGAAGCCTCCCTCCTATAGAACAAGAAGCCCTTGAAGTCGTTGCCACGCCCCAGCGCGTACAGCTTGCCCAGACGCAAGGTCAGTTCATTCGCTTTGACAATGTAAACGAACTGGTCAGCGCGTGGCGTCCAGGAATCAACTTGTATGTGAAGGGAAAGGTTGGCAATCTCGGGGACAGAGAATTTGAAGCTATCGCAAAATCCCTCTCAGGAAAACACTGGGTAGTGGTGCTGGCCGATACGTCACGGGGTGAGACCTACGATGGTCATCGGGGCAATGAAGCCTTCAACTACGCCCTGGGATCCGGCATACGCAACAAAGCCGATTTCAAGGAATGGGTTCATCCGGAAACCGGAGAGCGTGATGGTGCCTTTCTCTATATAGTCCTGGCCGAAAAGCACCACAATTACACCGGCTCGACGGCGCAGGATAACCGCCGTCTGGGCACCAAACAGTACCCGGGCACTCTGGACAAGTGGGTCAAGGCGGGGATGCGGGCCGGCCTCGACATACAACGCTCGGTGGAGGACGCGGTCAAAAACATTGACAGACTGCTCAACGAACGCATTGCCGGCGAAATACAGCAGGCGCAGACCTCCCTCACGGTGGCCAAGGCCGCTGTGGACCAACTCGAAACAACACGGGACGCATTGAAAACCCGCCGTCCCAACGCGCGGGCCGACGCCTACGACATCCCATCCATGCGCACAAAAATCACCGAGGGGGAAAGCGCGATCGCCCGAAAAGAATTCAGTGAGGCAACAACCCTGCTGAAAGGGCTCACGTCGGAAGCCAACGACGGGCTCCGCGCCCTGGAGCGTTATGAAGCCGACGTGGACACAGCCGAGCGGGCCATCATCGACGCCACGACACTCGTGGAAGCGCTGGACACGGACGCAACGTTACTGCGCGAGAACGACCCCAACCTCACGGGCGATTTGGTCAATCCCCCCATTGGGGAGTGGAGAGACGCGATGGGTCAAGCCCGTGCCGCCACCGCAGCCAATGCTGCTGCGGCTAAAACCGAGGCACTCCGGGTAGCAAGCGAAGCCCGCAAGCGCACCATCGAACTTCGTAAGTATCAATCCGACAACACGATTTTCGCCACATTGACCGACCGTATGCACGAGGAGAAGAAGCGGGACGGCGCGTCGGACATGGGGACCGCTGTCGCGAATATTGAAGAGAACATTGCTCAAGGCAGTGTCTTTTACCAGCAGGCCGATTCTCGCTATCTGAAATCCCTCCTTACGGTGCAACGACAACTGGACACGATTCATCGGGAGATAACCGATGCCGAGGAATTGGCCGCCCTGACCCGTATCATGACCTACGCCGGCCTGACCATCCTTGCACTCTCCCTACTCGCCTTACTCATCTATCTGAATCGTCGTCTCCAAGAACTGAAACGCAGTGCCCACGAACATCTGGCGTCCTGGAATACCGCCCTCGATGCGAAACTGGATGTCATGCAGGAAGACCTGGAGCAACAAACCCAGCTCTATGTCGGCAGTTGGAAGAGCACCCTCTATGCACCGGATTCCGAGTCCGCAACGATGGCAGAATCTATTCGGGATGACGTGGGCTTTCTTTCGCTGGCCTGGGTTCAACTCAATGACCAATGTGAAATTGCGACGAAGCTCGTCCGGCCCGATTCCTTCTGGGCGCGGGTCTACAATCTCTTTTTGCGGGGCAACTATCGGGCCGCCCTGGCCCTGAGTGATCAGCCTATCGTATTGCGTGAAGACGATGCGCTGAACCGCATGGTCCGGGGAAAGAAACGGACCTGGCAGAAAGATCTCCTGGGTAAGTTGTCGGACTACCAGCCCAAAGAGCCCATGACTTTCGCCGAACTCTTTGACGCCTTCAATACGCGGGCCACACGGGCAACGGCACGGTTGACGGAGCTGGAGAAGGCCATCACCGAGACGGGGCCACGCCTGGAGTCTATATCCACGGCCCTCACACAACTAGAAGAAAAGCAGCCGCGCTTTCAGGAGTGGGCAACGGCGAATGGCCTGTTTGCGGTTCCCGCCCTCTTCGAGCGATTGGTGCCAACGGCCTTTGACTCGGTTCTTGCGGCCCAGGCTCAACTCAACAACGACCCCATTGGCGCGGTAAGAACGTCGGTGGCCACGGCGGAACGGCAGCAGTCAGAAGCCACGGCCCTCGCGCAGGTGGTCGAAAATGCACAGTCAGCCCTGATGCCGCCGGTAGCCACGGGAACCCAAACCCTGGAGACGGCCGGGGTAGACACCGATTGGATTCGCGTGGAGCAGCAGCGCTTGTCCGAACGGGCCGACCAGACGGCCGCCGACGCCGTTGATACCCTCCAGACCGAGGCCATTGCAAATGTGGCGAATGCCATCGATGCCTTGGCAAAGCGTGTCGACAAGACCGTCTCCCTCGACCAACGCCGTCGGGAAAACACCCTCGTATCGATAGAAACCGGTAGCGGCGCCATTGCTGAGGCACGAAAGAACATCGGAGCCCGTCTGCACATCGACCCGGCGCATGCCCTGCGCGACCAACTGCTCCGTAACAAGGGGACCGTGGATTTAGACCCCTCACTCCGCATTGCCCGTTCCGAGGAACTCGCCGTCGCTGCCCTCGGCGCGCTGGGCTTGGGAAAGGTGGATGAAGCAGAAACTACATTGACGGAAATCGATGGCCTCATCGCTGAAGTCCATCACATTCTCTCGGCGACGCAGGACGCCATGGACAGGCACGAAGAAACGGTCAAGAACTGGCGGGAAGAACGCCAGCAAGTCGAAAACACCGTACCGGAACATCGGGTTTTGTTGGAGGACATACGCCAACGCTACGCCCCGGCGGTCCTGGTTCTTCAGATGGGCGACCCCACCCATCCCAATGCCAACGGAACGATTGATGACAACATCCTCGAAGCCGAGCAACAATTGGGAGACGCCCGCGTCAAGCTCCAACAGGCTGAAGAGCGTTACAAGGAAGGCCGGGTACTCCAGGCCGCCAACCTCCTGGAGCAGGTCGCCGCAGGATACACGTTCGCCCATGATCGCCTGTTGGAGATTGCCCAGAAGCGGGCTCGCCTCGATAGCACGGTGACGGCCAACAGCGACTTTCTTCAGAAACTGGAGGGCGAGGCAACGGCAATAGGGATCGACGTGGCAGAGGCCCGTACCATGGCGCCGACAGCAACCGCTTTCGAAGGGGCCCAGTCCACCCTGGCCCGGGCCCGCGAGGAAGTGAACGCCCGCCGGGGCAATCCATTCGCGGCGGCGGATCACCTCGCCGAGGCCCAGCGTGCCTTTGCTCAGATACGCGTACTGCTTCAAAATGACCGCGATGCCCATGCCGAGGCGACACGTAGCCTGGACGCAGCGAAGCGGCAGATTGGGGTTGCCGTCCAGACAGCGGACAAGGCGCAGCGTGATGCCTTTGGCGATAGTGAAGAAACCATGCGGGCCTATCGGGACTTGAAAGAATTGCAGGTCGCTTTTGACCGTAGCAGCGAAACCGCGCACCAGGACCATGGGGATTGGAATGCGCTGGACGAAGAGGCCGACCGGATGGTCGCCGACGCCGGTGAAATCACGGCCAGATTGAACCGCGAAATGGAAGAAGCGGCCTTGGCCAGTGCGGAGATAACCCGTGCGGCTTCCGAAGTTCGAAAAGCGACCAATTGGAGCGGTAGCTATGGCGTACACATTACCGGCTCCCCCGGCTCCCGATATCTTGGCGATGCCCGTGAACTCCTGGCAAGCGGCCACTATGATGCCGCCGTGCGGGCGGCCCGAAGTAGTTTTTCGCGGGCCCAGAATGAGATTGCCCACGCCATCGCGCTGGAGGCACAAGAACGGCGCGCAGAAGAAGCCCGCCGGCGGGAAGAACGCAGACGTCGCGATGCCGCCGCTTCGTTATTGCACAACAACATCAGCTCCGGCAGCAGTTTTGGTGGCGGTTCCAGCTTTGGTGGGGGCTCCAGTAGCGGCGGAGGTTCCAGCTTTGGGGGCGGCTCAAGTTGGTAGCGTTGGGCCAACGCACGAAAATTAAGTGAAATCGAAGGCCGTCATCCTCACGAATGGGGTCTTCCAAAAAGGGCGGCAGCTTTCAACAAGGCAATTCACAAGACGTTGTCATTGCCGGCGTACCCGTTGACATATCGGGAATTATTGGGTGCCACGGACAAGCCCTCAGGGCTTGCCCGTGCTCATTTTGGTGAACGGAGCATTGCATATGAATCCTTTATTCAATACGCAAGCCACCATTTAATTCACTAGCGAGGTTGGGTAGCCTTCCCGTCCCAGCACGGGCAAACCCTGGCGGGCTTGTCCGTGGCACCCCACCGTACGCTTCAATCCAATACGGTCGCCTTAACTACTCACGTTATTTTTGGATTCCCCCTCGCGGCGAATTACGCCCCACAACAATTGCCCCGTTTGACGCTTTACCAAGCCAGACGCTACACTCGACGGACAGGTGAATCTATTCGATTACCCCTATTTATTCGTTATCTCGAATACATGCCGACGACGCAGCCCTAATCCCCCATAGAGGCCAACTATGTCTAAGTTTCTTTCCTTTTTCCTCATGTCCCTTATCGCATGCAGCGCCCTTGCTCACGGGGACGATGGGACGGCACCTCCCCAGGCCTTGAGCCAGGCCAGTGATACCATAACCCGCCATGCATTCGAAGATTCGGAAAAAGGTACGACCACCCCCTACTTGCTCTACCATCCGGCGAATGACACGCCAACGAGCCAGCGCTCCCTCCTGATTTTTCTCTATGGTGCGGGTGGCTCCATCGAAAACTACAACTTCAAGCGGCCGCCCTATGCGATGCTTCGCGGCGAGCTTGCTGCCCGGGGATACTATGTGGTGGTGCCCGAACTCGGCCCGAAACATTTCATGAGCGACGCCGCAAAGGCCGCACTGGATGGGGTGGTCTCCCAGGTCTTAAAGGAAGAAGAAATCCCGCAGAAACGTGTCCATGTAATGGGTACCAGCATGGGTGCCGGCTCGTCGCTGGCCTATGCGATCCATCGGCCCGACTTGATTCGCTCCGTGTGCGCGGTCATGCCCATGACGGATTTCGCAACGTGGGTGGTGGAGAACCCTCGCTATGAAGCGCCCGTCGCCAAGGCCTATGGCGGCACCTACGCCGAGATGCCCGAAGCCTACGACCGCAACGCGGCCCTGAAGAACCCCGATGCGTTCGCAAAAATCCCCGTCATGTTGATCCATGGCAATGCCGACAACACCGTGCTCTACAGCAACAGCCAGAAGCTGGCCGAACTTCTGCAGGAAAAGAAATATGTCTGCGAATTTTACACCGCAGCGGGCCAGGGCCATAAAGACGAGGTGATGCAAGATTTCCAGACGGAGGCGATAGACTTTTTTGAGGCTGCATCGAAGTAGAGGAAGCGTTCTGATGCATCACGCCATTCAGGGGCGAGACCTCACGCCCCCGACTGCCACGTGGCGATAGATTCAAAGGGATAGATGAGGTTGATAACATTCAGCGTAAGGTTGTCCCGAATCATGTAGCCCGCAAACAACTCAAGCCCAATCCCCAGCGCCACCACCGCCCAGACAGGCAAACGCCATGCCACCAGGAAGCCAAGCATCATAGACAGGTTGTCCGAAACGGAATTGATGATGCTATCGCCCGTGTAGCCCTGGGCCAGCGCCTGTTGACGGTAGTGGTTG
>CAXBPH010000286.1:0-8785 GCA_963977445.1 uncultured bacterium | reverse complement strand
CACCTTCACCTTCACCTTCACCTTCACCTTCACCTTCGCCTTCGCCTTCGCCTTCGCCTTCGCCTTCGCCTTCGCCTTCGCCTTCGCCTTCACCAGCCGGGGCCTGGTAGGTGCCAAAGGCCGAGGTATTTCCATTTACATCTGTCGCCGTCGCGGTAATGTTTAACCCACTGATATCCGTAAGGTCGATGGCGCTGCTGAATTGACCCGCTCCATTACTTACGACCGTGTCCAGGTATCGCGCACCTTCGTCCGCGTCATCGGCGAAGATTTCGATCGTGGCATTGGCTATGGCCATGCCGGAGGCCGATTGTGGCTCTGGAAAGATAGGGGCGCTGATATTTTCCTGGGCACCATTTTCGAGGCGTATTGCCGCGCCGGAATTGTTCCAGATGCGATTGCGGTGAATTCGATTGTAAAAGGATCCTTCAGAGAGAATCGTGATTCCGTCGCCGCCGTTTCCCGTGATGTAGTTGGGCGCAATGCTTTCATCGGCCGCGCCCACCTGGGTTTGTCGTCCACCAGCGTCAATGTAAATCCCGGATGCCCCATTGCCGAGCACAATTGACTCATCGCGGGTGGCCCCAATACGATTTCCCCACACGTTGTTTTCTCGCGTGTTACTGCCATCCAGATGGATGCCATGGCCCGCGTTGCCACTGATAACATTCCCATCCGCCTCCAGAGTGCCACCGATGAGGTTGGAAGAGGCACCATCCTCCAGAAAGACGCCATTGCCCCCGTTGGGGAGGGCGTTGTTCCCGTCGTTTCCAATCGTGCAGTCTGCCACCACATTATTGATGGCCGAGGTGCCTGCGAGATGGATGCCGTGGGTGGGGAAATTTACAATGCCGAGCCCGTCAATGATATTTCGGGGTGACTCGATGAGGAGGCCACTTTCTCCGTCCATGAGCATGGAGCCGTCCAGCGTGATCGCCTGATCCGCGACGACATCCGTGCCCCCGGTGAGGTCAGACAGGGCGGGAAAGGCCGATAAGGGAAGAATATTTCCTTCTATGCCGAAGCCAATAATGTTGTGACACGGACTGTTGTTCGTGGCTTCAATGGCTTCCCGAAGGGAAATGCCGTTGCTTCCCGGCGTATTGATCAGAAATGCTACGGAGCGGGTATCACCACCGTCACCCTCATCCGTTAGCGTGTCCACCACAATTAACTCATTCTCGGGTAAGGCTTCCGTGTCAGCGGCGTGGAGCACGGCGCGCCCGAACACCGTCTCCCAGGCATCGGGCCGTGTGCCAAACCAGTCATAGCCGAGAAACAAGACGTGGCCGCTGCCAAAGGTGAAGGTAACGACCGTGGCATTACGTCCGTTGCCATAGATCGCAACGCCATTCGGTGGTAGTCTGCGTTGCACCATCCCCCACGTGATGGAAGGGTCGTTCACCGTGGCGGGGCCATCGAGAAAGCGCTCAGGAACGGCCGGGTCATCTTCGTTCAGGAACGTGACCGTGGGTTGCTCGAAGCCGCCCGCGTCAAAACCGAAGACATCTTTCAGAAAATCCGTGGCAAAGGGACTGCCCATGATGATGAGTCCGCCGCCGTGACATACAAAGTCGGCGATGCGAACGACGGCATCACTGCTCAATGAGGGGGTGATATCCAGATCGAGCTCGGGAATGGCGAGGACGGTGGTGCCGATCAACGCGGTTTCAAAGTCCGCCGACGTGGTGCCCGTGAACGTGGTGACGGTATGGCCATGGTTTTCCAGCGAGGTCTTTACGTTCAGCGCTTCACCTGCACCGCCATGGATGTTGATCTCGGTGGTGGTATCAACAAAACCCTCGTCATAAAAGAGAGCCACGGGAACAGCGTGTGTCCCGAGCGAAAAAAACGCCAAACAAAGTCCAATCGAACTCAATTTGAAAATATGTCGCATCCAGATACCTCTTATCACACGTCCATGGTACGTTATTCGACGCCATAGGTAAATAGACATAGTCCGCTCTCCAGGAAGCGTATCGATGCGTGTCTGGAGATAGAGGAGTACTGAATAAAATGACAGCAATAATGTTCTGCCTATTTGTTACACTTAGGGGATGGCATTTAATCATGATGAGAAATCTGGGGAAAAGCGTTCAGGCGGGGCGACCGGGGCCGAAAGTGCGGGCGTAGCGTCACCGAGTCGATTCGGATTTCTCTCGTCGTTCTTTGCGACAAACGAAGATCCCCTGGTCTACATCGACGCAGCCGCCACCTTTCGCGAAGGTAACGACGCAGCGGAAACGTTCTTCACCGAAGATTCTTTTCTCACCGTTAAACCGTGGAATCCATCTTCCGGTGACGCTTCGCCACAATGGTTTCCATTGGCAGACCATCTCGACCGGGCATTCCTTGGGGAGACGATCCAGGAAGACGTGGTTCTCCCCGACGCGCAGGGCAACCTGATTTCCTGGAATATCAGGTGTTTTCCGGTCGGGGAAGATCAGGGTGGCGGGTTCCTGCTGCAGCTGCATTTTCACAACGTCCAACCGAATCGAGCAGTGCACACGTTTTCTTCATCGGTAGAGGCACAACGGGTCATAGAGTCGATTCCGCTTTTTATTGTTGCCCTGGATGAACATAAGAACATCGTCTACTGGAACAATGAGTGTGCACGTGTCACGGGCTATGGGGCCTCCGAAATTTGCAACAATCCAAAGGCGATGAAAACCCTCTATCCGGATCGGGACTACCGGGCCCGTATGCTGGCCGCCTGGGAAAATCATAGCGACGCAGATAGAGACTGGGAGTGGGCGATTACCTGTAAAGATGGTACCCAGCGGGTAATTGCATGGTCCAGCATTTCGGACTATTCTCCCGTCGCCGATTGGTCAATGTGGGGGGTGGGCATTGATGTTACGGCACAGCATGAGGCGGCGCAGAATTTCAACTACCTGGCCGAGTCCGTAAATCAGGCCTTCTGGTTGCGCACCCGAGAAAAGGTGCATTTCGTGAGCCCGGCGTACAATTCGCTCTGGGGAATGCCTTGTTCCGCATTCGAGACGGCGCCCGAATCGATGCTCGAGGCGATCCATCCCGACGATCGCGATAGGGTGAGCAACGCAATAGATAGTGGACTAGACCAAGGCGAGGCCTCGGAGTTGGAGTTTCGTCTGGGCAAAACGGGTAGTACCTGTCGCTGGATATTCATGCGAACCTTTCCCGTGCCCATCGGGGAACGTCGTGAAGCCGGTTTGATTGGTGTGGCGGAAGACATCACCCAGGACAAACAGATTCTGACCCAGCTTCGAGAGAGTGAGTCTAAATTCAATCATCTCCTGAATTCGATTGAAGATGGCGTTTGGTCAGCCGACTTCGCCGTCTCCATGGTGCACTTTATCAACCCCGCTTTTGAGGCGATATATGGTAGAAATGTAACGGACTTTCAGGCCAATCCCACGTTGTGGCTGGAGGCTGTTCATCCCGAAGACCGACATATCGCTGTCGCGAGTCGGCGGGAATTGAACGCGTCAGGCCGCTCCCAGAGTGAGTATCGAATCCGTCGTCCCGATGGAGAGATTCGATGGATCAGTGATCGTAAATCTATTATTTACGATGACGACAATATTCCCGTAAGTGTGGGAGGGATTGTTGCAGATATTACCGAAGCCAAGACGGTGGCGCTCCAGGCCGAGCAGAGTCAAAAGCTGGAAGGTCTTGGGCTGCTCGCGGGTGGCGTAGCCCACGACTTTAACAATCTGCTGTTGGGTATCATCGGCTATGCGGATTTGGCTCTGGCCGATATTCCGGGACACTCGGCCGCCGGGCAGTATGTTCGCACAATTCTCGAAACGGCCCAACGCGCTGCGGAGCTGTGCAATCAATTACTCATTTACTCCGGCAAGGGGGACTATAACGCCCAGTCCCTGGATTTATCCGGATTGGTGCTTGATATGAACCAGCTCGCACTGGCGACGGTCGCGAAAAAGATTGTCATTACCTTTAATTGCCCCGACGACCTGCCACCCGTTGAGGGGGACCCGGTTCGACTTCGCCAGATACTCCTTAATTTAATTACGAATGCGTCGGATGCGATTGGCGACGCAGCAGGAGAAATTGCCATACAAACGTCTGTCGAGGCGGTAGATGGTGAATTGACGGACGAAGTATACCGTTCCGACAACTTCCGGCCGGGAAAGCATGTTTGTTTTCAGGTTAGCGATACGGGCTGTGGTATGGACGAGCGCACCCGCCGTAGTCTTTTCGAGCCCTTCTTTACCACCAAACCAACGGGGCACGGGCTCGGTCTGGCCGCCGTATTGGGTATCGTGGGGAGCCATCGGGGTGCCATCGTCGTGGAGAGTGAATGCGACAAGGGATCCTGTATCCGGGTCTATGTGCCAAGCACCCACAAACGGCCGACGCCCGTAAAACCCCACGTGCCACGCGATACGCCCTGGCGTGGCTCAGGTACCATCCTGGTGATCGATGACGAGGCCGTTGTGCGGAATCTCTCGTCAAAGATTCTCGAAAACGTAGGGTTTGCTACCATGAGTGCCGAAAACGGACGGGAAGGTCTCGCGTGTTTTCGTGAACATCACCACAAACTTTCCGCGGTAATCCTCGATCTCACCATGCCTCATATGGATGGCTCGGAAGCCTATGCTGAGATTCGCAGGATTGATAAACACATGCCTTTGCTCATCAGCACGGGTTTCAGCCAGGAAAACACCATGCCGAAATTCGCAAACGATCCTAAGATACGGTTTCTGCAGAAACCCTATCGGGCCGTGGCACTGCTCGAAAAAATACGCGAACTGGTCAAGCTCTCCTCACCCCAGAATTAAAAATGACGACAGGATCACCACCTTTACTTCGAGCTGGCCGGAAGTAATTCACGTACCCGCAGCCAGTCGATACAATGGGCGGGCCAGGTTGCAAAGGCAGCATCCCCACCACCAAGGCCGAGTCCGTGCCGTCCTTTTTCGTAGATATGCATTTCCACTGGAATGCCATGCTGGTGAATGGCGAGGTAGAGCTGCACGTTATTCTCTACAGGTACTACCTGATCATCGGTGGTATGGACCAGAAAGGCAGGGGGTGTTTCGTCGCTGACCTGACGCTCGAGGGAGTAGCGCTCCACGAGCTCCGGATCGGGTGTGTCGCCGAGCAGATTTTTTCTCGAACCCGTGTGGGTAAAGTCATCCTGCATCGTGATGACGGGATAGAGAAGCACCATAAAGTCGGGCCGCGCCGAGACCTTATCAATGGGATCCTTCGCTTCCGGCTGGGGGCCCGCAAAGAGGACGCCCGTGCTCGCGGCCAGGTGGCCACCTGCCGAGAACCCAAGGATGCCAATTCGTTCCGGGTTAATGCCCCATGCTGCAGCACCCGCGCGCACGGTACGTACCGCACGTTGTGAATCGGTCAGTGGGATGGGGTGGCCATAATCGGGGGCGTGGCGATACATGAGTACAAAGGCGGCGATGCCTTCCCCATTGAGCCATTGGGCGATCTGCTCCCCTTCGTGATCCAGTGCCAGGCCGCCATAGCCACCACCAGGACACACGACGATAGCCGTGCCCGTTGCCTTACTGGCTTCGGGAAGGTATACGGTCAGGGAGGGCTCATGGCCGAGTCCCGTGCCCACCGCGCCGGGTGCACCATCGGGCCAGAGTAACTGGGTCTTACCGGTCAACACCGAGGGGTCTACCGTTGCGGTTGCCGTCAGGGAACCGAGGGTCATCAAGGTCAAGGCAAGTATCATTGGCTTCATGGTTCGTCTCTCCGTCGTTTGGTAAATAGCACCGCGAAACTATCGCAGTCCGAGCACATCCTGCATATCGTAAAATCCGGGGGCGGCGTTCACGGCGAATCGTGCTGCCGTTAAGGCACCATTGGCATAGTGGTCCCGCGTGGAAGATCGGTGAGAAAGCTCGATGCGTTCCCCCTGGCCCACGAAAAAGACCGTGTGATCGCCGATGACGTCACCACCCCGCATGGAGTGAATGCCGATTTCCCGTTGGGGACGTTCGCCGATGAGGCCTTCCCGCCCGTGGGTTACGTCTTCGTTGTAGTCGAGGCCCAATGCCTGCGCGGCATTCTCTGCCAAACGCACGGCCGTTCCGCTGGGCGCATCTTTCTTCAGGTTGTGGTGCATTTCGAGCACTTCGCAATTGTAATCGAGACCCAGCTTCTCTGCGGCTACCGTGGTCAGATAAAAAAGCAGATTGACGCCTCGGCTCATGTTGGGGGCGTAGACGATGGCTTGCTCCGTCGCCAAGACCTTCAATTCGTCCATCTGCGCGTCGGAAAGGCCCGTGGTGCCGATGACCGACGGTATGCCGGCAGCGGTGGCGGCCCGAACATTGTCCAGACAAACGCCCGCATAGGTAAAATCAATCATTACGTCGGCCTGTGCCACGGCCGCGGCGGCATCACCGCCTACCGTAACGGACTGGCCCTTACCCGACTCGGCACCCGGTTGCAAAACGGTTCCGGCGTTTGCCGGCGCATCAAAGGCGCTCCCAATGGCGGCATCCTCGGCAACCACGGTCATTTCCAGAATGCGACGGCCCATGCGGCCAAGGGCACCTGCCATACAGATTCTCATCATTGCTATTCTCCTGGCTCATGGGGCCAAATTGGCATCAAAACGCCTAGTATACCCGCTGTAGATGGGGTTAGGAAAGTTCTTTAGTTTCATAGGGTTAGTTCCGTATTTCCGACAGATTGCCGAATAAAATCCTGTCTTCTGTGGTAGGCTCAATACAATCACTATGGACGGAAGTAGCCGGAGGAACGGATCATGGATGCGCAGAAAACGGAAAGTGAAAACGCGACGGCCGTGGAAAACATGCCCGGCCAAGGGTTGCTGGATAGTTTTCTGGTTGCTATTCGGGTTGTCGGGAGTATAGGAGCCGTTTGCGCTATCGTCCTTGGTGTTGTATTTGCCATTCAGTTGTTTAGCTTCTTTCGTGGGATAATCGATGACCCATCCACAACCATTGCCTCCTGGCAGATAGCGATGGACCAACAGCGTCCAAGGGACGTGCAGGCCCACGTTCCCGATGCCGGTGTGCCCCCTACTGTTCAGCCGATGGTCGCACCCGAACCGGGCGATCAGCAACGGGCGGTCGACGAAGGGGCTGTTCCCCGGCCTGTCGATATCGATGAGCCCCAGGAAGTTCCCGAATCGACCAGAATGGCGGTCCCGGTATCGGTGGAAGAGGTGCCTCCGATGATTATTCTGGCCGAGCGTATCATGGACCGCCTCGAAACGGGGTCCTACAGTTGGCTCATCGGCGTGGGGGTACTGGTAGTTTTTTGCTGGCTCCTTCTGAAGATTCCGATTATGCTCATTACGTTGGGTACCCGTTTGCTGCTTGGCTTGGTGAATGTAAGTGCAGAGGGATGATAAGGTGGGTTGCATTGACTCAACTTAGGCATCGCCTGTGAATGAACCAGGGTATGCACACCAATTGACGGAAACCGTCGCGATTCTCCAGGGAGGATGATCGTGGTGAAAAACTCCGTAGCAGAGCGACCACGAGGCCCTATTTGATGGCGAATGCAATTGACCCAATTCATCCCGACCATAAGCAAAACGACTGGCACTATACCCCCGACGGTACCGAGCGGGGCTATATCCAGCCCGAGACAATTCGTGAGCTGTGGTTTCATACCGGCACGGCCTGCAATCTGGCCTGTCCCTTTTGCCTTGAAGGGTCGGCACCGGGTGTCCACCGTCTTGAGCAAGTGACGTTGGCGGACGTTCGCCCCTTTATAGAGGAATCCCTCGCGTTCGGTGTGGAGCAATTCTCCTTTACGGGGGGGGAGCCTTTCATCAACAAAGATATCTTTGAGATTCTTCAGCTGTCCCTCGCCCAGCGCCCGTGCATGGTCTTGACCAATGGCACCAAGCCCGTGGAAAAACGTTGGGATCGGGTACTCGCGCTACGGGATGCTCCAAATCCGGTGCGATTCCGAATCAGTCTGGATTCACCCCATGCTGCGGAGCACGATGCCGGTCGGGGTGCGGGCAACTTTGCCCTGGCCCTCAACACGATGGCCAGACTTCATGAGGCGGGGTTTTCTGTGTCCGTCGCGCGACATATGAAGAAGGAGGAGGATAGTGAATCCATCACGGAAGCCTTTCAACAGCATTTCAAATCGGTGGGGCTTCCCGAAGACCTGAATATGGTGGCCTTTCCAGACTTTTACGGCCCCAGTTCCCATCCCGCAGGGGTTCCCCACATAACCCGCAACTGCATGACTCAATATCAGACCGAGCCCAGCCGCGCGGCCTTCATGTGCAATTTCAGTAAAATGATTGTGAAACTAGGGGGACGGATGCGGGTCTATGCCTGCACTCTGGTGGACGATGATCCCGACTATGATCTTGGCGGCTCCCTGACCGAGGCCATGGCGATTCGCGTTATGCTTCGCCATCATCGATGCTTTTCCTGCTTTCAGTATGGGGCAAGCTGTAGCGAGGTTTGAGCCCCGCTGGCGGAGTTTTCGATTCGCGCCAAGCGGCGCAAGAATATACAAAAAGGCCGAAGGCCGTCATCGTCGTGAGTGGGACTGTTGATTTACGCAACGCCGCCTACCGCATAGAATGAAAGCACGTTGCCATCATCTCCGCGAAGGCGGAGAGCCAGTAACGCGAACACAGAAACCGAGCATACCTGCTGGATTCCCGCCTGCGGGGCTGTTGATTTATTCAACGCCGCCTACCGCATAGAATGAAAGTACGTTGCCGTCATCTCCGCGAAGGGGGGCTTCCAGAAATAACGTGAGTAGTTAAGGCGACCGTATTGGATTGAAGCGTACGGTGGGGTGC
>CAXBPH010000285.1:0-8828 GCA_963977445.1 uncultured bacterium | reverse complement strand
CCAAAACCATAGAAACTCTCATAAGCCCTGGACCAAAGACAGGGGGCTTGCCACAGACCCAAATCTGCCCAAAGGCCCTCCAGAGGGCACCAGGTGTTGCAATATAAAACGGAGCGATTCATTTTGACGCAGTAGAACAGGAAAAATACAAGCCGGCTCACCGGATAGTAAGAGTCATAAGTGGTGTAAGAAAAAGGGCTTAGGATGTTTGGCGGGCTGGTGCTACTGAATTGGCACAACCTTCGCTCTATGCTGGTTAACAACCGTAAACACAACGGCTGACAAGCAGCCGCCAAAACAATAAGGAGAAGAACCATGAGCCTTCTAGTCCCCGTACGACGTAACCGCGCACTTGCCTGGCCTGCCTTTAACGACCTGGAACAGCAACTCGAACGCGTCTTCAATGCGAAGCGCGAAACCAATGCCCCCCTTTCCGGTGCCTGGGCTCCCGCCGTGGACATCCACGAGACCGACGACGCCTATAACCTGGAAGCGGACCTGCCCGGTCTTACCCGGGAAGAGATTGAAGTAAAGGTCATTGAAGACCGGGTAACTATTCGCGGTACCCGCAAACAGGAGAATAGCAAAGAAGAAAAAGGCATTCTCCACCGCGAGCGTATCCAGGGTGCCTTCGAGCGAAGCTTCCGACTTCGCGGTGGCATCGATGGCAGCAAGGTGGAAGCCCACTTCGAAAATGGTGTGCTCTCCGTGAAGCTGCCCAAGCCCGAAGAGACCAAGCCCCGTCAAATTGAAGTAAAAATCACCTAACGGCAACGGCCAGGGTCGGGTACAACGGCCCTGGCCCACTCCAATAAAGAGCCTTCCTCTGGTCAACGGAGCCTCCCCACAGCCTGTCGCTGCGGCGGAGGCTCCCACCGTTTATGACCAAAATGGGCGCGAATAACGCGCGTAAATTCTTCAGGGGGGATTGCCTGCCACTAAATAAGTGAAGGTAGACCTCGATCAAATCAAGCTCGTTAGTTTAGGAAAGATACGCACGTGTCGACAACGGGTCGACGTATCGGTAGCCGGGCCACTATCATTCAAAGCACCCATGCTCGTTTTCTCGAAGCTTGCCGCAGATTGTCTTGGAAAATGCCCGAGATGGATGTGCGCTTATTTAGACGCCGGTGTGACCGAATCCGCCGCCGCCCCGTTCGGTGGTGTCGAGGCTTGCCACCACCTGCCAGTCTGCCTGCAATACAGGCGCGATGACCATCTGGGCAATGCGATCGCCCCGATTGATGGTGAATGGCTCCTGTCCGTGATTGATTAACAGCGCCTGAATCTCTCCGCGATAATCCGCGTCGATGGTGCCGGGACTATTTACCATGGAAATACCATGACGAATGGCCAGGCCACTGCGCGGGCGGATTTGGGCTTCCGTACCCGATGGCAAGGCAATGTGAATACCCGTGGGCACCATAGCCCGTTCTCCGGGGGCGAGAATGAGGGGCTCGGTCACCGCCGCTCGGAGGTCCATGCCCGCCGCCTGGTCCGTTTCATACGCAGGGAGGGGTACGTCACTCGATGCCGGGTCCTGGGTTATAGCGACCGTCACATGTTTCACAGTGCAATCGTCTCCGGGACTTTTTGCGACGCCGGGCCGAGGACCAGCAGGGCGCAATTATCCACGGTAAACACGGACTGCGCGCAGGCCTGAACGTCGGCGCGGGTAACGGATTCCACCCGCTCAATAACCGTGGCAATGGGGACAAGTTTGCCGTAGTACATTATCGATTTTGCCATGCGGGCCATGCGCGTGGACGTGCTCTCAAGGGCCATTAACATGCCGCCCTTGATTTGCTCCTGATTCAGATCGAGTTCCTCTTCAGACAGTCCGTTTTCGCAGAGTTTACGCAACTCTTCAAAGGTCAGGTCGAGGGTCTTGCCCAATTGTTCCGGGGCCACACCCGCATACACGCCCAGCATACCTGCGGTCATGAAGAACGAATTGTACGCGTAGATGCTATAGGCGAGGCCTTCATCTTCTCGGATGCGCATGAATAGACGGGAGGTCGATCCGCCGCCGAGTACATTGCCCACCATGTCGTGGATATACTTGGATTCTTCGTGAAGGTTTGGGCCGGGAAAAGCGAGGGTAATATGGGATTGGGAAATATCCCCGGATACGAGCTTGATGCCACTGTTGAAGGCAGGTGCGGGAAAAAGTTCCGGCGTGGACTGCTTGGGTAAGTCCTCAAATTCCGCCTTCACCTGGGCAAGCACGGCCGTGGTGTCGATGTTACCGGCGATAGAGAACACCATGTTTTCGGGCGTATACCACCGTTTGTAAAAAGCCACCACCCGATCAAAATCCAGACCGTTTACCGATGCCTCGGTGCCAGCAATGGAGCGGCCGAGGGCATGGTTGGGCCAGTGGTGCTCTGCCATCAAATCGTGGACATAGTCATCGGGCGTATCTTCGACCGAGGTGATCTCTTCGAGAATGACATTACGCTCTTTGTCGAGATCGCAAAAGAGCGAGTTCTTGATCAGGTCCGCAAGGATTTCAATTCCGGTGAAGGTGTACTTGTCGAGGACCTTCACATAGAGGCAGGTGTGCTCACGAGAGGTAAACGCGTTGAGCTGGCCACCGCGACTTTCGACGGCTTCCATAATCTGGTGCACGTCACGTGTCTTGGTGCCCTTGAAGAAGAGGTGCTCCAGAAAATGGGCGATGCCATTTTCCTCGGGGTCTTCATTGCCTGAGCCCGTCTTTATCCATACGCCGGCGCTGGCGGAGTGGAGATAGGGGAGGGGTTCCATGCAAACGGTCATGCCATTGGCGAGGGTGTGTATTTCCGCTGCCTCGTGGGTGTAGGTAGTACTACTCAACTGGCCCGTATCCTTACGTATTGCCCGAACTGATTGGCGGGTTTTGAAAAAGGGATGGCGCTTCCAAGCGGAAGCGCCATCCCGGTCAATTGATCCGATTAACGACGACCACCGCCGCCCCCGCCGCTGCGACCCCCACCGCCGCCGCCGCGACCACCACGATCGCCGCCGCCGCCACTGCGACCACCACGGTCACCGCCGCCACGTCCGCCGCGGTCACCGCCACTGCTTTTGGCTTCTACTTCACTGGCGTCAACACGACCCAGTTCCACGTCTGCCTGAACCTTGGAGAGATTTACGCGGCCCATTTTGTCGACTTCGATAACCTTGATGTCGATTTCGTCGCCTACGTCAACCACGTCGGTGACTTCAGCAACACGGCCCGGTGCCAATTCGGAAATGTGAATCAGCCCTTCTTTGTTGCCGATAACCGTACAGAAAGCACCGAAGTTCATGATGCGGGTAATGGTGCCCTTGTAGAGCGCGCCCACTTCAACTTCCGCCGTGATCTCTTTGATCAGGGCGATAGCTGCTTCGGCACTTGCCGCGTCAACCGCTGCAACGTTGATGGTACCATCATCTTCCACGCCGATTTCGGAACCGGTGGAGGACTGAATTTCGCGGATAACTTTACCGCCCGGTCCAATGATATCGCGAATCTTATCCACATCAATCTTGATGCTGTAAATACGCGGTGCATAGTCCGACAGGTCTTCGCGGGGCTTGTCGATACAGGCCAGCATTTTGCCGAGGATGTGCGCACGACCAGCTTTTGCCTGATCCAGGGCTTTCGCCATGGTCTCACGGGAAAGGCCCTTGATTTTCGTGTCCATCTGGAAGGCGGTGATACCGTTTTCCGTACCGCAAACCTTGAAGTCGAGGTCACCCAGGTGATCTTCGTCGCCCAGGATGTCACTCAGGATGCGAATCTCGTCGCCTTCCTTGATCATACCCATGGCAATACCGGCCACGGGGGATTTGATGGGAACACCGGCATCCATCATGGAGAGGGTGCCGCCGCAAACGGTCGCCATGGAGCTGGAACCGTTGCTTTCCGTAACTTCCGATACGATACGAATCGTGTAGGGGAAGTCTTTCAGGGTGCTGTCTTCTGCACGTTCCTCTTCGGAGACGAAGGGGATCATGTTCATCAGGGAGCGCTCGGCCAACTTACCGTGACCGATTTCGCGACGGCCGGGGCCCGCGATGCGACGTACTTCACCCACCGACCAGGAGGGGAAGTTATAGTGAAGGAAGAAGCGACGGAATTCATCACCCGTCAGTTCGTCAAAGCGCTGTTCGTCGCGGGTGGTGCCCAGGGTCGTGGTAACGAGGGCCTGGGTTTCACCGCGGGTGAAGAGTGCCGAGCCGTGGGCCCGGGGAAGCACGCCGACTTCTACGGAAATAGCGCGGATTTCGTCGAGGGCCCGACCGTCCATACGACGGCTGGACTCAATCACCTGGCTACGCATGACGTGCTTTTTGAGGTTGCCGTACGCCGCTTTGATGTCGTCTTCGCGCGTGGCGAAGAGTTCTTCACCATATTTGCGTGCAAGGGCTTCGAGGGCTTCTGCTTTGATGTCTTCAAAGGTCTGATAGCGAACAGCTTTTTCGCTGATGGCCTGGGCTTCCTTAAGACGGCTGCCGTAGGCTTCGATGTCGGATACTACTTCGCTGTTCAGCTCAGGAATATTAACGGCCATTTTCTCAACGCCAGCCTTCTCACGCAATTCGTGGATGGCGGCGACAATGGTCTGGATGTGGGCGTGACCGAATTCCAAGGCATCAAGCATCAGATCTTCGGAAACTTCGTGGGCGTGGCCTTCTACCATGGTGATGGCGTCAGCGGTACCCGCGATTACGATATTGATTTCACTCAACTCGATATCGTCGATAGAGGGGTTGACGACCAGCTGGCCATCAATCATACCAACACGGACGGCACCGATAGGCTCCGAAAGGGGCACTTTAGAGATGTGCAACGCGGCAGAAGCGGCGTTGATGCTCAACACATCGGGGTCGTTGACGTTGTCGGCCGAAACTACATTCTGGCAGACCTGAAGCTCGTTGTAGAAACCCTTGGGGAACAAGGGGCGCAACGGACGGTCTGTCATGCGGCAAATAAGAATTTCCCGCTCCGACGGCCGTGCTTCGCGACGGAAGAAGTTACCGGGGATCTGGCCTACCGCATAAAACTTCTCGCGGTAGTCCACGGTCATGGGGAAGAAATCCTGCCCAGGGCGGCTGTCGGGGGCCACGCAGACGGCGGAAAGAACCATCGTGTCGCCACTGCGACAGATGACCGAACCGTGGGCCTGTTTGGCGATGCGCCCTGTTTCGAATTCCAGCTCGACATCATCGAGCTTCACTGAGAGACGTATCATTGACATATTAAATTGGCTCCTTGGACATAGCTTCGTCTCCCACAACGAATCCGTCCATCTTTTTTGTTACTTTTTTCGTTCGTTTCACCGGAACGGTGAGGCGCCATTGTAGCGCCGGGAGTCGCCCGCGTTTTCGCTGCTTGTTCCAAGCGGGCCACTGTAATAAAAACGGGGCGGCAACGTTGCCGCCCCGGTAGGCTCTACTTACGCAGGCCGAGTCTTACGATAAGGGCACGGTAACCTTCGATGTCATTCGTGCGCAGATACTTGAGCAAGTTACGACGGAGGCCAATCATTTTCAGGAGGCCACGCTGTCCGGCAAAATCCTTCCTATGGATCTTGAAGTGCTCCGTAAGATGGTTGATGCGCTTGGTCAGGAGTGCAACCTGCACTTCCGTCGATCCTGTATCTTTCTCATCTTTACCAAAGTCTTTGATAACTTCGATTTTCTCTGCTGGAGTCATATTAATTCACCTTTCTGTTCATTCACCCTGAGCCAAGATCACCGTCGGTGAGGTCGGCTGAACCGAGCACAAGGCAACTTCAGTTCCATCCGACACCATGTCGAATGTTGATTACACCTTCACCCGCAAAGGGGAATGAAGACGGGGTAGATACTGCTATTTATCGGTCAGCGCGGCAATGCCCGGAAGGAGTTTTCCTTCCAACATCTCCAGGGAAGCGCCGCCACCCGTGGAAACGTGCGACATTTTGTCGGCAAGGCCAAACTGGACCACTGCTGCCGCCGTGTCGCCGCCGCCGATAATGCTGGTAATGTTATCGCTCTCGGCCAGCAGGTCCGCAAGACCACGGGTGCCGCCACAGAATTTCTCCATCTCGAAAACACCTACGGGACCATTCCAGACCACCGTTTTTGCCTTAGAGATGGCTTCCTTGAAGGCTTCCAGGGTCTTTGGGCCAATGTCGAGCCCTTCCCATCCGTCTTCAATTTCACCCAAGCCACACACTTTCGTGTTGGCGTCATTGGAGAAATCATCTGCCGCGATGTTATCCACCGGCAGCAAGAGGGTTATGCCTTTTTCTTTGGCCTTCGCCATCACGGCCTTGGCCGTATCCAATCCGGCTTCGTCCAGCAGGGAGTTGCCGATGGCATAGCCCTGGGCCTTCATGAAGGTGTAGGCCATGCCGCCACCAATCACCAAGGTATCTACCAGATTCAGCAGATTGTCGATTACCGTGATTTTGTCGGAAACCTTGGCTCCGCCGAGGATCGCAAGCAAGGGGCGTTGCGGATTGCTCAGCACACCACCGATGTATTCGATCTCTTTGGCCACCAGGAAGCCCGCCGCACTCTGTCCGATGAACTTGGTCACCCCTTCCGTAGAAGCGTGGGCGCGGTGCACCGTGCCAAAAGCATCGCTGATGTAAACATCGGCGAGTTTGGCCAACTGCTCAGAAAGCGCAGGATCATTCTTGGTTTCACCAGGGTGAAAACGGGTGTTTTCCAGCAACAGAATGTCGCCAGCCGCCAATTTGGCAACCGCCGCTTCCACGTCCGGGCCAACCACGTCGTCAACCTTCGTAACATTGCCACCAACCAGCGTGCGCAGCTCGTCCGCGATGGGATCCATCTTGAACTTGCTGTTGTCTTCGCCCGGTTTCGGCCGTCCCAGGTGGGACATGAGTATAAGCTTGGCGCCCTGCTCACGGACATAATTGATGCTCTTGAGGGCGGCGCGAATACGGGTATTATCCCGAACGGTGCCGTCCGCATTTTGGGGGACATTAAAGTCCACCCGCATGAGCACGGTTTTGCCCTTCAACTGAAGGTCTTCAATACTGAGCTTGTTCATAGTCAACTAGACCATCTTCTTGAAGAGGTCGATGCAACGGTTGGAATAACCCCATTCGTTGTCATACCAGGAGATAACCTTGACCAGGTTTCCGTCGATGACCGCAGTGCAAAGGGAATCGAAGACGCTGGAGTGGGAATTGCCGATGACGTCAACCGATACGATTGGGTCTTCGGTGTATTCCAGGATGCCCTTGAGGGGGCCTTCAGCAGCGGCCTTGACCGCAGCGTTGATCTCTTCAGCGGTGGCGGACTTTTCGAGTTCGACCGTAAGGTCAACCACGGAGCCGTCGATGACGGGTACGCGGAGGGCCATGCCGTCCAGCTTGCCTTTAAGGGCGGGCAGTACTTCACCAACCGCGCTCGCAGCACCGGTGCTGGTGGGGATGATGGACTGCGCAGCCGCACGGGCACGACGCAAGTCGCTGTGGGGCTGATCCTGTACGGGCTGGTCGTTGGTGTAGGCGTGGCAGGTGGTCATCAGGCCGCGCTTGATGCCGAAGGACTCATGGAGCACCTTCGCCAGGGGGGCCAGGCAGTTCGTCGTGCAGGAAGCGTTGGAAACAATGACGTCCGTTGCTTTCAGCGTGTCGTCGTTCACACCCATGACGATGACGGCGTCAATCGCGTCTTTCGGGGGAACGCTCAGCAGGACCTTCTTGGCGCCCGCGGTGATGTGCATCTGGCACTGTTCCTTGGCCCGGAAAATACCGGTGGATTCAAGGACCATCTCAACACCCATCGCTCCCCAGGGGATTTCAGCCGGGTTGCGGACAGCGGTAATCTTGATTTCCTTGCCGTTCACGACGATAGCGCCGTCTTTGGCGACGACCGTGCCCTTGAAGGGTCCGCTGACACTGTCATACTTGAGCAGGTGGGCCAGGGTCTTTGCGTCGGTCAGGTCATTGATACCTGCCACTTCAAACTGAGGATCTTCGAGAAGAAGCTTGAAAACGTTCCGTCCAATGCGGCCGAAACCATTAATGCCGATCTTTGTAGCCATGATAAACCTTCCTTTTGCTGGGTACTGTGTAAACTTGAGTTCATGGTGAACTGACTCTACCTGGACAGATCTCATGCAGACTGTAGCGGAGCCAGAATCAAGAAGAAGAAAGAGAAAAAGAGGTCAGGTGATGCAAACTGGGGCCGCTGGGGGTCCCCGTTGCGGCGGGCGAGGTGTGAAACTTCACCCGGAGTATGCCACTTGCCCCAACCTTAGTCGCGGGGCCCTTCTTTTCCTATTCAAAATCTCGGAAAGTATGGCACATGACGTAAAAGTAAGTCAATTAGTAATTGATTCGGGCAAAAGGGGCACGATTGTAGAATCCTACGCGGCGGTTACTCCATCGCTTTTCTTTGTCTCGGAGCGCGCACTGCCGGAAAAGATGTCTATCGCATGCCAGCGCTCGCTGTGAAAGCGCCACCACATGAACAAACTGAGCACCACGATATAGGCTGCCGCACCTATCCATGCGCCCAGCGCACCGCCATCAAAATAGAACGCAAAGGTCGTTGCCAGCGGAATAAACACCACATAGGCCGTTACAAAGGTGATCATCAGCATCCACCGCGTATCACCCGCGCCCCGCAACGCCCCGCCCATGACGATGGCAATCGCGTCAAAGAGCTGAAAAACCGCCGCCAGGATGAGTAACTGATGGCCCAGAGACAGGACCAGGTCCTCCTCGGGCGAAAAGACTATCTGAATGAGGTCCCTTCCGAAAATCGCGAAGATGACTCCCATCACCACCATATAACTCATACCCAGGCGTAAGGCGGTGTAGGTCCGCGCT
>CAXBPH010000284.1:0-8866 GCA_963977445.1 uncultured bacterium | reverse complement strand
TAGACCTCGATCAAATCCAGCTCGTTATTTTTACGTCTTCGACGTAATGCCGACGGGCCGTCGGCGCTCCATAGCGCCAATTCGGAAAGGGGGAAACCGAATGACTTGGAAAATGTCCGAGATGAATAATCAGCAACCACCGGCAGAGCCGGGGGTATGAGGAAGGCTCCGGCAACGGGGCTGTCAGGTTTACGAAGTGGGCGGCATAGAATTTTCGGAGATGGGACCCAATTCGCGCCCTATGTCGCCCCGCTGGGACTCGTATCGGCGTGTGTCGACCAAAACCCAGGACTCGCTACGCTCGCCACTGGGCTACGCTATGCCGCCCCTCCGGGGCTAAGTTCCTGTGCCCCGCCGGGGCACCTTCGTAATCCCACGCGTTGATAGATGTCCAAATCGCTGTCGCATACGCAGGAACGGCTGAGCCTTATGAATTCTCACCGGCAGAGCCGGAGGATTAACTGTGATTCAGGCGTTGGCGGCCTATGGCAACACTCAGTTTTTGACCACCAACCGGAATCCGTCTTCGGTTGCGGCGCTCGGGTCGTACACATAGCTGCCCGCGTTAAAGAACTGTACCAGGCGCAGTACTTCGGACAGGCTGATGATCCAGTTCTGTGAATTGTAGTCGCTATCGTGGGGTGCGCAGTCCTGCAGACCGAAGCCGGGCGCATAGCCATCTTCGCCACCTGCATCGCAATGATAGCCACCCAGATTGACGAACTGAATCACGCGCATGAGCTCCTGCAATTCGATAACGCCATTTTTGCTTTGATCGGCCGTGTGATAGACCGTTTCCGAGGCGCCGCACTCAATCTGGGAGCTGAAATCGGTTGATGTGAAATCGGGTTGCGTGCCCAGACCGTTGGAGAGGCCCACCACAACGGGTTCCGCATTCAGGTTCACGTAGGAAAAGCGAATCGTCCCGTCGAAGTTCAATTCCACCTGAAAGGTGTTTGAGCCCGCCAAATCAAAGTGAGGGACATCCCGCCACGTTATTGCCAGCCCATCGTTTGTCTGAAGATACTCCACGGTGCCACCGACTTCGGGATTCAGGTCAGTGAACAAGGGAGCGATACGCCGTATGGAGAAGTGGGTCGCCGCCGAACTGGTCGACTCCGCATCGCCGGCATTGAAGGTGATGTTCCCGTTTGCGTTGACATAAACCTGACTGTAATCCAATCCCAGGTAGGGAAAGACTGCACCATTGGTCAGTTCCACAAGCACCGACCCATCGTCACTGAGACCGAGGCCGGTTCCAACCGACGTATCGATGGGTACGTCGGCTATGGTCGTGCGACAGACCTCGAAGCCACTCCCCCCACTCGCGGGCGTAAATGAAAGTGATGTATTCCGAATATCCGGGGCTACGCTCAGGAATAACTCGGTGTTGTAGGACGTTGTTGACGCGGTGGTAAAGGAGAAACATTCACTTCCATTGTCGGCAATCGTCTCATTGCCTGCAACGTCGGTCGCTTCAACCACATAAAAATAGGTTGTTTCCGGCATCAACCCGGTCAATATCACATTGTGTTCCGTGCCCAGGGTAAAGGTAGATTGCCCGGTACTGTCTCCACAGGTAACGCCGAATCGTATCCGCCCGGAGGCGGGCTCATTGGTCTCAAACTGGATAGAACTCGAAAAGGTTTCAATCAGATTTGGTGCGACATTGAGCACCATAGGTCCGGCACAGTCAATATCCGCCATGGCAACAAGGGGATTGAGCGCACCGGGCGTGGCCGGGTAACGGGCTGTGATAGTCCCATCCTGACTTACTTCCAAGGTGCCATTGTCTATAACAAAATCGCCTGCGACGACTGCATAGGTGCCGGAGAACACGCCGGTCGTGCCTGCCTCCAGCAGTATCAGCGTCTCTTCATCACCGGCTGACGACTCCAGGGCGATGATGGCCGTACCGATTCCCATGGCCGCACGATCCACAAGGCTTACCGCAAGTTCCCCGTCGCACGGGTAGGCGGCCTTGTCGAAGCTCAGGCTATTTTCGAGCTCGGGTATAAATTGCAGAAATGTCGATGTCTTGCTGACGTCTTCACCCCGCCCGCCGGTATTGGTGACCACATTGGAGCGCTGGCAATTTCCGTCGAATATAAAGTCTGTTTCCCCGCGTACGAGAATCCCCTCGACCAGCCCGGTGATCGGGTCGATAACCGGGGAACCCGAATTGCCACCGTAGGTATCCAGATTGGCCACGAAGAAACCCGAGTCACTGTTGTTACGAACGACCGTATTGGCACCGAAAGCCAACTTCAAGGGAAGACCGGTGGGATGGCCTATGACGCCAACATTCGCTCCAACCGAAACGACGCCTTCGCGACGAATCCCGAAGGCCATGGCGTCGGGGGATGTGATAGCCCGGTCCACACGGACCACGGCGTAATCCAGATTACCGGCCAGCGCCTGACCGAGCAATTCGACGCCGATATAGACCTGATCCTCGGACACGGTCAGCACGGGGGTATTGGCATCTTCCATGACGAAGCCAAAAATAAAGCGAATACTGTTGAGGTCGCCACTGTCGAAACAATGCCCCGCCGTAACGATGATGTCATCCGCCACCATAAATCCGGAACAAAAAGCACCCGTCGGTTGGTTGGCGAAGGGCTCATCGGAGCACACATCGTAGGCCGACGACTGAATCGTAACGGAGCCGTCGCCATTTTCGACCAGGGAGCTTTGGCGAAAGAGGCCGCAGGTGGATGCGGCCCACGTACGGCGGTCGGGATCGGTTTCTTGATAAAGATCGATGCGATCATCGGTCCCATAGATTACTTTGGGCTGCGGTGCCGCATCGCGGGGTACCCATGATACCTCACTCAATGCCGTTCGCCTGGGCTTGTCGATTTCCACGTCCGTCGCGTACGAATACCATGAGGGCAGTAGTACGCTCGCCGCAACGAGTGCTATCAAAAGTCTGGGTAAGACGGGCACGAATCTGCTTCCTTCGAATGGGTGGATACACTTCTTCCTATTATTTATACCACATATTCCGAGGAAAACAGTTGTCTTGAGGTACATTTTTATGCCCCTGATTTTTGAAACATCCACCCGAGGAGCTGTTTCGCCCTGGCTTCATTGGTATGATACCGCAAAAAGTGCCCCTGTCCCGCTCTTGCAAGGCGTTCTGCCTCTTCGGGGTGGGCGATATAATAGTCGACCTTTTCCACGAGGGATTGCAAATCATCAAAGAATACTGCGTGCTCCCCATCGACGAAGTCATAGGGGATTTCTATGGGCAATCGTTCACTCACCAACAGGCAACCATGGGCGGGCAGCTCCCAGTAGCGCACCGTATCGAAGCCCCTGCCGAAACAATTCAGCCCCATGAGTGATGAACGAATCTGCTTCGTGTAGTCTGCTTGCGAATAGCTGATGTCCATATTCCAGCCGTGGCGGGCCTCCAAGGTCTCCAGATACAACCGCCGCATGCCGAACATTCGGTGGCCGGCCCAAAAAAAAGGCGCGGTACGGGGTTCCCACGGGATATCCCCCGTTTTTCGGCTGTCGTAGGCAAAAGGAAGAGGATAGCAATTGGGACCGTAGTCAATGGCCCGGTGCTTCTCCCGCTTGAAATAGGCCGAGAACCCATCAAAATTGAGATCCTCCGCCACGCGCGCCCGATAGTCGGAAAGCTCGTCGACGGCATCGAGAATGGCGACGGGACAGGCTTTTGCCCGATGAACGATGGCCTTCATCTCTGCCTGCGGAAGATCACCCTCCACGTCGGCGAAAAGGATCAAATCGAAGGTCCCGGCGTCCAATTGGGCGAGTATCTCTTCCAGACTATGTGGCCTGCCGTCCCTGTTGAAACGACATGGGTAATTTTTGTGCTCCTCCGAGTCCTCCCCATGGAGCCAGGGCTTGAATGGGTAGTCGACGACGTTTTCATCGCCAAGACAGGTACAGAGGCCATCGTAGAGCACGTCCATGCCATAGTGGGGCCTTGGATTCATCAAAAAGAGGATGCGCCTGGGGCCGTGGGGCTCGTCTGACGGTATATTCTCGATCCGCTTCGTCAGAAAGGCCGGTGCAGGGAGGGCCTCAAGTTGTTGCCGAACGGATTCATTGGCATCACGAAATGATATGGACCGGAGTAAGCGGAGGGCCATATCGTAGTCCCCCACGGCACACCAGCAACGGGCCATCGTTTGATAGACCACGGGGTCAAATGGCAGCAGGAAACTGAGGGCGTAGAAGCTGTCCAGGGCATGGGCCAACGAGAAGGACTTTTCCTCCGGGGGCTCCGTTTCCAGCCGCGCCGCCAGGATGTTCAACCGTTTCCAGTGGATTAACACGCACCGCTCACCGGAGATATCCGCAGGTTGTGGAATGGACTCAACCAATTCAAAGGCGGCGGCGGGTCCCTGGGTAGCGATCAGCTCATCGGCGTGGGCAAATACGTCATAGTCCTCAGAAACGGAGACCATGAGACGGGCCAGGGGCACCACCGTTCCGTCACCGGTCACCTGATTCAGGGTCCATGCATTGGCCAGACCAAATTTCAGTGCGCCCAGCGCGCTCTCCAGGTTTTCGGCGGTGGCGGTAAAGGCCGAAGCGCCCTGCTCCGTGCCAAAATTCGAATCGCCGAACAGGGCATAGACAAAGCACCGACTTGGCAGACGACCGGCCAGTTGGGCGAGAAGTTCCAGGGCAAATGGCCCGTCCTCCTCCAGGTTGCAGAGGAGCACCGCGTCGAGCTGCTCCATGGGAATTTCACCGCGAGAGAGCGTTGACGTATCGGCCCCGTCGAATATTTTTTCCGCAACCGGCAGGAGTTCATCACGGTGTACCACTCCGTAAACGCACTGCTGGTTTTTTTTCTTCAGCAGATAACCGAGGGCCGCTCCGCTGTCGCCAAAAACACCAATGGTTCTCACAAATGGCGGGATAGAATCCAACAGGCCCAGATAGGCGCTTCGGTGCGACGGGGGCACGAATTTTAACAGCTCATCCAACATGAACGTGAAGGTACCTTATGTCAATCCAGGGCAATCTCATTAAAACACCCGACGTCGACTTCACATCCTTTTTGATTAACAAGTGGGTCGCCGGGGTGCCTTGGGCATCGATTTTTGGGTGGATTAATGGATGACCTGGCGTTGACTTTGTGCCATTGTATGATTTTCGGCGGACCAAGCTACGGTAGTATCCAATTTTTTCTGACATTTTCTTGGGTCAAGGCACCCGAACCCGCTCTTTGTACGGTGTAGCCGTACGAAGAGCGGGATCGGGTGGCACCACGGGGTTGGCATCGGCAAATAAGGAGCCCTTTAAACCAATCTTGTTCACGTACACGCTTTAGTGCGATTGCCCTGCATGTCAACCCCGATATGCCAAATGCGGGCATCCAAACTTTTTTCCTGGCGATATGGGAGCTTAGTCCTCCAAGGATGCACGAAGTGCCATTTTGTTTACCTTGCCATTGGGGAGCAGGGGAAGTTCCTTGCGGATGGTGAATTTTTTCGGCACTTTGAAGTTGGCGAGATGGGCTTTGCAATGACTGCGCAACGTCTCCGACTCCACCTCCTGCCCCGGCTTCAACATGACAAAGCCGTGGCCCACTTCCTGGTAGAGCTCATCGGTAACGCCGATTACGGCGGCAAAGAGTACGGCAGGATGGCTCTCCATCACTTCTTCTATTTCACGTGGGAATACATTCTCACCGCCGGTTTTATACATTTCGGAACTTCGGCCGGACAAGTAGATGTAGCCCTCTTCGTCGACCCGTCCCAGATCGCTGGTGTAGTACCAGCCGTCGGCATCGAGAACTTTCCGCGTATTTTTCGGATCATTGAGGTAGCCCTTCATCACGATGGCGCCACGAAACGCCAACTCTCCAAGGGTGCCTGTGGGCACTTCCTTGCGATCCTCATCCACAATTTTCATTTCGAAGGGGGGAACCACCTTACCCACCGACCGTTCCATCCGCTCTTCATTGTCGTCGGCACTCGTGTAGGTTACAAAACCGCAGAGTTCGGTGGAGCCATAGCCGGTAAGCAATTTTGCGCCTGTCTTTGCGGCTATCTGGCGCAGTACGGTGAGGACCAGTTTCGGTACGCCTGCACCGCCCCAGATGAAATATTTTACGTTGCTCCAGTCCATGTCTTTGAACTTGGGTGCCTGCATTTGCATGAGGAACATGACCGGCACCTGGCCCACCATGGTAATGCGTTCCCGCTCGATGAGCTCGAGGGAAGCCTGGGGATCGAAGCGGTCCATGAAGACCAGCGTGCTGCCCCCCATGACCGCGCCATAACCAATTTCCACATCGGCGGCCACGTGATTTATGGGAAAGTGCAAGAGGAGCCGTCCATCCTCACCGATACCAAAATGGTTCAGTTCGGCCCGGATATTCTCTATGATCGCGCGGTGGGACTGGAGCACCCCCTTGGGACGACCGGTCGAACCGGAGGTGTACATGAGCAACACTTCGTCCGTATCTGAAACGGACTCACTGCGCTCGGCGAGTGCGCTGTCCAGTTCTGGACGGGGCTGATCGACAAAGGCCTGGTAGGGTTCCGTATCGGCATGATGTTCGCCGATGACGAGCACTCTATTGATGCAGGGAAATTCCTGTGCGAAGGTCTGGCCGGCTTCCACGAGGTCGATACCCATATATTCACGGAGGGTTATCAGCAAGGTGGGCTGAGAATGTCCGATGATATAGCGCAACTCGTCGGTGGTGAACTTTGGAGAAAGGCCCAGCCAGGTGGCGCCAATCCGGGCCGCCGCCATGAATGAGATCATGAATTCCGGTCGGCCCATGGATACCATGGCCACCCGATCACCTTTTTGAAGTCCTGCGTCGAGGAATGCTCGGGCGGTCTTGTCCACCGCGACTTCAAATTCGCGCCAGGACATGCGGACGTCTTCAAATACGAGGGCCTCGGCATCCGGTTTCCGTTGCGCCCAATAAGCTACATACTCCCAAAGGAGTTTCGGTGTGATCTCTGACATTGGTAGTCCTTCTCCTCAACGTATTTCAGTACTATACTTTCAGATCATTGCTGACCATCGGTGTTGCCCCGTCGCAAATGCACCTGGCCATCCCGCAACACGGGTGCCCCGGATTCATCCACGACATCAAACCAAACAACCCGTTCCTGGTGCTGCTCAATCACTCCGTGTACCTGGACCGTAATTGCAGTCCCTGGATATACCATTCCTCGAAATCCGCAATGCACTTCCCGCAGTCGCGCGGGGTCCTGGTCCCCTTCCCGGTTCAATATCTCCCGAACGGCGAGCCCGAGGGTTGCCGTACCGTGGTAAATCGGTTTGGGCAGCCCTACATTTCGGGCAAAGGCGATGGACGTATGTATGGGAAAAACGATGTCTGAGCAGCCATCATACACGTGTGCAGCCAATGGATCGACCACGAGTGTTGAACACCATTCGGTTTTGGCTGACGCCGACGGCTCAATTCTTCCGGGCAAATCGGCACATGCACGGCCCGCGTCGCTAAGCATCACCCCCCGCAACAGGCCGCTGATATGCTCGGTAAATACTGTGTCGCCCTGACGCCCGGAGGCGATGTAGCGGATAGTCACCAGGGTACCCGACTTGTGGGGGGTCATGGCGACGATTTCTCCCTGAACGGACAGATGCTCGTCGGAGCGGAGGGGACGTGCCCAGGAAATGGACTCATTGTAATGTACTTGGCGCTGCTGGGCTTCCAGGGGAAATCCCGTATCCCCCCAGAATCGGTCAAATTGGGAGGACAAGGGCCAGGTCAGGGCAACAGCAATCATGGGTGGCGCGCATATCCCTGCTTCCCGGGTGTCATCGAAATAGTGCGGGTTGTTATCCCCCAAGGCGGCGGCATAATTCATCGTCTGACGGGGTGACAAGGCAACGCTAAGCGACTCGCTCCTGGCTCCTACATACGTTGAACTGATTTTCATAATTACTCCGTGACAACCGGGACCGGCAGGTGGGCCCAGGCTGGCATGTCGTTGAGATTGATATCAAATACTGTTTGACCCCACATCATCATGAAAATTGTCACGAGGAGTACGCCAATAATATTGAAGAAAAAACCTGTACGTACCATATCCATCACCCGGACACGATTGGTCCCGAAAATGAGTGCATTGGGGGGCGTCGCTACGGGCAACATAAAGGCGAAAGAGCAAGACAAGGTAACGGGAATCATGAGAAAGAGCGGATTTACATCGATGGCCACGGCCAAGGCCGCCACGATGGGCAACAACATCTCGGTGGTGGCTGCATTCGAGGTAAGTTCCGTGAGAAAGGAGACGAAAAGTGTCAGACCAAGCACGATCACGACCGGCGTGGCACCCGACAAACCGGCCAGCTGTTCCCCGGCCCACACGGCCAGCCCGGATTGGGCAAAGCCGCCTGCCAGCGCGAATCCCCCGCCAAAGAGGAGGATGATGTCCCACGGCACTCCACGGGCGATTTCCCAGTTCAATATCCGAGTCTCCGGGCGGGATTTTGATGGAGTGACGAAAAGAAGCAGGGCCATCGTAATGGCTACCGTACCATCGCGCAGATAGGCCGGAAAGGGAAAAAGGGCTGACCAACCTGGAATATGGAATTCGTCGATAGCGATGCCACTGCGGGTGAGCCAGAGCAGGGCCATGGAGACAAATACGACGAATACGACCGCTTGCTCGAAGGAGGTTTTTCCCATGCCCTTGTATTGGTTTCGAATCATGGTCAGGTCGATGTTTACGCCTGCCTCGCCCGAAATGAACTGCCACCGGATAAACGCCCACAGGCTGACGAAGAGGATAGTCGCCAGGGGGAATCCAAAGGCGAACCACCCGGCGAAGCTGATGGGCGGGGCGTCGGGAAAGGTATTCTCCAGAATTGCGATGAGGGAGGC
>CAXBPH010000283.1:0-8877 GCA_963977445.1 uncultured bacterium | reverse complement strand
CAGGTAGAACTGGCCTGGGCTGCTGCCCTGGTGTTGGTGTTGCTGGTGCTTGGCATGAATCTGATTGGACAGGCTATTTCAGGCCGCCGAATCGACTGACAGGTCGACGGTGGGTTTGTTAAATTTTCAGCGTATTACAAGGAAGTGAAAACGATATGAGTGATTTGGAGCCGGTAGAGACAAGCGTAGACGCTGCCGATCAAAATGACATCGTTATTGATTGCGATATACGGGAACTCTACTACGGCAATTTCAAGGCCGTGCGGGATACGCACATTCCCATCCACAAAGGGGCCATCACGGCATTTATTGGTCCATCGGGTTGCGGCAAGAGTACGGTTCTCCGTTGTCTGAACCGCATGAACGATCTCGTGCGAGGATTTCGCTTCGAAGGCCAGGTGAACTTTCTGGGACGCGATATTTATCACCCGTCCATTGATCCTGTGGCTATTCGTCGTCACATTGGCATGGTGTTTCAGCAGCCCAACCCCTTTTCCATGAGCATTTTCAACAACGTGGCCTTTGGCCTGAAGTTGAATGGGTTCAAGGGTGACAAGGCCGAGCGGGTGGAGATGGCGCTCCGTGGCGCGGCCCTGTGGGATGAGGTGAAGGACAAGCTGAACAAGAGTGGTCTGTCCCTGTCGGGGGGGCAACAGCAGCGCTTGTGCATTGCCCGAGCCATCGCGACAGAGCCCGATGTGCTGTTGATGGACGAGCCCTGCTCGGCACTGGATCCTATTGCGACCCGCAAAGTGGAAGAGCTCATGTTGGAGCTTAAAGAGAAGTACACCATCGCAATCGTGACCCACAATCTGCAACAGGCCCAGCGGGTTGCCGACAAGACGGGCTTTCTGTATGTAGACACCACGGCCGGCAGTCGCACGGGCTACCTGGTCGAGTTTGGTGATTCCGACGTGCTTTTCGAGGCACCCCAGGAAAAGTATACAAAAGATTATATCCGGGGCGAGTTCAGCTGAGCGTGAGCGAAAATTATGCGGCCAAAGCCGGTCGGGGGACCGGGGGAATTGTGGGGGCGCTATGCTGGCGACGGGACCTGCGCCCAGCGGGCGTATCTCTTGGGCAGCATCTTGCGGCGGGAACCGATCTTGTATACTGTTCGTGAAACGGAGTCACAATGACCTTATGGGATTTATACCGAGCGGGACAGTGGTTGCGCCCTCCCAAAGCGGCCGAGGCCGTCACGCACGACCGTCTCCTCAGCCGCGTCAAGACGGAGTTTTCAAACACGGTGTTTTCCGGTGAGCCGGAGCAGTGGGAAAACTATCTTAATATGCCACGGGACGACCGTTATGTGCGGAATATACGTGTGGCCGTGCTGTGGGATGACAAAGCCCGTTTTCTACTCTTTCGCCCCGAGACGTCCGATTCCCTGCCGCTGACCCGTGCGTTGAATGCCGCCTACAAGGCCATTGTGATCAGCGCCCGGGAGATGCCCCATGTCGGTGAGGTGCTGGACGATCTCATCTTCGGAAACAAGACGAACGACGGCGTGGCGCTCAACCTTTTTTTAAGTGCCGGTCTGCCCTGTGAGACATCGCGGGAGGTTCGCTTCGACGAAGAACTCTACCCGATGGAAAACAATATCGTCATCAACTCGGACATCGCCCGGGAATTTCTGGATGGCGTTGAGGAGTATATTGAAGGTAACAATCGCATGAAGTTGGTCGGTTCCGCGTGGCCCCTCATGCAGGGGGTGCTTTCCAAATTGGCGCGGTCGAGCGTGCCCCGCGACGAATTCGTCGAGCGGATTCATATCACCACCAAGATGTGTCTGGTTGCCATCAATCTACTTTTTAAAGACATGACCAAGCGCCGTCTGACGCCCAACAAAGCCGGCGATCTCGTTGAGCGATATTACAGTATTCACGACGATGTAGAGCGTGCGCGCCTCTATGAACGGCACCCCTATTTCCGACTCTTGAACGAATTACGCTTCTTCATTACCGAAAAAGGGTGTCGCAGCAACAATGATATTGCCCAGGTCCTGGTTCGCGAATATCTGGATCAATGTTACCTTCGGCTGAGTCTCTCGGGCGTGATGCCGGACCCGACAGAGGCCATGGAGCCCATGGAATGGTCGTGGGTGAAGAAGCGTAAAATTTATACGCCTTCCCCTGTAATCGGACGCTATGGCGTGCAGGATGCCGAAGATCTTGCTGCCTGGAAAAAAGTGGGCCGGGCCTTCGACGAAATGGGCTTTACCATTGTCAGTCAGTTGGGTATTGGCCAGTTTGGCCGGGTGTATGACGCGGTGAATCGGGAGAATCCCCACATTCCGCAACATGTGGCCCTGAAGGTTGACCGCATCAACCGAGGCGAAAAAAAGCAGGCCATACAGGCCGCGGAGATTACCCTGAATACCGCCCGAGACCTGGCCCGTTCGCCCCACGTGATTCGTATTTATGATGCGGGCAAACTGAGCGGGAAGAAATACACCTATCATATTTTGCAGCGGGTCGACGGAGAGACCCTTGATCACCTCGCGGGCGTGGCTGGGGTGGAGCACGCCAGCTTCCACGGGCCCCGTGGCCGGGTTTCGGATCAGACGCTACCGGTTAGTTATGCGGAAGCGCTCGAAGGAGTCAAAGGGGAGGCCTGGCGTGGCGACCGATTGACCACGTCTTTCACCGAACCTCTCAGTCTTTCGCGATGCCTGGATCTCATTACGAGTATGCTTCTCTGGGTAGAAGAAATTCACCAGATAGGTTATGCCATCAATGACTTGAAGAATGGCAACCTTATGGTAAGTCGACGGGGCCAGCTCAAAGGAATTGATTTGGACTCCTACGAACCCGCGCTCCTTGCGGAGCAACGGGTTCCGGATTTTGTGTTTCTTGCGGTGACCCTTGTCTTGTTCTTATTCAACGTACACCGGGCCGACCCAACCCGCTACGCGGCGGAAGAAAGTCTGACGAAAGACAGCAACGCGCTGCGAAGAGCTCTCAATGACGAGTGGGCCTTCGGTGATGTGAATATCATCAGTCGGGGTCGTATTCAACAGGTCGATATCGTCGAACTTCTGGTGGACCTCATCCAGGGATGTCGCGATCATAGCTTTGCCCGGGAACAGGGCAAGTTTTCACAGTTTATTAATCGCTTCATCCGGGCCAAGCGCCTGACTTTCCTGGATGAAATTGTGCTCGACTGACCTGGGTCAGGGGCGCTACAGCGTTTGCCGTGTGGCGGTCGACTATAGTTTCGCTTCCAGGTATTCAAAGCCGCTGGACTCAAACTGTTTTTTTGACGTGGCCGATCGGATTGCCTGGTGGAGCCGTTCCAGCAATACGGGATACTTCGTTTGCTGGGCGATGGCGTAGGTCTGGGTCGCGTTGGCGTTCTCATCGGGCAGGGCCATCACATTGGCCTTGTCGCCCACGGCGAGGGTGTTGGCGCGGTAGACCACGGCGGCGTCGAGTTTACCTACCGTAATCTGGGCCACGAGGAGGTCGGCGGTGGGGGTGTTTACGATGACATTTTTCTGGACCGCGTCGTAGATGCCTTTATCCCGCAGCATGGCGCCCGTCATGAAGCCAAGGGTACTCTGGTCTTCATTGCACAAACCAATTTGTAAATCCGGCTTGACGAGATCCTCAAGGCGGTGCAAGTTGTGGGGGTTTCCCGGCTGGGTGACGAGCATGATATCGGTCTTGGAAACGGGATCGGCCGCGCCAAAGAGTTCCTCGACGCCCTTCATGAAGGACGCGTCGCAGGTGTGGTAGACATCGGGCCGTTCGCCCCCTTTGATGGAGCCCAGGAGGATGCCGCAGCCATTGTAGACGGTCGTAATGTCGATGCCTTCCCGTTCCTGGAAGGTCGCGAGGGTCTTCTCGATGGCCACACGGTTGACGCCACCGGCGAAATAGACAATCTCCGGCTTGACGGCCCAGGCATCGCCACCGGCGACCTCAAAACCATATTTCTGGAAAACGGGCATTCCCTTGTCCGCAGACGAAACGTAGCGGGCAAATCGCAGGGCACTCGTGGCATTTTCTGAGGAGTTCAGAATGCCAAGGGTTACATGCTTCACAAAATCCATGGCTTCGGGAATGGGAACGATTTCCAATTCAGGATATTGGTGCACGGTAGCATCCCACACGATGCCCGCGTCGACGGTGCCCAGTTTGACGTCGTTGGCAACGTCGTTGACGGTGGGTTTAAAGACGCCGTTGGCCTGCACTTGTTTCTCCAGGGCGTCCCATTGGCCACTGGCCGTCAACATCTTTTTGGTTACTTTGCCCACCGAGGCTGCGTCGGGATTGGCCAGGCTTACCCGCATGCCCTCGGCAAGGAGGGCACCAATGCCATCGATGTTCTTCGGGTTTCCTTTGGGTACCGCAATCGCTGGTTTCATCATTGCTGCGGGGAGTGCTTCGGCCACGAGGCCCTTCTCGCGAGCAATGTCGATATAGGAAGAATCTGCGGCGAGGTAGATATCACCTTCTTTTGCTATCTGGAGATTGCTGAGGAGGGTGCCCGAACCGCCATATTGGAGTTGGACCCGCACGCCGTACTCTGCCTCGTATTGGGTGGCGAGCTCTTCAATGGGTAACTTCATGCCGGCGGCACAATAGATCTCCAGGGTATCCAGCGGGGTCGCCACCTCGTCCTTTTTAAACAGGATTCCGATCAACAGGAGGATGATGATAACCGAAATAATGAGTGGCCGAAATGCGTTTTTCATGAGAGTACTTTCGTGGTTTCTGGTTTTGGGTCAGCGTTTAGTCCTGGCTGAAAAGATGACTGCAGACGGGGCAGGCAGGATCGCGTTCGACAGCAATCTTGCGGGTAGTCATGTCTTGCAGGTCGTAGTAGAGTAATTTTCCCTTGAGGGAGGCACCGATGCCGGAGAGGTGCTTGATGCCCTCCATGACGCCCATGCAGGCCGCCATGCCGGAGACGGCACCGAAGACGGGAAATTCGCGCTTCCACGCCTGGGGAAACTCAGGATAGAGACAGCGAAGGCAGGGGGTCTCTCCGGGAATGATGGTGGTCACCTGCCCTTCCATATTATACATGGCGCAGTCGATGAGGGGCTTGCCCTGGCGGACGCAGGCCTCGTTCATGAGATAGCGTTCCTGGAAGAGGGGGGCACAATCAAAGACGATATCGGCCTTGCCGACCAATGCCTCGACGTTGGTTTCAGAAATGTTTTCTGCCACGGCCTCTATGTTCAGACGGGGATTGAGATCCAGGAGCCGTCTGCGGGCCTGTTCCGCGCGGGGTTTGCCGAGGCCGTCGTGGGTCATGAGGAGTTGGCGATTCAGGTCACTGTGTTTGAGGTTGCCGCCATGGGCAATAATGAGGCCACCAATACCTGCGGCCGCCAATTCATAGGCCACCACACCGCCCAGGCCGCCAACGCGGGAAACGAGGGCCGTGGCCCCTTTCAGTTTCTCCTGACCGGCCTCGCCAAAGCCAGGGGTCCACATTTGCCATTCATACGTTGCTTTTTCTTCGGGGGAAAGAGAATTCACAATTAACCTTCCGGGTCCTCACCCAGGATGATGCGCAATACGGCGTTGGCTTGATGGTGGGCGGCGACACCGACGCGGGGTGCCATGAGCCCGGTGCCCGGTGCGGCGGCCGTTTCGAGATCGCCCACAACCACCATGGACTTGCCCATTTTTCGAGTGACAATGGTGTTGCTCGGCATATGCCCCGCCAGGCCCGTCGCCAGCACAATGGGGACGTTGGGGAATAGTTTTCCAAAATGGGTGGCAATCATGGCTTTCTGGTCGGCCCGGTCGAAGGCCTCCACCATGACATCAACATCGCCGAAGAGTTCGGCCATGTTGGCTGGCGTGATGCGACACAGGTGGGTGCGCACGTTAACATAGGGATTGATTCGTTGCAGGTTTTCTTCCATGGCCACGACCTTGGGCAGTCCGAGTTGATCGACGAAGTACTGCTGTCGGTTGAGATTGCTGGGTTCCACCACATCGAAATCGGCAACGATAAGGGTTCCCACACCAATCCGGGCGAGGGCGACGGCCACGGCCGAACCGAGACCACCGACACCGGCAATGCCCACCGTGGCGTGGCGCAGTTTTTCATGAACGCCCGGCGTGTGGCGGGATGCCATGAGGGCTTCCAGTTCTTCCCGTGAGGGCGTCTCGCCTCGTTTGATAAAGACGACGGCATCGCCCGCCTGAAGTTCGCTGTCTATTGCTGCGGGGGCACCATTCAGAATGATGACATCGGCATCGGGCTTGTGGGTGGCCTGGAGGGCGAAGAGAGAGGTCCCCTCGGCAATGTCGAGAGGCACTTCACTGAGTAGAATTCGAATGGTTTCGCTCATGGTCGTCGCCTTTCTGGTGGGTCCGTTGCGACGTTAATCGTAGACATGGTTCCAGTTTCGATATTTTATACGTAAGAGGTCCCAGAACATATGGAACGAATCGGTCACGGGATTTACCCGGGACGCTTCGTTATTGCGCCAGACAACAGGGATTTCCGTTATAGGCAGGCCGTGCTTCGTCGCGATGTAGAGAAGCTCTACATCGAAGCTGAAACCATCCAGGGTCTGGCGACGAAAGAGCAGTTCGGTGGCTTCAGCCGTGAAGGCCTTAAAACCACATTGGGTATCAATAAAAGACGTGAGGCCCAGAACTCGCAGGATTCGATTGTAGGTGCGCCCCATGGTTTCGCGGTATTTCGCCTGGTGTATTTCCACCTGCGAGTCGGGTAAGGAGCGAGACCCGATCACGACCTGTGCGCCCGATGCGAGGGGTTCCCAGATTTTTTCGAGTTCTTCGATGGGTGTAGATGCGTCGGCGTCGAAAAAGACCCGGACCTCTCCGTAAGCCACCTCGAGCATGCCCGCTTTTACGGCAGCGCCCTTGCCTTTGTTTTTAGGAAGCTGATGAAGGCGCAAGGGGGTGGTGTAGGCCGTTCGAAAGGCGCGAATGACCCCGGCAGTAGCGTCGGTGCTACCATCGTCCACCACGATTACTTCGGCGCTGTAGTCGGCGTCATCGAGATAGCGAAGAACGAGACGAAGCGTTTTTTCGATACGCCCGGCCTCGTTGTAGGCGGGGATGATGAGCGAGAGCCGAATGGGCCCCGTAGTTTTGGGAGAAGTTCCAGTCATGGTCGCGATAGGTTTTCGCTTTCGTGGTCGGGCAAACTACGTAGTAGGGGCCGCGTCTTCCATAGCGAAAGACGCGGCCGCAAGAAGGAGATTTACACTAGTCGAGAGGCTGGACCCATACGTTCCGATAGGCCACATCGTCGTGGTGGTATTGGAGCATGAGAACGCCGATGGCCGCTTCCTCACCGCTCACGCCACCGGGGGTGCAACTGGGCAGTACCACGTTGTCGTGGATCGTGGTGCCATTCTGTATGACGGTGATGGTTGCATCTTTAGTCTTGGTGCCACTTCCATCAAACTGGGGCGCATGGAAGGTGATGTCGTAGGTCTGCCATTCTTCGGGAGGAGCGCAGGCGATGACAATGGGGACGGCCTTCTTGTAGATGCCGCCGCAGTAGTTATCCTTAGGTTCCTGAGCGAAGCTATCCAAGACCTGAACTTCATAGCGACCCATGAGATAAACGCCGCTGTTTCCCCGTCCCTGGCTGCCGGGTGCTTCATCGGGCATGAAAGGGGACTTGAATTCGATGTGATATTGGGAACTACCGAATTCTTCTTTGGTTACGACGGAGCTGTAGGAAGGCTGCATGACGCCGTCACCGGAAATGCCCCAGAGCGCGGGGCGAACAAAGGCATCTTCGGGGGCGTTTGCCCCGAGTAGGACCGTGGCACCTTCGGGGGCGGCCTTACCCATGGTGGGGGAACCCTTGATAACGCGCTTCAGTTCAAATCCACCGTCTTGTGATTCGCCATCGATGGTGGCCGTGAAGACGCCATCGGTAACCTGACCGACGATGTGGTATTTGCCACCCATGTCGGAGCCGAGGTCGAGGGTTTCATCATAGAGGCAGAGGCCCTCTTCGGCTTTGCCCTTGGTCTTTCCAGAAACTTCGATGATGTTTCCGTCTACGTTGAGTTTAGCAAGGTGTTTTCCCTGACCCAACGCGATGATCTGGGCACTGATGCTCATATCGGTCCAGCCCGAGGTGAATTTTCCCTCGAAATTTCCCATCATGTCGAGCTCTTTCTGGCCCGCACCAAAGGAGTTCAGGGCGAGGCCGAGGGCGAGCCCGGCGGATAGCAGTGTTTTCTTCATGGTTACTCTCCTGTATTTTGGGTGGATAGGGCCGCCCGCAGTGGTCGCGACCCGGTTATAAAATCAGGCACACGATGTGTCGGAAGCGAGAATTCCCGCCTTCAGTTCAATCGAGCGGGTAGCGTATTGGTCGCCATCTGTACCGTGGGTCACCAGCACGACGGTGCCGCCTGAAGACTGATAGTCGCGCAAGTATTGCATAACCAGCGCGGCGTTTTCAGGGTCAAGATTGCCCGTGGGTTCATCGGCCAAAATGAGGGCCGGCTCGGGCAAGAGGGCCCGGGCGATGGCGGTTCGTTGCTTTTCGCCGGCACTCAGGGCGTTGGGCAGGTGATGGCACCGTTCCGCCAGGCCGAGTCGCTCCAGAAGGGCGTCCACCTCGGTTGTCTTCGATGGGGCAGACAGCAGGGCGTTGTCGCGAACCGAAAGATAGGGCAGCAGGTGAAACATCTGGAAGACGAAACCGATGTGTTGACGGCGAAAGTCACCCCGGGCCCGATTGTTGAGCTGATAGAGATCCTGTCCCGTCACCGAGACGGCACCCTGGCTGGGACGGAGCATCCCGCCCGCCTGAAGGAGGAGGGTGGACTTGCCACAGCCACTGGGGCCTTTGATGACGGCGAAGGCACCCTCATCAATGTCGAGACTGAAATCGTCGAGGGCTTTTACC
>CAXBPH010000282.1:0-8887 GCA_963977445.1 uncultured bacterium | reverse complement strand
TCATTCGTGGTTAAAAATCTTTGGTTGCGGCCAACGGCTGCTCTAAGTTCTTTGTGGTTAAAAGCCCAAATGAACGCCCCATTCCCTGGGCCACCTGGGTCAATCCTCACGAAACAAGCGGGTCCTTCACCAAGGCCATCATCCCCGTTAGCTTTTCGCTCAACATCGCCAGGGCCGCTTTCACCGACGGCTCCTCCGACGCGATGAGATTTTCCAGCTCACCGGGGTCTTCGGCGAGATGATACAACTCATCCATCCCGGTGTTTCTAAAATCGCGGACCAGTTTCCATTCAGGCGTGCGGTAGCCCCGCATGTTCGCCGAGCCGGGCAAGGTATCCCGCTGGTCATATTGGATAAAGAAATCGTCGTTCCAGGCGGGTGTCTCCCCACGCAGCAGGGGCGAAAAATCCTGCCCCCGCAGGGTAGCGCCGTCGGGATGGGGCACGCCCACCAGGGACAACAAGGACGGAAACCAATCGAGGCACGAGGTGGTGTGGGTCACGGTGGAGCCCGCTACGATTTTTCCCGGCCACCGAATAATCGCAGGAGCGCGGAGGGAGTTGTCCCAGAGATTGGGACGATTACCTTGGTCCGTTTTCAGCAGCCACCGACCATTGCCTTTATGCCAGATGCCGTGGTGGGCCATGTTGAAGCCGTGGTCGGAGGTGAAGATCACGATGGTGTTGTCGGCTTGGCCGTTTGACTCCAAGGCCGCCAGCACCCGCCCGAGGTTGCGGTCGACACTGTGCACGCTAGCCAGATACTCGCGGGTCATTCGGTTGGCCCGGGGCACATCCAGATCGGGATGACGCGGTTCGGGCAGGGTCGGCGTGATGTCCTTAAACAAATCCCAATCCGCATCGCTCACCGGAAGCCACGTGCGATCGCCATCGGGGGTCTTGTTCTTCGTGTTGGCGTGGGGTGCCCAGAAATGGAGCGAAAGCAGGAAGGGATTGTCTTCATCCTTCCCGATAAAGTCCAGCGCTAAATCCGTGAGTATGTCCGGCGTGTAGCCTTTCACCTCCCGCTCCACACCGTCGATTTCGATGATCGGGTCCTTCGAAATGCCCGCACCATGACGCCAGCCCGCGAAATAATCGTAGCCAAAGGCATTCGGATGGCTCGCGTCCACTTCCCCCAGATGCCACTTGCCCAGATGGCCGGTGCGGTAACCGGCCCCCTTGAGTTCGCGGGGCCAGACGGGAAAGGCGGCGTCTAAACCGGGAGGATCCACGTTGGAACCCAATATATCGGCAAAACCAAATTCCGTGGGGTAGCGGCTGGTGAGCATGCTCGCCCGGGCCGGGCTACACACAGGACAGGTCGCGAAGTAGTTCGCCAGATGGACCCCTTCGGTGCGAAGGTGATCGATGTTGGGGGTACGCGCGTCCGGGTGGCCTCCCCCCCAGCTCCACGGGCCTTGGTCGTCCGTCATGATGAAGAGGATGTTGGGTCGCGCCGCAGGTGCGCCGTGGCTCTTCAGTCCATGGGTGACCAGCCCGGCCAACAGCGTCGTCTTCAAAAAATCGCGTCGGTTCACGTTCGATGGACTCCACACCCATCATTTTACCGGGCGTTGTAAGGTTGCGCTCCGATCGCCAATCCCGGGCACCACGTTGCTTGTCATTGGGCGGGCGATTCTGTTCTTATGGACCATACGGTACCATGGCACTATAGTCACACGTTGCCGGGGCTTTCGTCCAATTGCTTTACACTAAATTCCGGATTTTCTTTTCTACCACCGAAGGATTGCGAGCATGCCAGGAATCCAAACGTTGTTTCGTCCTGTTGGGGTGCTGTGCCTCATGGTACTTGGCTTCGCGGCCCCCGCCTTCACCGAGAACATTGAATTGGTCGTCGCGCCGGAGGCCGATGGGTTGGTCCGCTTCGCCGCCACCGAGCTCGAGGCCTATCTGGAGCAACTGTTCCCCGTGTCCGTCGGTATTGTCGCCGCGCCAACGGAGAAGTCGGACACCTTCTTTGTCCTCGGCACCACCGAACAATTTCCTCCAGACGTCTTGAACGAATCCGAGCGGCCCGCCCTGAGCGACCAGGGCTTTCTCCTGCGCACGATGTCGGTGCAGAACAAACCTGCCGTGGCCATCGTTGGGGGAAGTCCGGCGGCCGCCCTGTGGGGCGTGTACGAATTGGCGGAACGTTATGGCGTGCGCTATCTCCTGACCGGCGACGTCCTTCCCGAGAAGAAGGAAACGTTTTACCTGCCCGACGTGGACCGTGTCTTCGAACCCACCTTTCGGGCGCGCTGGCTCAAAACCATGGGCGATTTCGCCATGGGTACGGAAGGCTGGGGCATGGCCGATTACCGACCCCTCCTCGACCAACTGGCGAAGCTCAAATTCAACCGCATCCGCGTGGGCAGTGGCCCATCCCAGCCTTTTCTGGATCTGCAGATGGACGGGGTGAAGCGGGAGTCCGCCACCCTCTGGTATGGCGAGCGCTTCCCCATTACCGACGATATGCCGGGCCGGAAACTTTTCGGCGACGAAAAAGAATTCTGGAACCCCGACCTGCCTTTCCAGGAAGCGGGTTACGACAAACTGGCCGCAGCGGGCGAGCAACATATGCACGATCTCGTGGCCTACGCCAACAGCCGGGGCATTGAGGCGTCCTCGGTCTGGTCCGTAACGGATTTCTCGAAGGACTTCGCCCCCGTCGTGCCCGGTGCCCAGACGGTGCAGCAATTGGGTGCGCTCACCGTAACACCGGGCCCCGACGTGCGGCCCGACGACCCAGCACTCACGGCCTTCGCCAGCACGGTTGTCCGGAAGATCATCGACGAATTTCCCGAGATGGACGGCTATGGCTTCCCCGTGGGGACCGAGTGGCCCGGCTGGGTCGCCCAATACGAATGGGCCTGGAAAGAACTGGACCGGATCTATGATATCGAAAGCGTGATAAGCCTGGAGGAGGTGTTGGGGAATGCGCAAGAGCGTGCGGATTATCCTGGTGGGGCGGATCGGGCGGTGGCGGAGGTTAAGGGACACATCACAGGGCTCTACTTCCTCTTGCACCTGTGGAACAGCCCCGGGCTGCTGGCCGAGAGCGCCCGTCCCGACGCCCGGCTGGTCATTTACGAAGTGGCGGAGGAACTGTTCCCCATTCTGCCCAAGGTATTGCCCCCCAACTCCGAGTTGGTCCTCGTCATTGACTACAACGCCACGCGGGTTCTTTCCCGGCGGGAGGTGTTGACCCACATTCCCGGCAAAGAAGTGCCCACCTCCATGGTCCTTTCGCTCCACGACGACAGCGTCGGTTTTATCCCGCTGCTGACCACCCACGCGCTCCACGAAATCGTGGGGGAGATGCGCAAGAACGGGGTGAGCGGCATGGCGACGCGCCAATGGATGCTCGGCGACCATGATGCCTCCATGGCCTACCTCAGCAAGGCAGCCTGGTACCCGGACGCCACGCCCCGGTCCGTCTACGAGGACCAGATTCGTTTGGTATGTGGCGAGGCCGCCCTTCCCTCTATGCTCGAAGCCTTCCGCGAACTGGAGGCAACCACCATCGGCCTGGAAGCCCATGGCATGGGCCTGGCCTCTCCCTGGCCCGGCATGGTGATGATATCCCACTGGCACGAGCGGCCCTTTGAGAAATTAATGCCGGAAGACCTGGCAGGCTATCGCCGGGCCCTGGCCGCCGTCCGCAGGACCCCGACACCAGCGCGGGCAGAAGGCAAAGCCTACCTGCGCTATTGGGAGGGTCGCCTCGATTTCGGCGTGGGCTATCTTGAAGGCCTCTTCGCCGTGAAGGACGGGGCCATCGCCGAGAAAGCGGCCAAAGATGCACGCGCTGCGGGCGATGAAGCCGGATATGAAAAGCACCTCGGCGAATCGCTGCAACACGCCGAATCCGCCCTGGAAACGATGGTCCGCGCCATCAATACCTTCGCCGACGTGGCCAAAGACCGGGCCGATGTGGGTGCAGTGGCAACAATGGGTGAGTTCGTCTACCGGCCTCTGAAGAAAAAGGTGGAAGAATTGCGGGCGGAAGTTTCCAAGGCGGGGGAACTTGGTAACTGATTCGGGGATAGGACCCAGTTCGCTCTATGTCGCCACTTCGTGGCGTATCGCTCCATTCGGAGTTTTGAGCGGACGACATGACAGGTCGCAGACACGCCGGAGTCAGGCTGGAAGCCTATCCCACTTTGGCTGGGGCGGGTACCGTCGAATGCCATCTATATGGATGGGCTGAATTTGTACTACTATCCGGAATTTTCTTGTTTTTTGAACAGGAAAACACTTCGCAAAAGCTTGTAACACAATGTCATTCTTAAGGTTACAGTCACAGACCAAGGCTGGATAGAATTTCCGATTTTGACCACGGATGAGACGGATAACACGGATAAAACAAGATATACTACAAATAAGATTACCCAAATAAGATCGCGTCGGTATGGACTGTTCGAGGGGCGACTTTCGATAGATTTCCGTCCCTGAGCATCCGTGTTATCCGATTTATCCGTGGTCAATAATATTCGTGTAAATTAGTGTTCATTCGTGGTTAAAAATCTTTGGTTGCGGCCAACGGCTGCTCTAAGTGCATTCGTGTCTACAAAGCATTTCAATGCCGCACCTACTCCAGCCCGGGCAGCGCCACATTGCTCACGCCATCCCGCCCCGGATGAAAAATATTATTTGCCACGCGCACATTCTCTGGGAAACGGGCATCGTCCGGCGCATACTCCACGTAGAGGGCATAGCGATAACGCGGGCCTTCCTGGACCAGTTCGCCGTCCACCATCACGCCATCGCGCCCGCTGTTATAGACCATGTTGCCCGTGATGAGGATGTCGGAGAGATTGGGGTTCTCCTCCAGTTGCTTGCCCATGAGCGAAATAGCCCGACTGCCCCCCGCGTCGTCATATTTGCCGCCCCAGTTCCAATATTCATGACCATAACCATAATCGGTGATCTGGTTGTTGGCGATGGTGATACCACTGTCGTGGTTACCCGATTTTGCCGGAGCGTCGTCGCTTGCGGCCACGGCATGTTCGGAAGCCGCTCCCGGATTAACCAGAATGCCCCACAGGTCGATGTGGGTGAGCAGGTTATTCGCCACGATGATATTGCGGCTGCCGTGGGTCATTTTCACGCCCATCATCCCATGGTCCACGATGTTGTCCGTGCAGATGACCTGGTCGGAATGAATATCGATGCCCTGGGCACAGTTTTGCAGATAGTTGCCCCGGATGATGGTGTGGTGTGTCTCCCGGGGACTGGTCACGACGATGGCCGAGCCCTGGTGCCAATTGGTGACGTGGTTGTTGTCCCAGGCTTCCTGGGGCATGAGCTTGCCTTTTTCGGCAGGGCGGATGGTGACCTCACCAAGTTTGTACTCGGCCATGGCCTCTCGCGTGGGCAACAGACGGTCTTCGATGATACGATTTGATTCGATGACGGTGCCGCTGCTTCCGTTCACGAGAATGCCCGTGCCGTCTATGGCCCGAAAGGCGTAGCCATAGAGAGGAGAATCGGTCCGATCATCGATGGCGACACACTTGTAGTTGTAAACCAGCGAATCCTTGATGGTGACCTGCTGGCTGTTGCGGACCTCAATAGCCGCGTCCCGGGCGTGGTGTCCGATTACGTGGACGCCGCGAACCTCAACCAGTTTGCTGTTGTGAATGAAGAGGCCCGCCCCCCGTGCCGGTTCCTCGGCGGGACTTCGGGTGAGGGTGATCCCTTCAATGCGTACGTTTGTCGCGTCTTCTACCGTGATGATGGTGGAGCCCGGTGCGGTCTGCTCGATGGTGCCGGGACCATAGAGGCCGCTCCCTTCACTGCGCAGATGGAGGGCCCCCTCAATTTTGTGCACACCACCGGGAACAAAAAGCATGACCCCCTCGTTACTATTCACAGCGTCTTGGAGCGATGGATAGTCTGCCACGGAAACGGGCTGAGCAAGGGCAGGTGCGCCGAGTATCACCATCAAGGCAAAAGGGGTTCGAAAGAATCTTAGCAGGCGCAAGGTAGTTCTCCGGGATGCCAAATACGGCATTACGTATAGTTCTATAACAATATGTGCGGGGTGTTGATCTTGACGATTTTACGTGATAATATGTCAATAATGAACCGAACTACCAACGTAAATAATCGCGTCAAAGCCCAGCGAACCCGTAAAGGAATGCGTCAATCTGACTTGGCGCAGGCCGTCGGTGTGACCCGTCAAACCATCCTCGCTATAGAGAAGGGCCGTCTCAACCCGTCCATTCTCGTCTGCCTTCGCATTGCCGCAGCGCTGGAACAGTCTATAAACGAGCTATTCTTTCTTGAGCCCATCTTGCCCCAGGGCGAATTGGGCGATGAGAGTGCCGCCCGACGGGCCTGATTCAGGCCCGGTCAAATATAGTACATGTTGTTGCTCGCTGCCTTTTCGATCAAATGGCGAATTGTCGTTCCCGCGAGGACGTTGCGGATGCCTTCGGCAACTTCCTCCCAGGCTGGTTTGAGCACATCCGAGGCCCGATCCTCTACAGGAAGTGGACTCAACACCGAACCGTCAATGGCTTCTACGACGTCAAGGAGGCGAATTTCGTCGGGTTCCTTCACCAGGATATACCCGCCTTGCGCCCCGCGCACACTTCGTACCAGGCCCGCCCGTTTCAGTTGAAGCAGTATATGAACCAGATATTTCTCTGGTATGTGCCGTCGCTCGGCAATATCCTGGGACGTAACCGTTTGCTGGGCAGCAAAGTGGGTGCCCAGTTCCACCAGAGCTCTACAGGCATATTCACATCGTGCTGAAATATTCATTCTGACCAATTTACCCGGTCTGGGGCGTTAAAATCGAATTGTCCGCAAACCCCGATGAGGAAGGCCGTCAATTGAGTTACAAAAACCCGATTCGCGGTGCTATACTGATAGACACGGTACAGGGGGCTTATTCATTTAGGAGAGGTGAGGAACATGCGTAAAGAAACAATTCTACTGGTCGATGACGACGCCGTCAATTTGACGTTGCTCCGAATGTTGATCAGTCGGCGCTATGACTACAGACTGATCGAGGCCATTGACGGGCAGTCGGCCCTCGCCATGGCACATTCAACCTCCGAGTTGGATCTTATCCTCCTTGACGTCCAGATGCCAGACCTCAGCGGTATCGACGTGTGTCGCCAGCTCAAAGAGAATCCGGCGACGAGTCATATTCCCATCGTGCTTATATCCGCCGTCCACACCGACGACGCGAGCATTCGTGAAGGGTTGGAGGCCGGTGCTGATGGCTATATCACCAAGCCCATCGAAGACAATATGCTTCAGGCCTGGATTAAGGCGGCCTTGCGCATCAACGAGCTGAAGCGAGCCCTCGTTGCCAAGGGAACACCCGTTCTCGAAGACATTGATACGCTGTTGAATCAGTTTGCCGAACTTTCCCATGCCGTAAACAATCCGCTCCAGAACGTTATGGCCTCGGGGGACTTGCTAAGCATGGAATTGCAGGATAACCCGGACTTGCAGAGCACCATTGAAAGTATCCAGGAGAGTGCAGAGCGCATCGCACGAATGGTGGGCGAGGCGAGCCACCAGGCCAAAGCTTTCCAACCGGTTTCACGATAAGCCCCTGCCTGTTGGGTAGCAACGTTCCTTCGGTGGCAGGTAACCCGGTAGTTGCATTTTCAGCCTGCCACAGTATACAAAGGGATCTATCGCCATCAGGAAAGAGCAGTACCCAGCGCTATGACCGAGCCCCATCGTCCCCACGATATTGTTGCCATTGTTCCCTGCTACAACGCAGGCGAGCGGGTACGCCCCGTTGTGGAAGGCATTCTTCAACAAATCGACCGGGTAATCGTCGTCGACGATGGTTCCACCGATGGCTCCATGGCCACCCTCGATGGTCTCCCCATCGAAGTGGTGCGTATCGAAAAAAATCAGGGCAAAGGCTACGCCCTCCTGGCAGGGTTTCAGGCCGCGTTGGCCGATCCCGAGGTGGCCTGTGTTTGTGCCCTGGATGCCGACGGGCAGCACGATCCCCAGGAAATACCCCGCTTATATGACGCCTACAAGGAATCCAATGCCGATTTGGTCATCGGATCCCGGGTCTTCGACGGGGGGCAGGTGCCCTGGCGCAGTCGTTTCGGCAATAAAATTACCGTCACGGTAACGGGGCTCCTCCTGCGTCACCATTTGCCCGATACCCAGAGCGGATTTCGCCTCCTCTCACGCCCCTTCCTGGAGCATATTCTGGAACGGGTTACCGGGGGGCGCTACGAAACCGAAATGGAAATCATCGTTATGGCCATCCGGGAGGGGCGAATCACCGTCCCAGTCCCCATCAGCACCATCTACGAGCAGGGCAATGCGTCTTCCCATTTTCGCAAGTTTCACGACTCCTATCGCATTTATGCCCGCCTCTTTCGCGCGGCATGGCTACCCCGGAAAAAGGGCTGACAGGGCATCGAAATGTAACGATCTCGTTCTGGGCGGTAATGTACATTGTCTGTCTCATGCTGAATATCCCCTGAAGGAACGTCATGATTGGTACTCTATTCCCCAGATTTCAACCGCTAGTCGCAGCGATACTCCTGGGATGCCTCCTGGTGGGCTGTCCCATAGTCGTCAATCCGCCCGATCCGGTGGACAAAGACGATGTCTCATTGACCCGTGAGCACGCGAGCACCTTTACCCCCGGCACCACCCTCGAGGTGGCGGTGGAAATTGGTGTGGCCAAGGGTGTCGACATAAGCGCCATCGCGCTGGTGGAGCAAGCCCCCCCGGGTTGGGTCTATGTGTCTGCCGTTGGTGCAGACGGTACCCTGCCCAGTATCCGCCCCCTGGAAGGGTCAGGTGGTGACCTTACCTTCGTATGGATTCAGACCCCCAAGTTCCCCTACATCTTTACCTACACCCTTGAGGCCCCCCAGACG
>CAXBPH010000281.1:0-8904 GCA_963977445.1 uncultured bacterium | reverse complement strand
AACGATGCCGTCTCTCTTTTTCGGATGACCCAATGCAATTTATCAAAATATCAGGCCCATTCTATAGCTATATCCTTGCCGCCACGGGGTTGGTGCTCCTGTTTACCGGCGGACACTTCACTTACGGTCTGGATGATACCTATATTCATCTGGCCCTTGCCAAGCACCTCGTTCAGAATGGTGTCTGGGGCGTTACCCCCTATGCGCCCAGTGCCTGTTCGTCGTCTATCATCTGGCCCCTCTTGCTAAGTGGGTGTATATATCTGTTCGGCCTGAACTTGATGATACCTTTCTATTTGTCCCTGGTGATTGTGACCGGCTTTGCCTTATGGCTCAATTATGAAATCAGCAAGGAGATGGAAGACGAGCCCCAGCGGACGGCCTTTACATGGCTCATCCTCTTTGCATCCTGCATCGGCACCCTGGTCTTTATCGGGATGGAGCACGTATTGCAGGTCTGGATGTGCACGTGGTTTGCGTGGCATGGGGCCAAGGTGCTCGCTGCGCCGCAACCCACCTTCAAGCACGCCTGGCCCCTGTTTATCCTGGGGCCCCTTATGACCTCCGCCCGCTATGAAGCCTTGGGACTCGTGGCCGCCGTCTGTGTCATGTTAACCTTCCGCAATGGAATTCGTCATATGTTTGGCCGTGGCTTCGTCATCGGTTGCGTTGTCTGCCTCGCTGCCTTGACGCCGGTGGTGGCGTTTGGACTGGCCATGCATCGACTCGACCTGCCTTTCTTGCCCTATTCTGTCCAATTGAAGGCCTGGGCACCCCATGTGGCCTTCCATGGATTGTGGCTCCACCTGGGACCCAAGTTTCTGATTAATTCGCTCGCCCATCCGGAGCTGTTTTTTCTCTTGTGGGCCTGCCTTTATACCTTGCGCAATACCCTGCGGTCCGGAGTGAATTTCTGGACCGTTCCCTCGGTGTTACAGGTCATTTACGTGGTTTCGAGCCTGCTGCACCTCGAGTTTGCCGCGACGGGGCCCTATTCCCGTTACGTAGCCTATCTGATCGCCATGGGGGTGTTGGCCCTCGGGCTCCATGCGGGGCCCCTGTTCCGGGTTGGGTTGCAACCGGTTCCAAAATCCGAAAACCCGGGCCGTCTTCGCCGGTTTATATCGGTGGGCACGTGTGTAACCCTCGTGTTGATGGCCATCGTGAGCCACCTGGTGGTGCCCCAGAAGGCCCGCAATATCTACCAGCAACAGGTACAGATGGCCCGCTTTCTGGGGACCTACTACGATGGACAGGCCGTTGCACTCAACGATATTGGAACCTCCTCCTTTTTGACCAACATAAGAATGGTGGATGTCTTTGGCCTGGCTTCGAAAGAAGTCGCCGATATCCGTCTCCATGGTGACTACGGGGCGGATGATATTGAGCGAATTGCCACAGAGCAGGCCGTGCAACTCGCGATTGTGTATCCGAACTGGTTCCAAACGGCCGAGGGCTCCATACTACCGGCAGACTGGGAGTACGTTGGTGAATGGAAGATACCCTATAATATAATTTGCGGCTCGGACACGGTAGCGATATTCTCGGTGAATCCGGCGGCACGGGATCAATTGGTAGAGAATCTGAAAGCATTTTCTTCGCAAATGCCCCAGGCCGTGATTCAATCCGGTCCCTATACCGAATCGAAGCAGTAAATTGGCAACCCAATCGCTATGGCGGCGTTGCCGCGAATCAGTAGTTGGCCACAGAGCCTTCACCATCTGGAGAGCAATATGAGTTTCGTTCTGAATTCTTGCCATCGTCGTCGTGGGTGGTTTGTGAGTTGTGTTGCACTGCTGATGGTCGGATTGACCCTGTCGGCTGACGGTGTGGAGAAAAAAGACGCGCCACTGAAAGCATTGCTTATCGCGGGCGGCTGTTGCCATGACTATGCAACACAAAAAGACCTCCTGAAGCAGGGCATCGAAGAACGGGCCAATGTTGTTGTCGATATTATCTATGTAGCAGATACGAGTTTCGCACCGCCCTTGCCGATTTTCGGGAACCCCGACTATGCCAAGGGATATGACGTGGTGATTCATGATGAATGTGCCGCCGATACGAAGGACCTCGCCGTGGTCGAGGGGGTATTGGCTCCCCACCGTGCCGGCGTACCTGCCGTTAATCTGCACTGCGCCATGCACAGCTACCGCACCGCACCGGACGTAAATGTGCCCGCTACACCGGGAACAAGCGACGCCCTGTGGTTTGATTTTCTTGGCCTTCAGTCCTCAGGCCATGGCCCCAAGAAACCCCTCACCATCGATTTTCAAGACGTGGATCATCCCGCCATTCGTGGCTGTGCCGACTGGACCACGGTGGATGAAGAGCTTTACAACAACATCGTGGTCCGGGATGGGGTGACCGTGTTGGCCCGTGGAAGCCAGCAGCCCAACGACAATCCCGGTTTCACCGAGTCGGTCGTCGTGTGGACCAATCTCTATGGCGATAAGAAGACCCGGGTATTCTCCACCAGCCTCGGGCACCAGAATGAGACCGTGGCTGATGCCCGTTACCTGGACCTGGTCACACAGGGACTCCTTTGGGCCTGTGGCGTAGCGGAATAAAACCATATCCGGTCATATTCCCCTACAGGAGCTTAGGCATTCCCGCCACGGCGCGTCATGACCTGCCTGAGACAACGTCAAGCCCAATCGCCAGAAAAGCATTCATGTCATGGAATCACGATTCCAGAGCATGCCATCATGGTCCCACCGCTCCTGCCAATACACCACGACGATGCGCTGCCGTCGCTACGCGTCAAAAAGATGGCGCAGGATAATGTCGCGGACACCTTCACACGGAAGTGACTCATCGAGGCCATTCATGGGCTTTTCCGTGATCAGGATGGGCTGCAGTTTGCTGGGTATATCGCAGCGACCGTGGGAGCCCTGCACAAGACTCGTGTCCAGCGGAATGAGGTCCATGAGCGTCCTGAAACCAAGCTTTTTCTTCAAGAGGCGCCAGATGATGTGCGCAGGTGGCAAGGTCAGGCTGGGATTGAGGAATAGCTCCACCGGGTCATAGCCCGGCTTGCGATGAATATCGACGCACCGCGCGAAATCGGGGGCCCGGGCATCGTCTTGCCAGTAGTAATAGCTGAACCAGCGCCGGGCTTCGCTTATCAAGACAAGATCACCGCTCCGCTCGTGGTCGAGATGGAGCGCAGCCTGCCCGGCCCGGTCGAGGACCTGCTCCACACCGGGAATCTTTGCACAAAGGTCGCGGTAGTAGTCGATGCGGGTGGGGTCTTTCACGTAGACGTGGGCTATCTGGTGATCGGCCACGCAAAAGGCGTCGCATGCCCCGGGATCAAGGAGCTCCAGGTCTTCTTCCACCCGGAGACTGATGGCCCCATCGTCCCGCAACACGCGGTTCACATGGATGGCGTCGTCCACTTCGTCGATGCCATATTCGCTCAGGATCATAGGCCGAACGCCCGCGCCCTGAAAGTAGTCGAGCAGTTGGCCCACGACGCCGTCGAGTTCCGCGACATACTTCGGAATATCGGCGTGGTTTGGCCCCAGCTTCTGCAGACAATAATCGAGGTGGGGGAGGTAGACCAGCGTAAGGCCGGGCTGCTGCTTTTTGTGGCAATAGATGGTGGCGTCCGCGATCCATTGGGTAGATTTGATGGAAGAGGCCGGTCCCCAGAAGTTGAAAAGGGGAAAGGTGCCCAGCGCTTCCTGCAGCTCATCCCGCAGGTTCTGGGGATGGGAATAGCAGTCGGGAATCTTCCGTCCATCGGCCTTGTATATCGGCCGGGGGGTGACCGAATGCTCCACCGAGGAATACATGTTGTACCACCAGAACATATTCAGCGTGGTCAACGCGGGGTCCCGCTCGCGGGCCGTCTCCCAGACTTTCGGCTGCTGGACCAGTTTGTTGGACTGCTTCCAGAATTGAATCTCCGCCATCTCCCGGTTATACCAGCCGTTGCCCACAATGCCGTGTTCCCGGGGCGTGGTGCCCGTGAGCATAGAGGACTGGACGGTGGTGGTGACCGCGGGAAAGCTCGGGCGCAAGTGATGCATGGCCCCCGCGTTCATAAAATCACGAATGCGCGGACTGTGGTCGCCAATCAGGGATTCATTCAGGCCAACGGCAAGGATAACAGCGGTGGGGTGGTGGGTACTCATGTTCCGGCAATCTTTCGGTGGCCCGCGACGGTGGCGGCGAAGCAGCCCAGGGCAATGATCGCCAGTGCAGGGCGTTGGGTAAAACTAAGGAAGAAGGCGTCCAGCAGGGAAATGCCCGAGAGCCAGCCCAATACGGCAGGGACCACACTCGGGGGCTGCTTCCGTATCAATCGCGCGGATCGGGCCAGCCAGGTGAAGAGCAAGGCACCGGTGAACAAGGTCCAGGCGGTACTCACCGGGGCCGTCGCCAGCAGCGCAGAGAAGGGCAGGAATACCAGGGCTACGGCAAGCCACCGGCGATAGCCAAGGCCCCCCTGCACTTCTTTCTGGGCGATGATGGTGAGGGCGATGATATAGATGGAAAGAAGTGTCGCAAAGAGCACCACTTCGCCCACATCGACGGAACGTTGCATGACTTCCGCCGTGATGGCCGCCCCCAGGAAATAGACGAGTGCCCGACACAGTCCCATGAACACCAGGGCACCCGACCAACGCTTGTGGAAGGCGTTGTAGAGCACGATGGCAACCACCAGGGCGACCGCGAGGATCGTTGACCGTGGAGCGATGAGGAAAACGCCCGCCAGGGGCAGGGAAAAGCAGATCCCCACGAAGATAGCCACCTCGCGCACCGACAGGACACCGGAGGGAATGGGTCGTTCCGGGCGCTCCGCAGCGTCGATGTGGCGGTCGACGAGGTCATTCAGGGCCATTCCGCTGATATAGAGGAAGGAGGTCGTCAACACGGCGACCAGCGTCGCCTCCCACGGGAAAGGCCCCGCCCCCGCCGCCAACGCAACGCCGAGCAAGACGTTCGAGAAGACCGTCGGAAGATTAGAGATTCGGGCCAGCCGCAGGTAGGCTGGAAATTTGGCACCACTCATTCTGCTTCAGACTCCGTCAATTTGCTGGTCACGTCCAGCACCCATTGCATTTCACGGGCGATACCCTCGGCGAGATTGTCGACACGGAGTTCCTCCGGCAAGACGTTCCAGGCATAGGTTTCCACTTCGATATGTTGGCAGTCCGTCAAGGTGTCAACGTTCTCCAGGCATTCCACCACATCACGCTGTGTTGCATGGAGATGGCCGATGTCGTCGAGATATATAGGCACGTGAAAATGGGTGCGCAGCGAGAGGCTGGCAAGCTCCTCATTCCCCAGCACGTCCAAGGCCTCCGGCAAATCTTCATAGAGGAGCCCATAACCCAGGGCTACGTTGTCCACCATGGTCTGATGGAGATAGCGGGGTTCCTGAAACTGGGCCAACTGGGCGAGCGCCGCGCTCTGCTCCGTTGCGGACAATTCCGTGAAATCCACCTCCACCGCCGAAGAGAGCTGAATTTTTCCAACCCGCACGCCCGCGTCCCGATAGGCTTCCATCACCGCCGCCTGTTCTTCGCCCATCACCGCGGCATGGCACACATCGTGACACACCCGGAGGTAACGGCCAATGTGCTTCTTGTCGCCGCCGTGGTACAGATGTTCTTCAAAATAGGCGATCATCCCCGCCGTGGTGTCCAGGAGACAACCGGGCTCGGGCTCAATATCGATGTGAATGCAATGACCCGTCGCGGCTTCTTCGCGGGCCAGAAAATCACAGAGTTTCAATAACTGATTGGTGGCGTCCTCAATGACCTGACTGTCGTCATCGGTCGGCCAGGAAATGGGGAGGGTCGAAATGCTGCCTTCCGCGTCCTTTGGGAGGAGGCCACCCAGAATACGGACGAGCTGCATGGTGTAGTCAAGACGCTCTTCCTGTGCCCACGTGGGCAAATAGACGTCATGCTTTACCACGCTCTGATGAAAATCACCATAGGGAAAGCCATTCATCGTGACCACACAAAGTCCCCGTGCCTCGAGCCATTCGCGGAGTTCCCCGACGCGGTTGTTGTCGAGGATTTCGCGTGCCGTGGAGGCGGGCAGCCAGAGTCCCACGCCCATGGGGCCATCGGGGCTCACCAGGGCCTTGACGGCCACGGCATAGGTCTCCAGGTTCTTCAGGGTAGAGACATAGTCCGTGCCCGCGTGGACATTGGTGCAATAACTGAGGATTCGATTGGAATTAAACATGGGGTCTCTTTGGGTTTGAGGGGCTTCGTTTCACGGACCATTATAAGGGTGATGGGGGCGAAGTTGCACGAAGTCCATTGGGAATGGCGATTTTGGCCCGTCCGGGGGGGGGCGTGGAATCGGGACTGCCTTCACGCCGCGCCGCTATTCCGGTGAAGGGGGACGTCCCAAAGCGACTTGGGGAGTCAAAGCGACCGTATTGAAGCAAAGTGTACGTTTGGGTGCCACGGACAAGCCCTCAGGGTTTGCCCGTGCAGGATCGGGAAGATGACAGAAACCCGCTTGTGAAATAAGAGGTAGCCTGGCCTCTTGAGTTGTGGACTCCTATGCAATTCTCTGTGCACCAGCGTTAGCACGGGCAAGCCTTGAGGGCTTGTCCGTGGCACCCCGAAATCCTCCGCATGACAACGGGCACGTCTGCAATGAAAATGTCTTTCGTATTCGCGTTACTGGATCCCCGCGTTCGCGAGGATGACGGGCTTCGGCTATTTCTGTTGGTGTGCGCCACGTGGCGTTGGTCGATAGTCCGTGCAGGGGAGCGTCCAGTGAGGTTCGTTGTTTGGCGCGGACACAGGCCTGGTCTCGCGTTTTTTGCCCCCGTAGATTGGAGACTCGGTCGTGACGGCGTTCTGCCTCTGGGGGGAAATACGAAGGGTGCGCACCGCCCTGTGCGCCTGCTGCGGTTTTTGTGGCGTTGCTTTGGGCGCGGGCTCTGGCGCTTCAACCGGTGTCACCGGGACGTGGCGCTGGGCTTTGGGTATGTAAACTTTTGCGTTGTAGCGTGGGTCGTAGTTGCTGCCGCTGTTCATGGTGCTGGTCCTTCCGTTTGATTCCTCGGGTGTTTGGGGCGCGTTGGTTTTCTTGCCCTACTCATAGGTCGGGGGCGTTGCCTTTTTTGGGGACGCAGATATTCGTGCCTGAGAAGATTTTTCGTGGTGATCTGGGACTTAGACAATCCTGTCTGAGATGAATTGTCTCAACCTCCTTGTTACAGCAACAAGACATCGAATCAGGGTTCTATACCATCGATAGCCGAAGTTCGTTGGTGGAGGGGGCCAATGCCTTTCGGCTATGCTCTCAGACAGGAATGTCATTCGGCTATGTTCTCAGACAGGAATGTCTGAGTCCCGTGAAAGAGGTATTCCACATCCTGCAACCCAATAACCCACGCTTCACGGGCCGGTCAGTGGCCCGACGGAAAGGTATAGACCATGGAAAATCGCAAGGTACGCTGGGGCATTTTGAGTACGGCCGAAATCGCCACCAAGGTCGTGGCGGGCATGCACGACGCGGAGAACGCCGAAGTGGTGGCCGTCGCCAGTCGCTCGCTCGACAAGGCCGAGGCGTGGGCCGCTGCCCATGATGTTCCCCGTGCCTATGGCAGCTATGATGAATTACTTACCGATGAAAACATCGATGCCGTCTACATGCCCCTGCCGAGTGCGCTGCGCAACGAATGGATTAAGAAAGCGGCCCAGGCGGGCAAACACGTCTATGCGGAAAAGCCCTTCGCCGACGGCATCGAAGAGGCCATCCAGGTGTGCCAGGAACAGGGTGTGCAATTTATGGATGGAACCATGTGGCTCCACAGCACGCGCACCCATGAAATGGAGCAGCGCATTGCCAATGGCGACATCGGCCCCGTGCGGCGCGTGACGGCCGCCTTCACCTTCAAGTACCCCGACAAAGCGTGGTATGAAGGGGGCAACGGCCGCACGGACAAGACCCGCGAGCCCATGGGGTGTTTCGGCGATCAGGGCTGGTATCCCATCGGCGCCATTCTCTGGAGCTACAACTACGCCCTGCCCGAACGCGTGCAAATGACCTTTGTCTCCAAAAACTCCGTGGACACCATCGTCCACTGCGGCGGCACCTTGTGGTTTTCCGACGGTCGCATGGCCACCTTTGACAGCGGCTGCGAATTGCCCCATCGTTCCCAATTTGAGGCGGTGGGCGAGACCGGTCTCATCCGCGTGGACGACCTCGTGGCGGGCCAGGGACGGAGTGGCGACTTTTCCGCCTACGAAGGGTCCTACACCGGCAGCGGTCATTATTTTATGGGGGATGTCCTGGGAAAGGATGTAGAGGTACAGGTAGCGCCCTGTGACCATGTGGTGAAACTGGTGGAGACCTATTCGGCGACTGTGTTGTCGGGGAAGGTGGATCCCCAGTGGCCGGAACGGACCTTGGCGTGTCATAAGGTGATGGCGGCGTTGTTTGCGTCGGCGGAAGGTGGTGGCGGGGTGGTGACGGTGTAGGGAATTTTGAATAGTGAATTTTGAATAGTGAATAAAATGTGACGCCCTTTCAGGGCTGGATGGGTGTTAGTTTCTTTGCCCCCTGGGCGTTGTCCGCCGCGGCGGACTATGCTGCATTGCCCCTTCGGGGCGGTTGTGCGAATTTTGAATGGTGAATAGTGAATGAAGTGTGACGGCAACGCGTGAGGCGGTCCCGCCCGTTTTGGTGGGGTGGAGGAGGACATACTTATCGATTGACCTCAACGCCTTGTAAACGCTCCCCTTACTCAGGCGTCAGAACAACAGGAGCTTGGACATTCCTGTCCGAGACATGGCGCACGTAGACTCCAAGGCGCATGGAATGTTGTTTGGAAGCTCGGGGTTCGAATTGAAAACAGGATTCAAGGACTCCGGTGCCGTCGTTGGGACCCAGGGGCGGTGATAGTTACGTGCCCTGTGC
>CAXBPH010000280.1:0-8907 GCA_963977445.1 uncultured bacterium | reverse complement strand
GCGAAGGCGAAGGCGAAGGCGAAGGCGAAGGCGAAGGCGAAGGCGAAGGTGAAGGGGGCTGTCTCCTGAGCAAGAACGTTGACCTATCCTATTTGCTATCCAAACACCTGGGTGATGTATTCCTGCTTCTCCTCACCATAACGGGCCTACTGCCCTGGCGCGCATAGGCACGCACCATATCCACACAGTCCGGTTCTGATTAGCATACGGTCAAAAACTCGTTTGCATGGTAGAATTGGAAGGTCCGCAATCGCCCGTGTTGCTGGAGGTAGCCCATCCGGAGAGAGACCACGATGAAAAGCCTGTTCCTTATACTCGCAGTCGTCAGCACACTTCGTATTTCAGCCGAGGTCGGCGTACTCAACGAGCCTCCCCGATCGATCCCCAGCACCCTCGAATCACCAAAAGATATGGTCGCACCCAAAGGTTTGGCTATAGATCTCCGGGATCGCAATGCGGTAGTTACCTTCTACAATGATGTCTATCTCTCGGGCGTCTCCCTGGACGCTGGTTGGACGGGCAACAATGGTAACTGCACTCCAGGCACCACGACGGATGCCTACATTGAAGCGACGCGAGTCCGTATTAATTATTACCGAGCCATGGCGGGTCTTCCCACAGGTATCCAGATGGATCCCGCGCTGAACGCGCAATGCCAGGAGGCGGCGCTGATGATGTCTTCCGAGAGTCGGTTAAGCCACTCTCCCCCACCCACCTGGTCGTGCTTCACCGCTGCAGGTGCCCTGGCAGCCAGTCGGTCCAACCTCACGTTGGGCGATGCTGGCCCCGATGCAATCGACGTCTATATGGAAGACCCGGGGGCAGGAAATCGGGCGGCGGGCCACCGTCGCTGGATACTCGACCCCGGCCAGACCGTCATGGGTACCGGTTCGGTGACCGGTAATGGTGCCCGCGAGGCCAATGCCCTGTGGGTCATTAACGGGGGTAGCGACAGCGGCGTTTCCCAGCCTGTGGCCTGGCCACCTATCGGCTTTTTCCCAAAGCGAATTCTGGTTTCTCGCTGGTCCTATTCCCACCCCCAGGCAGATTTTTCCAGTGCCACCGTCCAGATGACGGTGGATGGCATTCCCGTAACCCTGACGCAAAATCCGGTCCAAAATGGATTTGGAGACAACACCTTGGTCTGGGAACCCCGGACAGACCGTCTCACTCCGGGCCAGGATGTCGTCTATCATATCGAAATTTCCGGCATGCGGGTTGGCGGCATGGAAATTCCCGTTTCCTACACATCGACAGCGATAGATCTCGTTCTAATAGACATCGGTGAAGGCGAAGGCGAAGGTGAAGGCGAAGGTGAAGGTGAAGGTGAAGGTGAAGGTGAAGGCGAAGGTGAAGCCGGCTGCGTACTGACCATTGACCTTTTGAAAAATGACGCAAAAAGCGCGATTGCCAACCTCTTTCTGGTGGGCTTAACCCTCATTACCATGGCGGGTTTGGGACATCGCCAGAAAAATGTGGGGCGATAAGCGTATGACAACCAATACACCTACCCTTAAGAAATTGTCACAGCGGCCAGCGACGCGACGCCCCTTGGGCACGCGAAGGTCCTATGGCTTCACCCTAATCGAGTTGCTTGTCGTAATTGCGATTATTGCGATTCTCGCGGCCTTGCTGTTGCCTGCACTATCCCGTGCACGGAGCAAAGCGCGCGCTATGCAATGCGTGAATAACCTGCGTCAGCTCTATTTGGCCAACACCATGTTTGCTGCGGAACATGACGGCCATTACGTCCCCGCTGCCGCTGACCTCTATGATTTTTTACTGCCCGGTGCAGCGCCCGATCACAATGGTGGGGCCATTCGTTGGCATGGAGTCCGCGCAACGCCCAATGCCAATTCGGCCTTTGATCCCGACAAGGGACCCCTCGCTGAATATCTGACCGATGGGCGGGTAAAGACCTGTCCTGAGTTTTTCGAATACAAGGAACTCGGGGAGGCACTCAATGTCTTTGAAGCCGGCACGGGGGGCTATGGTTACAACATGGCCTATATCGGTTCCAATCTGGCCACCAACGAAAACCTGGTCCAGGCCGCCCAAACCGGGTACCAGGACTCCCGGGTACGCCACCCTGCACAAACTATCATGTTTGCCGACGCCGCAATCCCCCAGAATGGCTATGTCGTGGAGTACAGCTTCGTCGAGCCCCCCAACTATGTCACTTCAGAAGCGCCTCGGGGTGTGACGAATGCGGGCTTTCTCTCGCCCACCATGCACTTCCGGCACAACGGTCGGGCCAATGTACTTTGGGCGGATGGACACGTCACCAGCGAGAAGTGGGAATGGGCACCAGAAACGAATATCTACGGCGGTAGTAACTATCGCTGGGCGGTGGGTTGGTTTGGCCCCGAAAACAACGTGCACTTTGACCATGGAGACAAGTCAGGCTACTAAAAGTCTTACCGGCAGCCCGGCTCAACGTTTGCGGAACAATCCGCTCAGTTTCTCCATCAATGCGGCGAAGAATCCCTGGGGCTTCTCCTCCTGCACACTTTGTACTTTGCCCACGCTGATCAGGTACAGGGTGTTCAGGCCTTCACGAAACTCAGCAGCGTTCGCGATACGTTCGTTGGGGTCTCGCGCAAGGGCGCGCTCGAGGAAGCGATCTGTTTCCTTGGGCAGCTCGGGCACCAAATCACAGGCGGACTCAAAGGTACGGGGCACCTTGCCCGTCAGCATTTCGAAAAAGATAATGCCGATAGAATAAAGGTCGGCCCGTTGGTCCACTTCCGATGCATTGAAGGACTGTTCCGGGGCGTTGTATTGAATACGTCCCAAGGTGGCCCCCACCCGGGTGAATTGCGCCCCGCTGGGATCCTGGAGCTTGGCGAGGCCAAAATCCAGCAACTTGATGGTGCCGTCCTGCAGGAGGATGATGTTTTCAGGAGAAATATCGCGGTGAACCGTCACCTTGTGTACATGCTCCAAGGCATCGCACAACAGGGACAAAATACGCACCGCGGAGCCGAGCCCGAGCTTACCCCGCTTCACCATATATTCCCGCACGGTTTTTCCGTCCAGGTATTCCATGGTGTAATACAAGAGGGACTTATACTGGCGGGCCGCCAGTATCTTCACGATACCGGGATGATTCAGCTGGCGTACGGCATTTACTTCTCGTACGAAGCGACCAACAGCCTGCTGGTTCATCGCGTATTGGGGCAACAGGGTCTTGAGGGCGATCTGCCTGTCCCGTTTCAAATCGTTGGCGAGATAGACGATGCCCATGCCGCCCTTGCCCAACAAACGGACCACCTGGTACCGTTCGGCGATGACGTCACCCGCCTGAAACCCACCAATGGCCTTGGCGAGATCAGAACGATTGGACGCACTCGGCGACTTTATATCCGGCTTATTTTGTTCGCTCATGCTATCATACTCGGTTCGCGTTAAGACCAAACCCGTCCCACTGATAGTAGGATATCAGAAAGCAGGCCAAGAATAAACACTGTTTACACTTCTGAGAAAGGCCATAATCCGTCGAGCCGTCCATTGGGGTCGACTATTCGAAGACCGCACAAAATACTTATGTGTATTCCAGCGTGATAATAGCTACAATAGGCGCGTTGCGCAAGTATCGTTGTTTTCAGGTTCATTCGGGAGAATCTCTATTATGGGCACCCTGGCAGTTGCCGCATTATCTTTTATCGGTTTCATCGTCGCCTACAACACCTACGGGCGATTTCTGGCAAGAAAAATATTTGACCTGCGCCCCGAGGCCCTGGTGCCCGCGGAAGAACTCAATGATGGCGTAGATTTTGTCCCCACACGCCGCTCTATCGTTTTTGGCCACCATTTCACCTCCATCGCCGGAACGGGGCCCATCGTGGGACCAGCCATTGCGGTCTTCTGGGGGTGGCTGCCCGCCCTGCTCTGGGTCGTATTCGGGTCAATCTTTATTGGGGCGGTCCACGATTTCGGCTCCCTCATGGTTTCGATGCGCTCCCGGGGCCAAACCATTGGCGATGTGGCCGGCCGCATGATCAGCGCGCGGGCCCGCGTTCTCTTTCTCCTGATACTCTTCTTTGCCCTCACCGTCGTACTTGCCATTTTTGGCCTGGTTATCGCCGTTATTTTCTCGGTGTACCCCGAAAGCGTGCTTTCGGTATGGATTGCCATGCCCCTGGCCGTATTGCTGGGCGTTTGGCTCAATAAATTTAATGGCTCTCTGCTGGTGCCTTCCCTGCTGGCGCTGGCGGTAGTCTACGGTGCGGTCTACGTCGGTGTCCGTTGGGATCTACCCATACCCTTCAGCAATCTGCCGCTCTTTGGTGGCACCGATGCCAGTTTCTTTACGGGACTCCAGTCTTCCGTGGTGCTGTGGACATTTTTGCTACTCATTTACTGTTTTGTCGCGAGCGTCCTTCCCGTTTGGGTTTTGTTGCAGCCCCGGGACTACATCAATTCCCACCAGCTCATTGTGGCGCTGTTTTTGCTGGTGGCAGGTCTGTTGGTCGCCCGACCGGAGTTGGTTGCGCCGGCCTACACCAGCAATGTCGCTGGTGCCCCCCCTATCTTCCCGTTCTTATTTATCACCATCGCCTGCGGTGCGGTTTCGGGGTTTCACTGCGTCGTCGCTTCGGGCACCTCATCGAAACAAATCAAGAACGAAATGGACGCCCAGTATGTGGGCTATGGGGCCATGCTCCTTGAGGGTGCCCTCGCTGTCTTGGTCATCCTGGCCTGTTGCGCAGGTTTGGGTATGGGAGTGGACAAGGGTGGTGCCCACTTTACGGGCACCGCGGCCTGGACCCAATATTATGGGGGCAATTGGGCTGATATGGGACTTTCACAGAAAGTTGGGGCCTTTGTCGAAGGGGGCGGCAACATGATCGGTGCCCTCGGCATTCCGCTGGATATTGCCGTGGGCATAATCGCGGTCATGGTGGCCTGCTTCGCGGCGACGACGCTGGACACGGCAACCCGCCTGCAACGCTACGTGCTCCAGGAGCTGGGTGATGCGGTAAACATTGCCCCCCTGAAGAACAAATATACGGCGACGGCAGTGGCGGTCGTCAGCGCAGGGGCCATGGCCCTTGTATCGGGCCCCAAAGGCCCAGGATCGGGTGGATTGATTCTCTGGCCCCTCTTTGGTGCCATAAACCAGCTACTCGCGGGCCTCGCCTTTATGGTCATCGCATTTTATCTGATCCGCCACAACAAGCCCGTGTTTTTCCTCGTAATACCCTTGTTTCTAATGATTGTATTGCCGGCCTGGGCCATGACCTATCAGATCGTTGAATTCTATCAGGATGGCAACGTGTTGCTGGTCGGACTGGGCATCCTGATCGAAATACTGCAGGTCTGGATGATCGTGGAGGGCCTGATGATGTGGAAAAAGGCGAAAGGCGTCGCCCCGGTCCCGCTGCCCCCCTTGAAACTGGCCCCCGAATCGGAAGGCGGCCGGTCGTGTTAGGTGCCTGTCGTCTCAGGAGTACTTCTGAAGACTGACGTGCCAGAAGTCGGTGTCGCTGTCGCCCGTGGGCAGCAAGCCCGCTGTGGGGACGTCGATGGCTGTGTTGATAGCCCGTGCGTTCTTTGCCAGCGCACTGTAGGCCTCGAGCAGGGTGATTCCCGATTGTCTTCCCGGATTCTGTAGTCCGTCTATCGGTTGTGTTAATAGCGCTTCCATCATGTGCTCCTTAGTTGAAGAGTTTTCGATGCTGGAGGATACCTCGTTCGTGCGAGGTGCCTGTCAGTACATCGTTAGTTTTTGGTGACCGCGGAAAATTATTTTTCATTGCGCGGTATCATTGCACGAGCCCATGCATACGTGGGACACCGATTGCCCCTGCCCGTGGTCCTATAGCAGGTTAACGAAGTGCCCGGCCCCGCCACGGCGGAAGTCCCCGAAAGTGAATCATACTGGAGAGCCCTACATGAAAACGGTTGTTGTTACCGCCTTTGGCGGCCCCGAAGTACTTGAAGTTCAAGACGTTCCGACCCCAGAACCTGCCGCAAACGAAGTCTTAATTAAAGTCCACGCTTCGGGCATCAACTACGCCGACATCATGCAGCGAGACGGACTCTACCCCGGTGGCCCCAAGGCCCCCTTCGGTGCAGGATTCGAAGTCTCCGGTGTGGTCGAGGCCGTCGGCGGTGACATCAAGCAATGGAAGGTCGGCGATGAGGTCATGTCATTCTGCTCCTCCGGCTACAGCGAATATGTTGTCGCCCAGGAATTTCAGGTCATGCCGAAGCCAAGCCAGCTCTCCTTTCACCAGGCTGCCGCTATCCCCTGTCAGTTCCTCACGGCCTATCACGCCTTGTTGACCCTCGGTCAGCTTTCCAAGGGGCAGACGGTGCTCATCCAGGCAGCGGCCGGCGGACTGGGCACCCTGTTGGTCCAGGTAGCACGCAATGTGGGTGCTACGGTCATCGGTACGGCCAGTACGGCGGAGAAATGCGCGCTCATCGAATCCCTGGGCTGCCACCATCCGGTGAACTACACGGAGACCGACTTTCGGGAATCGGTGAAGACGATTACCGGCGGCAAGGGCTGCGACCTGATCATCGAGACCGTAGGGGGTGACGTGTTCACCCGCAGCATGAAATGCCTCAAGACCCGGGGCATGCTCGTCACCCTGGGGGTGGCCAGCAAAGAGCCCCCGGCCATCGAAGCGGTCAAACTGCTGGCCAACAACTGGACGGTGGCGGGCTTCCACCTCATGGCCTACATGAGCGATATGCCGGCCATGGCCAGCGCCATGCGTGATCTGCACACGTGGCTCATGGAAGATACGCTGACCGTCATCGCCAAACATGAGTTCCCCCTGGTGGACGCTGCAAAGGCCCATCAATTCATCGAGGACCGGAAAAGCTCGGGCAAGGTGGTTTTGGTACCGTAGGGATCTTGGGTTGCCGGATTCGCGGGACACACAGGCGGGACAGACGTTCTCTGATTTGCTTACGTGGGCCTTGTGACAGGCAGGAATGCCTATCCCCCTGTTGAAAACGTCCCCTTGTAACACATTAGGTAGACGATGACCGATTGCTGAAACCGCGCAATCATGCAGCGTGTTGGCTGCGTCAATATCGGACGATATCGTAGTCTCGCTGAATTGCTCCGTCGACCGATAGCTGCATGCGCACGGTTCCATCGGTGAGCGGAAAGGCACCGCTGCCTGGTGGGAAAAGAGCGGCGCGACCACGGTTGTCTTTAAGCACCCACCGCAACGGCCCTCGGCTCTGCCTGCTCTCCCGATAGAGAGAATTCTCGCTCAAACGTATGGTGCCGGACGCCTCGACTTCCATCAGCAGTCGCGGTCCTTTCGGGCCCCCTTCCAGCAGGCGAAAACCGCCATCCCCTTCTGGAATTACCCACACCGCGTATTCTGGTGGAAAGTCCGTGTTCCGGGGAATGTAAAAATATCCACGAACCCCCTGAATCAACCACCCCGTCGCGCCTGCAGGCGGCGAATTGTTCCTGGAGTGGCCCTCGCCCGGAGGCAGAAAAAGTACCTCGCCATACCCTGGAGGTTGAGGAGATTGGCCATCCTCCGGGGTTGGCCACCATCGGGGCATGGCGCTCAGGTCCGCGCTTACATCGTCATCTTGAACATAGCAAGTGATTCTTCCATTGGGATGAACCCGTGCGAACTGTCCGGTGGGTTCCAGGCCCAACTCGGGAAACCTCGAGGGAGCGATGAGCAGGAGGCCACCACGGTAGGCATAGGTGGTAATGCCCGTCGGAAGATCGATAGGTGTCTGCGGCAAACCCAGAATCTCACCGTGGGCACCGAGGTATATCTCACCGACGAGATGACTGTAGGCCCGGTTGAATTGCAGAAACTCCCAAAGCCGAATAGATGGTTCTCTGTCCGAGGCAAGTAATGCGTCCAAGCGGGCATCCGTGTTGGCTATCTGATGGGTTGACTCGGGCTCCTCCCACGATTTATCCGCCGCGTCGACGTGCTGTTGTCCCCAGGACGAGAACACCACCAACTGCGACAGCATTGTCGCCACTACATGCCACCCTTTGGACATCTTCCGCTCCACGTTGCTCTGTCTGGCCATCACGCTGCCTTTTGACAATTCTATCCGCAACGAGGACTTAAGGTTCCACTCGGGCTATAGAATACACCCCAAACGACCGGACTACTGGTCCAAATTGCGTCGCGCGTTTCTGCTTTCCTGTCGTCGTTGATAGAGTCGTTCGGTAAATCCGCCTTCATTTTCAAAAGCGACGCTTTGGGCAGCAAGTTGGCGGTCGAGGAGACCGCAAGCTACGGAAATGAGTACGAGTGTGGCGTTTGCTGCTATCTCGGGGTAAGTGGACTGTGTGGACGAGGTGGACGAAGTGGACATTTGTGTTACGCCGCAATCTCTACTGCCGTCATGAATATGCTTGATCCAGGCAGCTACCTCCGACACGGTATTGCAACGCGTGTCGATCAGACCTTGGCGCCGCGTATCAGCGCGGTCCCACTGGGGGAGGTTCCGTTGGCGCAGGAAATCTTCGTAGTCCAGGCGGAGCTCTTCGAGGCTCGCCCGAGCGACGCTGGTCAGTTTCAACTCAAATTTCTTCGAGGTGCCGGAGGCCTGACTCCCCTCTGCGATATTTTGTACCCCCGATCGTGCCGCTTGAACCATCTGGTCGTGGGTCCGACTCCGCTTGTCGATGTAGCGATCACAAAACCGGGTAGTCACGTCGTAGACCAGTTGGGCCACCTGAAAGCTCTTGAGTTTGCGGTAGCCGCCGTGTTTGGGGATGAGGAGTTCTTTCTCCGGGCTTTCGTCACCGTCACGGACCATCGGGGCTGACTCCCTTCGTTTTGTGGACATAGTGGACTATGTGGACAATAACGCTTGGACTACTCTACCACAGGGGCGCGCCACCACGTCCACCACGTCCACCACGTCCACCACGTCCACCACGTCCACCACGTC
>CAXBPH010000279.1:0-8957 GCA_963977445.1 uncultured bacterium | reverse complement strand
CGACGGCCTCTTTCGAATTGGAGCTTGCGCTGGGAGCGGTGCCCTGACACGACGTGGATGGGGCCATGCAACTGGACGAGACGGGGGCGAGTCAGTCCCTGATACGCGGTGATCTACACGTTGGTGTTCTCTTGTCAAAGGTGAAAAATTCTCGTATACTATAGGAGTCGAGTCGGAATTTTCGCCGTATCTCGACGAGAAAAGAAATTCATGGTATATACTTATCGGTAGGTCGGTGGCCGAAGATCGAGAACGATTGTTTGGCAACGACCCACCATGAAACGCCAATCCCGCAGAACGCGGGACCCGGCACCCACGCATTGGAGGCACGACCATGCAACTGGACGATAAAGAAAAACAGGCATCCCTGGATGTGGCCGAAGATGCCCGACAATCGGATTGGCAGGAACCAAGTTTTGTGGCGGAACTCTTTCAGGGGAATTTCGTCTGGGACCAGATTCATCCCTTTCCCCTCCAGTCAGACGAAGACAAAAAAATAGGCGATGATTATATCGAGGTCCTCCGTGGAATTCTCGAAGAACATATTGATCCCAGTGATGTGGATCGTACGGGTGATATTCCCCAAGTCGGGCTGGATGCACTGGCGGCTGCGGGTGCCTATGGCATGAAGGTTTCCAAGGAGTATGGCGGCCTCGGTCTCAGCCAGACCAACTACAGTCGCTGTTGTGCTTTCATGAGCAGCTATTGTGCGTCCACGGCAGCGGGCATCACGGCCCACCAGAGTATTGGTGTTCCACAGCCCGTTAAGCTTTTCGGCACGAAAGAGCAAAAAGATACCTATTTACCCCGTATCGCCAAGGGGGCGGTTACGGCCTTCGCGCTGACCGAGCCCGGCGTTGGATCTGACCCGGCTAAAATGGTTACGACGGCCACGCCCACGGACGATGGGAAGCACTATCTCATCAACGGGCAGAAACTCTGGATCACCAATGGCACGAAGTGCGAGCTCATGGTGGTCATGGCCTGTACGCCGTCCATCACGGTGAAGGGTAAAGAGAAAAAGCAGATCACCGCCTTCATCGTAGAAACGAGTTCACCCGGTTTTGACGTGGTACACCGTTGCGACTTTATGGGTATCCGGGGCATCCAGAATGGTCTGCTCAATTTTGATAACGTAAAAGTGCCCGCAGAGAATATCATTGGCAAGCCGGGTGAAGGGCTGAAAATTGCGCTGGTTACCCTGAACACCGGTCGCCTTTCTATACCAGCGACGGCGGCGGCCGGGGGCAAGGCTGCGATTCTTGCAGGCAGCAAGTGGGCCGCGGAACGGAATCAGTGGGGTGCGCCCATTGGCAAGCACCAGAATACCGCCCAGAAGGTAGCCACCATCGCTGCGGACACCCTGGCAATGGAAGCCGTGACCTGGTTGGGTTGCTCCATGGCGGATCAGGGCGGAAGCGATATCCGGATTGAAGCCGCCATGGCCAAATACTTCACCACCGTCCACGGTTGCAAGATCGCCGACGATTTCCTGCAGTTGCGGGGCGGACGAGGCTATGAAACCGCCGAGTCCCTCGCGAAACGTGGCGAAGAACCTATCCCGGCGGAGCGCACCGTTCGTGATGCCCGTATCGCCCGTATTGTTGAAGGTACGGACGAAATCATGCGCCTTTTTATCGCCCGGGAAGCGATGGACACCCACGTGCGCCAGATCATGCCCCTCATGATGCCCGGTGGCAACAAGGCGAAGCATTTCTTTAGTAGTTTTCTGCCGTTCTACGCAAGTTGGTATCCCCGCCAATGGATGCCCGCCAGCAGCAATTTCAAGACGAATCACCTGAACGCGCGAAATCGCTCTCACCTGACGTTTATCGCCCGCCATGCGAAAAAGCTGGCCCGCACCATGTTCCATTCCATGGCCAAGTACCAGCAGAAGTTGGAACGAGAACAGCTCATCATGGCGAATTTCGTCGACGTGGGCACCGATCTCTTTACCATGGCGGCCGTGTTGTCCTACACCGACGCTCTCCTGGCTACGATAGAGAACAAAGCAGAATTGCAGCAGTTGGTTGACCTTTTTTGCACCGATGCCCGCGACCGTATTAAAACGAATCTGAAGGCGGTGCGCTCTAATCACAATGGTATGTACAACAAAGTTGCCAACGACTCCATGGATGGGAAGTTCGAATGGTTGTGCACGGGTATTTATACCGATGTGCCCCCCGGCTATCTGAAGTACATGAACCAGAGTATCGATGCCTTTGAGGCGAAGCATGGGAAGAAGTTCGGTGTCGTTCCCAGTGGAACGCCCCAGCCCCAGCCCGACGCCGAGGTGGTCGTGCAAAGCTGAGTTCTAACTTTTTAGATGATATGGTTATCCGCGCGGACCCTTGGGTCCGCGCTTTTTACTTGCTCTCCACTCAACGGTGGATCAGTGCCACGGATCCCGCCATTTTGATACGATGAGATCATCCAAATCGAGATAGCCGGAAGCCCCATGGGTCGAGACACGGAGACGGATTCTGGTCGCTCCTGCAGGCACGTCGATGAGGCTTTGAAACTGACCGCCCCAAGCGGGAGAGGGACCGGCTTGGCCGACGAGTACCTCCTTCGGCGTGGCCGAACCATCGTCAAAGACGGCGGTCAGCGTCCACAGCGCGAGACCCTCGCTGCGGTACCACCCTGAGAACTCCAGCTTGGGCTCAAAGCCCGTCGTCAGATCCAGATTAACCGGCTCCGTGAGGAAGTGCAAGGGCTGCTGACTATCCTGATTTGAAACCTGAAGCCGTAAATAGGAACTACCCTCTATTGCTTTTTCCTCAATGAGTTCCACCGAGCCTGTCGTTCCGCCGGGTATCATGCGGTTGAAGGCGTTATCACTCAAGCCGAAAGATTCGAGCTCTTCGGATGCTATCGTCCCGACGATCCAGCTACGTCCTGGATATATTCCGACAATATAGGGGCCCATCTGGTACACGTAGCTCTTCGCCATCGGATCGTCCGGGCGAGAAAGCTGGGTCCACCGAAGACGGGCATTGCCTTCTCTTGCAATATAGAGAGGCGTGCTTAAGGTTGCACGTAGTATGGAGATGGCATGGTCGCCACTTCCGTCAAAGGGCTCAAAATTCGGCAACGTCGTGATACCCATATTTTCTGGTGCGGTTGATGCGTAGAGCGTAGAAACTCGTCCAAACGTCAACGGACGTGTGACGGCCTTTTCGCCGGGAATCTGGAGCGAAACGGTGGCGTCCATAGATAAATCGCCAACGGGTTCACCATAAAGTTTTACGATAAGCTCCGGATCGTGCAGGCGTTTTGCCATGATGTGGACTGTTTTCTTTCTTGGCCGCTGTTCACTGTCAACGTAATCCGCACTGATGTCGCGGGCCATACGCCCATCGACCCGCAATACCGTTTCTGGATATAGGGGAAGGCCTGCACCGACAAGGAGTCGCGAGGGGTAGGTGTTGGGATAGACATGCCAATTGGCCAGATTGCCCAGTGGGTTAATGAGTAGTCCCCCTGTAAGAAATACGGCTACGGCCAAGGCACCAAAATCGGGCCATCGAAACTTGCAGAGCGGTAACAAGGCGAGAAAGAGCGGGTAGATGTAGACGCCATAGCGTATACCCACTTCGTGGCCATAAAAGACCGTGATTACACTGGAGCCAGCGGATAAGACCAGCGCAACGACGGCACAGGCCAGCGTCCACCACCACGGTTTGGAGGAACGTATCAAACACCAGAGTAGCAGGGGAAAGAACCAGATCATGCCGCGCGCCGGGCCCAGCCAGAAGGTGAAGAGACGCTCCGTCGAAACCAGGCCTGGATCTACGTAACTTCCAAAGGAAGAGAGGGAGCCAAATGACCAGAGGTTGTATACCAGTTGCGGGGCCATAGCGATTCCCATGGCCAGACCCGCATAGATAATTTTTCGATAGGCTCGATCATGTAGAAATAGCCAAAGGACGAAGAGTCCGAATACCAATATCAAAGGGGGCTTTTGTGCTGCGGCCCATCCCAAAAATGCCGCGCCCACCACAGGGCGTCCACCATAGAGCGCGTAGAAGGCGGCGAACACCGCAAAGAGCAGAGCGATTTCGGTGTGTATCCAGAAAACATAACTGAGCAGGGGGGTAAAGAGGAGGAGTGCGAGAGAAACGCCGATACCTGCGGCAGTACTGTTGGCGGCTTCTCCGAGGGCTTTCGCCAATAGTGTAAATACGCCTGCAAAAAGTGCGATATTCAGGAGCACCGCCCCTTTTACGCCAAACAGCATGAGAAAGGGGGTGATGAGAAGGGGGTAGTAGAATGAGTGTGTGCCCCAGACGACAACGCCATTTCGATTTGGCCGCGTGAGATAGCCTTCCTTGCTGTAGGGCATCAGCGTTTCAGGATCACCCCATTGGGCGGTGTACAACGTATCCTGCTCGTCGAATGCGAGATTGTGATCCTTGATCAGGCTGGCCGCAATGCCCAGATATCCGCTCCCGTCGCCGTAGATCTGGATGGGAAACGATGCAACGACGCCGAGCAAGCCCAGAAAAATCAAGAGAGCGGTATATAGTATGGGCGATTTGAAACCACGGGAAACCGGGTGAACGTCGTCCGAGATGATCACTTCCGCTTCAGCGTTGTTGGAAGCATGCTCAGTGACGTCTTGAAAACTCATGGTTGTTCTCCGGAATCGCTCGCATGTGTTGGCGACGGCTTGGTACACACATACAGTACGTGGGGGTAGGGGAGAATGTCGTCGAGAAATATGGTGATCACCTTAAACCCCGCGTCGGTAAACAGGGATTCAAAGGCGTCCTGGCTGCGATAGTACACCGGTTCCCACCGTGTCATGATCATATCGAGTAACCAGGTGAAAAAGAGTTTGAATGGAGCCGCCGTGTGAATGTCTTTCACCACCATCATGCCGCCTTCGGACAGACGGTCATAGGCCAATCGAACGATTCGTTCCTGGGCCTCGATCGGAATATGATGGAGCAGATCCAGCAACAGGATTTCATCGGTTTCAGGAAGCTCGACGTCGTCGCGGGAGAGATCCATGACCTGAAAATTGACGTTTTCCAGTCGCAATCGATCCGCGGATGTGTTTGCCTGACGGATGCGGCCCTTATCGAGATCAACACCTACGATAGTTTTGTCAGGCCATCTCAGCCCTGCTGCCAGATCGAAAAGACCAAAGCCGCATCCAAGGGTCAACATACGCCGGTCTTTTTCAAAATAGTTGAGCATGGCATTTAGAATGGAAGGGTTGATGATCTTGAATCGAAGGTACACATAGGCCTTGACGATAGGGCGATCATAGGTCCGGACGATAGTCTTGATGAGAAAACGGTACACCGAAGTCGTTGCTCCAGAGAAATGGGTAGACAGGTTGGCCGAAGTATAGTCAATCATCGATGAATTTGACAAGGATAGTCCTTTTGGGCATTGAAAGAAACGCGCCTGACACACGTTGCGGTCTTGCGCGTGCGCGACCTGCAACGACTCCATGAGCGATCCTTCGCCGTCGAAACTAGGGCGAATAGTGAATAGTCCAACTAAAACTGTAATCTTTCAGCGGAGTTCGGTACGGTAACCCGTTGGGAAGAGTGCCCAATGTAGAAGTTTTCAGGAAAGGTTCGTTCATGTCGGATGAAATGAAAGTACGTAGTCATGCCGTGGGGTGGTGGCAGCCGGTAATTTTTGGTGCCATGGCCGGTGGATTGGGTTGGGGGATTCGGGGGCAATATGGTCACGAAACAGGAGCCATGATTGCTGGCGTCCTCGTCTGTCTTACCCTGGCCTTCTTGCTTTGTCCTGGCATTTCATCCATACAACTCGTGCGCGCCGCTGCGCTGGGCACCATCGCCATGGGAATTGGCGGTTCCATGACCTACGGGGTCACGCTGGGTTTGACGCAAAATCCGGAGGTGGTGGGGAACTGGGCGGCACTCCGTTGGGGCTTGCTGGGGTGTTTAGTCAAAGGGGCCATCTGGATTGGCTTTGGTGGACTTTTTCTGGGTATGGGGCTTGGGGGCAAGCGCTACACGCCCCGAGAAATCCTGGCCCTGGTCCTGGCGATGTTGGTTGCCAGTGTCTTGGGGGGCTGGTTGCTCAACGGGCCCTTCGACATTGCGGAGCGACGTTTTCCGACCTTGTTTTTTTCGTCGGTATGGTACTGGGATCCCGAGTCTACGTCCCGTCCCCGTCCCGAAAGCTGGGGGAGTCTTGGTGCGGCTCTGCTACTGGCATGGGTTTATTGTGCGTGGCGTAAGAAAGATGTCCTGGCGCGCAACATGGGGCTCTGGGGACTCCTCGGTGGTGCGCTTGGATTTCCGTTGGGCCAGAGCCTGCAAGCCTATCACGCGTGGAACCCCGCTGTATTTCAGCAGGGGATCTGGGTGAATCTGGACCAATATATGAACTGGTGGAACAACATGGAGACCACCTTCGGCTGCATCATGGGTGCGATTCTTGGATTGGGGCTCTGGCTGAACCGCCGTCGTATCGATCTGACCCCGGAATCGAACGAAAAAAATATGCCCTATGGATTGGAGGCCGTCCTACTAGCCGTCCACGTGTTTCTACTGACGTGGATGACTTTTTTTGCGGGCCCCGCTGAATTAATTTACGATTTTGGGATCAATATGGCGTTGTTGCCCTTTGTTTGTGTTATTCGCGGGCGCCTCTGGCCCTGGTTCATGGTGCTGACCGTGACGCTGGTACCTATCGCGGCGAAGACCGTTACTCAGTTGGTGACGAAGCAGGAAATACTGGGCACGGTTCCTGGCTGGTTCATCTACTTCCTGATTCCCATTCTCCTGGTCACGGCTCTCGCTTTTTGGGCGGCAAGGCGCTGGAAACAGGGACGGGACCCTCGAAATTTCATCATGATTGCCCTGTTGTGCAACGTGTGGCTGTATTTTGGACTGAACTACGCCGTTTTCCGCTTTCCCTGGCCCTGGGCCGACTGGACGGGACGGACGCCCAATGGTCTGGTGTTCACACTCTTCGCCGTGGGTCTCACCGGGATGGTCCTTTTGGGAGCCAAGAGGGCCAAGGTGGAGCGTCGGGGGACTTCCGAGGCCTAGCCCCGGGCGCGTTTTACGGTAAAAAGTCGAAAAACTCCTTGCCAATACGGGAGTTCACGGGTATACTTAAGTCAGATCCATGACTAACCAAGGAGGGTATAGACCATGGCCGGAATATCAGGCGTAGGCGGCGGCACCTTGTCCGCCCAGCAAATAGACATTCAGCGCAATATCCAATCGGCGAAGCTGCTTAAAGATGCGGCCGAGTTGGAAGGTGATTTAGCGCTTCAACTGCTCCAGTCCGCTCAAGTGACGGATACGGGGCAGAATTTGAATGTACAAGTATAGACGACACTACCCGATCGCGTTGGGTTAATTGTTGGGAGTGCCCCGTGTGGTGGGCCTGAAAATATAACTGCATCTATGACAGGCGTAGTGTACTTCGGTACACCTCGCCTGTTTGTGTTTCGGCGGAATCAGGGGGGGCGCCGATCAGAAGGGGGCCGTTTCGGGTGTACTGGGGATAGATTTCATTCGTGTTGCAGTCTGACTTGTTGGAATATACGGGAAGATTGGGGAAGTTTAACGATTTATTTTTCCATGTCCTGTTCTGGGAGCAGGGGTCTGTTTTGAAGCGCCTTGTCTTGGGTAAGTGGTTTCATAATAGTTTCTTAGTGTTCTTGATCCACACGAAAATTTCCTAAGCACTTCCATGGGTTGGCGCGGTGGCAAATCGCGCTAACACAAATCTAATAAGTTGAAAACAGTTTCCCCCCATTGAACGCGTAGACTACCTGCCTTGGCTGTGGTTACAGCATCAACGTACAAACAAGTACAGGAGAAAACTAATGCGTTTTCGTGTTTCACTTGGAAATCTAGCACTCTTGGGCCTTGTCTCCCTCATTGCGGCCTGTTCAGGCAGTCAGAGCAGCGCACCAAACGGCACGGACGGGGAGACTCCCGCCGCTGATGCCGCGTTTACCAAGCTCCAGGGCGCAGGCGCGAGTTTTCCTGCGCCGTTATACACAACCTGGTTCCGGGAGTATTCCGGAATGCACAAGAATGTCCAAATCGACTATCAGTCTGTGGGCAGCGGCAGTGGTGTGAAGAATTTTATCGATAAGACCGTTGATTTCGGTGCCAGTGATGCCGCCATGAAGGAAGAGGAGATCGCCCAAGTTGCCGAGGGGGTAGTGCTCCTTCCCATGACGGCCGGCAGCATCGTTCTGGCCTACAACCTCGAAGGCGTCGCTGACCTGAAGCTTTCGCGTGAAGCCTACACGGGGATTTTCCTGGGCAAAGTGACCCGTTGGAACGACGCGGCAATCGCGGCCTCCAATCCTGGCGTGGCGTTGCCTGACCTGCCTATCAACTTGATAGTCCGGGCTGATAGCAGTGGCACGACCTTCGTATTCACGAAGCACCTGAGCGAAATCAGTGCGGAGTTCGCCGCCAGCCCGGGCACCAACAAAATGCCCAACTGGCCGACCGGCACGCGCTCGAAGGGGAACGAGGGCGTTACGGGGAGCGTCAAGAGTACGCCGGGTTCCATCGGCTACGTGGAATATGGCTATGCAAAGGGCCAGAAGCTGATGACTGCTGCCCTTGAGAACAAGAATGGCAAGTTCATTACACCTTCTACGGAATCGGCCCAGGCGTCGCTGGCGATGGCTGAGATGCCTGAAAATCTCATCCTCTGGATTTCTGATCCCGCGGGTGACGAAAGCTATCCCATCGTCACCTACACGTGGCTCCTTTGCTATAAGACCTATGAGGATTCCGCCAAGGCGGCCGTGCTCAAAGACGTGATTACCTATTGCCTCGACAAGGGCCAGGCCGAAAGCGAAGTGCTCGGTTACATTCCCTTGCCAGAAAATGTTGTGGCCAAGGTCAAGGCCGCGCTGGCGGGCATTTCCTGAGTTTAGACGATTACCTCGAATACAGCATCCTATCGGCGGGTCCTGCACAAGG
>CAXBPH010000278.1:0-8966 GCA_963977445.1 uncultured bacterium | reverse complement strand
TGAGGCAAAAGGAAAGTGTGAGCGGGAGGGTCAAGAGCAGACGTGACCAGGACATGTCGGGGCCTCCTTGGGCGAATATGATTGGACGATACAATGTACCAGTATGCCGGATAGGGCCGTATCAGGAAAACTTCGGGTCCTTCATCAACTTGAGGGAGTTGGTGTCCAAATTCATTATCAAGGTCAGGCCCCAGGGGTGCCACCTATACAGACGCGAGGAACGAGCGGCTTTATGGGTGCGGGCCACCACGAGCGCTCCAACTCCAATCCAAGTAAGACTCTTACGGCACCTCCCAGAGTTCAAGCTCGGACTGCTGACCGAAGTCTTCCACCGAAACCCCACACCCACAAGCGCCGCCGGGAACCGGCTGCGCGTGTAGGCCAACGGCGCGTCGCAGGCGGGTGGCACCCGTGGGGGGCTTTCTCTTGGTCTAAATCCCTGGGCTCGCCAATGTACTACGCCTTATAGCGGGGCTGGCGTATGGCGGTGCTCACTGGGGACTGGACATCAGTTTGACGCAATCACCGCCAGACCGTAGACTGACTGCCCTGATATATACAACATCAACCAACAGGAGCTACGGCCCATGTGGCGTCTCAATAAAAACTCTATTTGCCTTGCCGCGATTGTGACCAACTTCTTCGCCCTGTTTCTGCAAGTTGTTCACGCCGCAGACAACCCCAACATCCTTTTTGTGTTTTCCGACGAACACCGTTACCAGTCCATGGGACACACCGAAATGCCGGCCATGAAGACACCCACCATGGACCGCATGGCGAAAGAGGGCTTCTCCTTCAGTCAGTGTGTGAGTAACTATCCTGTGTGCTCCCCCTATCGCGCCATCGTATTATCGGGCCAATGGCCCTACCAGAGTGGCGTAACGGACAACAGCATTCCCCTGTCTTCCAGCACACCCACGGTGGGCAAAGCTTTCCAGGCGGCGGGCTACCGCACAGGCTATATCGGGAAATGGCACCTGGGCGGTACCGATGCCACACCCTTTGGCTTCGACACCTCTCTCATCTGGGACAGAACCAACACCCATTATGACGAGAGCGTCTACCACGTCTCCGACGGACAGGCGGTAAAGCCCAAAGGGTACAACGCCACCCTCATGACCGACCAGGCCCTGCACTTCATCGGAGAAAATAACGACAAGCCATTTTTCCTCATGCTCTCCCTCAATCCCCCCCACTCCGACTTTACCGATGCACCGCCAGAAAAGCTCGCCCTCTATCCGGAAGGCTCCCTGCCCTATCGCCCCAACTACGCCTTACCCGAGGCGGAAAAAGGCAGCGTATTTTCAAAAAATGGCTATCCCCACTACGAAGGCTACCACGCCCACATCAGCGCCATCGATGATGAACTCACGCGGCTCCTCGACACCCTGAAGGAAAAGGGGCTCTCAGAAAACACCATCGTCGTCTACTCCTCCGATCACGGAAGCATGCACGGCTCCCACGGCGTGGGGAGTAAGCGTCAACCTTATGAGGAGTCCGTACGTATACCACTTATCATCTACGGACCGGGTCGGGTCCCTGGAGGCGTCGCCAACCAGGCACTCTTTGGGGCCATCGACATGGTGCCCACCCTGTGTGGCCTGGCGGGCATAGACGTCCCCGCGGGCTGCGCGGGCGAAGACTACAGCGCCACCGTATTAACCGGAGCCAACCCGCCCGAACGAGATGCCCAGTTTATCATGCACATTGCAAAAGACAACGCCTCTCACGGCAATGAACACCCCGCCCCCATCTTTCGCGGGGTCCGAACGCTTCAATACACCTACGCCGTGGGGCCCGAAGCGCCCATGTGCCTTTTTGACAACCAGGCCGACCCCTATCAGATGAAGAATCTCATTGATGACGAGGAGCACGTTGCCATTCGGAAGGCCCTGCAAAATGATTTGGCCCATTGTCTGAAATCGGCTGACGACCCCTTTATACTTCCCACAACCACCGATTCCACCTCCGGGTAATCCAGAAATCGGAGGGGATAGCGAATCTAAACCACTGAAGAAAAGTAGTTTGCATTCTGTTGCTTTTAAAAGGTTCATGGGCAAATAGTGGGTAAAAGATAAGTCACAGCAACAAGCCTGTTATCTTGGAATCTACCAAAACACCCGGATGGAGGATACGTTGCTGTGACTGCAAACAAAGTTATCAAGATTCTGGGCGGATGGGAAGGCTATCGTGTTGGTACGGTTGGCACAGTACTGGGTCGACAAGCCTGACGCCGGATTCCAGGCTGTGGCGGCCACGGCTTTTGGCATCGTGGGTACGCCCACGGCCGTGTTGATAGACAAGACGGGCACCATTCGCTGTCGGGGCCACCCCGATGATATCGATATTGAGTCTGAGTTTGAGGTACTGCTTAACGAATAGGGCCAACTACCATCCCAGGGAGTCGATGAAGGCGTCTATCGTGGCGACAATAGCTTCGTAGTATTTGCCGCCATCCCGGCCGGGGTTGAAAAAGCCGTGGCCCGCATCATCGTAGGCGTCGAGCACGTAGTGATTGCCTGCGGCGACCATGGCTTTCTGAAAGGCGATGGCATTGGCGAAGGGTACGGTCTTGTCTGCCTTGCCGTGGCAGATGAGCGTGGGGGGTGTTTCTTTGGTCACGTGATGTACGGGCGACAGGGATTTGTCGCCTTCTTTCGGTAGCATCCTGCCCGTGTAACCGCCCAGTGTCGTGTCGATGACCGGGTTGAGCAGGATCATGGCGTTGGGACGGGAACTCACGGTCATGTCTTCGCCGGGCTCGTCATAGGCGGCCAAGGTGCCGGTGCACGCGGCGACGTGGCCCCCCGCAGAGCCGCCCGCGCTGATAATCTTATCCGGGTTGACACCCAGTTCCGCCGCGTGGGCCCGCACATAGCGAATGGCGGACTTGCCATCGGCCACCGACTGGGTCACGGTACTGTCGTTGCGGCTCTTTACCCGATACTCCGCAGCTATGGCCACCATACCCCTCTTGGCAAGATGTTCGCATTGGGGATAGAATTGGTTGGGCTCGCCCCCGACCCATCCCCCGCCAAAAAAGAAAACAATGGCAGGCCGTCCCCCTTCGGGAGCTTCTCCCGATGCGGGGAAAATATGAAGCTTGAGTTCATCTTTCTCGGAAAGGAACTTGTAGGGGATTTTAGTTGGCTCGACATCCGAATCCGCCATGGCGTTTCCTGACAACGGGACCAACAGGATCGCAAAAGCGACCAACTTCAACAATATGTAAGGGCATTTCTCCACAACGTTCCCCTTTCGCCTTCCTCATCTGTTGCAACGGGCTGTCAGGCGTCGCTCTCAGTCCGGTGGCTCCCCAGGGGAGAATGCTCCGGGCCAAGATCCTTGAGACGCTCCAGGATATAGTTCGAAATCGCCTTGACACTGGTGGGATCAGGGCTGACAAAACGGCAACCCACTTGCACCAAACCACCGAGCGAATGCGTCGCATCGGCCCGGTGAATCACTTCGCAGGTAAAAGGATCTTTTTCCACCGTCGGCACGGGCACCATAGCTTCGAGCATATCGCCCACCGTCATTTCTGAATCGGTCAGCAACAACATGCCGCCCGTGCTCAAGTTGATGACAGGGACGCTCAGGCGACGGGGATGTACATGGCCTTTGACCGATGCCTTGAAATCGACGGGCACACGCCAGGAACCACGATGGTAGGTGCGCAGGAATTCGGGGGTGCGTCTCAGCACGAGTCCGTCGCCTATTTCCTTGGGCGCGACCAGCACTTCGGATTCGAGACGGGTGTACCCCTCCGTGTCATGAAATTCGATATCGACCCGCATGCCTTCAACGGGAAAATCCCGAATCGGAAAACTCACGGTCACACTCTCTTCAGCCACATCCTGGATGCTGACCAGATAGCGCTGACCCATGAGCAGCAACAAACACCGGTTGCCGGGTACAAAAAGGTTTTCGGAACTACTCCGTTGAGATACGGTGTCCACAACAAATCTCCTCGTCGCGATTAAATGCATAGCGCGGCCCTGCAGGGCACGATAGGGCTATTCTATACCCCAAGCCCGTCCCAATGTCCATTATAGTATCGAAAAACCGCACAAGGTGCCACAAAACAATCCAAGTAGAGACAATTCGTACGTTATTCTTGTACAATACGGGCTGATATTGCGGAAAACAAGGATTTTCCTTCAATTTGGGAATCCCCAACTCGGTTAATCCTACCCGGTCTTACCGGTACCTGAATGATTGCATGCCCCATCAACGGCGGCAGAAGAAAGGCCCCCCCCATGATTAATACCACTGCACCCGAGGTAGAACTGGCCCTCAAGGTGGTCCGGCAAGGTGCGGCCATGGCCCAGCGGGTTCTCACCGCCATGGCCATGCGCAACCTGACCAAGAGCGACTTTTCTCCGGTTACGGTGGCGGATTTTGCTTCTCAAGCCCTGGCCGCCCACGCGCTGCAGGCCGCCTTCCCCGACGTCCCCCTTGTGGGCGAAGAGAGTGCGCGAGAGCTCAAGACCGAAGCGGGTGCCGATATACGGGCGCTGGTGGCCGAATTCGTTTCCACCATTATTCCCGACACCTCCGAAGAGGCGGTGTGCGATTTGATTGACTACGGCAGCTCGGAGCCCGGTGATCGGTTCTGGACTATCGATCCCATTGATGGCACCAAGGGCTACCTCCGTGGCGGACAATACGCCGTCGCCCTGGCCCTGGTGGAAAATGGCGTGGTCCAGTTGGGCGCGTTAAGTTGCCCAAATCTGGGTAACAACTGCCAGCCCGATATGGGGCTGGGCGTTACCATCATCGCCAGGCGGGGCGAAGGGGCCTGGCTCTCCGTAGCAGGCGAAGACTTCACGCAACTGAAGGTTTCGGACTGCGACGACATCGCCCAGGCCCGGGTCATGCGCTCGGTGGAAGATTCCCACACCAATGCCGGCCAGATTGACGCGATCGATGCCGTGTTGGGCGTCAAAGCCGAGCCGGTCCGCATGGACAGCCAGGCCAAATATGGCGTGCTGGCCGCAGGCGGTGGCGAGATGCTCTTTCGCTTATTAAATCCCGGCCGCGAAGATTATCGGGAATGCATCTGGGATCAGGCCGCAGGGGCCATCATCCTGGAAGAAGCGGGCGGCACGATCACCGACCTCAAGGGTCAGCCCCTCGACTTTACCACGGGCCGCAAACTCACCAACAATATCGGGGTCTTTGCGTCCAACGGGAAGTTCCACGACGCGGGCCTGAAGGCCATCGCCGAAATCTGCACGTTCTCCTGAGCCTGCCCAAGCTTGTTGAATACACAACGCCCCGCCAAAGTCTCTGGCGGGGCGTCGTCATTTCAAACTACTGAAATTTGGGAGCCGGTCTTACTTCAAGCGCACCACTAGCCGATCATCTACGACTTCAACCGACTCTATCTTCGCCATGGTGCCCTCAAAATCCGGTTTCTTCATCATTTCCGCCGCAAAATTCTCCTGGCGGAGTTGGTCCATAATGGAGTCCGGCGCGGTTTCTCCCTTTATTTTCAGTTCTTCTACATAGATGTAAAGTCGGCCATCCTGTGCCGAAACCGAAAAGGTAGCGGCGCCGTTCAAGTAACGATTCTCCAAAAAGGCCACAGGAAGGAGGTCGCCCAGTCGAAGACTCATCTCCCCCTTCATTTCGCCGCCTTCAATGGTCACATACACCGAATCGCCAAACACTTTTGCCGTATCGTCTGAGCGAATAAGCACGTTGACTTCTTGACCGGTCAAGGAAAATTCCTTTTCCGCACTGTCGCCCGAATTAAGCGCTGTCTTGAAGGCTTCCAGTTTCTCGGAAACTGCGGTAGCCTCCTCGTCGGTCATGGTGACTTCCGGTATGGGGCGCGGCTCTGTTTCTGTCATGGCCTCCATGAACCCGGAGACCCCACGGAAGAGGCCATAGCCGACAACACCGGCCCCAATCGCACCGACGATAAACACGATGGCGCAACCGATGACACAGCCTTTGACGTTGGAATTGGAACTCGATTTTGGTAAAGAGGGAACTTGATCCTGAGCCATTATTTTTCTCCGCTGTGCAAGCGATTCACTACGTGCTTGCGTGTCTAAGATTTCTTACACTGGCAATTGGGCAATGCCTCACACGACGGAATCGCCCTTCAACAGTGCCTCAACATGATGTACCTTATCATCCATAGATTGGGCCTTATCCACACGGGTTCCCAATTTTATGGTCGTGCTGATTCGCGGCGCGCCCATGGCATGCACTTTTTCGTGGCAGGCCTTGATCGCACCCATAACGGAATCCCACTCGCCTTCGATGTTGGTGCCGTAGGCATGCAACCGAATTTCGAGCCCCGCATCGGTCAGAATGCGCTGACACGCGGCGATATACGGGGAAAGGGAGCTTTCCGCATTCATTGGAATAATGCAGAGATCGACAATTACTTTCATGAGATGGCACCTTACGTAGTCGTGGGCGTCACGATAATTTGCCCGATGGTATTTGTCAGAACATCCATATTCCTGCCGTTCTCTTTTGATAATACCACGACCTTGGGTTTTCTATTCACATCGTGGCATGATGTCGGTATGGAACGTCGAAATTGGCTTACGCTTTGTGGTCCCGGCATACTCGTCGCCGCTACCGGTGTGGGTGCGGGCGATTTGGCCACGGCGAGTCTGACGGGCGGCCAACTGGGGGTAGCCGTGCTCTGGGCCGTCGTGGTGGGCGCGGCGCTGAAATATGTGCTCACCGAAGGCCTGGCACGTTGGCAGCTCGGCACGGGCCAGACCTTCATCCAGGGGTGCATCATCCACCTGGGCCGTCCCTTCCAGCTGTTTTTTCTGCTTTTCCTTCTCTACTGGAGCCTCTACGTGGGCTCGGCCCTCATGGCGGCCTGCGGGGTGGCTGCACACGGGATTATTCCGCTCTTCGACGATCCCGGCCGGGGCAAATTCTGGTGGGGTGCCCTCCATAGTATGGTGGGCCTTGTTCTTATCTGGCGCGGCGGCTTTCGGCTCTTTGAGAAGGTCATGGCCCTGTGCATCGCCATCATGTTTGTGACGGTCATTGTGACGGCACTCCGGTTGGGCATCGACCCCGGTGCAATCCTGCGGGGAATATTCATACCCGAAATTCCCCGTTGGGACAGTGATGGCCTCTCCTGGACGGTTGCCCTGATCGGCGGCGTCGGCGGCACGCTCACCATCATGTGCTATGGCTATTGGATGGATGAATCGGGACGTAAGGGTGCGAAACCCGTAACGGCCATGCGGATCGATCTGGCGGTAGCCTACGCCCTGACGGCCCTCTTTGGTATGGCCATGGTCGCTATCGGCAGCCAGGCCCTGACCCGCAGCGGGGGAGGCGCGGCCCTGCTCCTCCAACTAACGGCAACCCTTCACGAAACGCTGGGACCCGTGGCCGCCTGGATCTTCCTGATTGGTGCCTGGGGTGCCTTTTTCAGCAGTCTACTGGGCGTATGGCAGAGTGTGCCCTACTTGTTTGCCGACTTCTATTATCAGAGCAAGGGCCGGGTCGGGGAGAAGACCTCAACAACAGCCCTGGCGAAAACCCTGCCCTACCGAGGCTATCTCGTGGCCCTGGCAGTGGTACCCCTGGTGCTGCTCAGTATGGATTTTAAATCGCTGGCAAAATTGTACAGTCTGGTGGGAGCGGCCTTTATGCCCTTTCTGGCGCTGGCCTTAATCTACCTCAACAACCTGACGGTGCTTCCCAGGGAATTTCGCAACCGATGGCGCAGTAACGCCGCCCTGATAATCGTCGTCTTCTTCTTTGCCCTGGCCGGTTATGAGGCCGTGTCGCAAAAGTTTTTTACTTAGGAACACAGGACGTTGGGACGAAAGAATATCTTGTGACCAGCCCGACACGTCTATGTTAGGATTGAATGTGCAACCATCTGCACGGGAGGCGGTGCCTGGCAGGCCGCCAATACACCGTTTCACGTTGCAGTAACAGGAGGATCAGTATATGGCAACAATTCGAGTAACGGGTGTCCAAATGGACGTCCAAGCAACGAAGAAAGAAAATCTTCCAAAAATCCTCGCCCATATCAAAGAAAGTGACTGCGACTTTATCCTTTTCCCCGAAATGAGCCTGACGGGGTACAACAATGACTTCAGCGACTCACGAACCGAGGAGGCCTGGCAGCAGATTGCCACCGCCTGCCGCCAGTCTTATGTGACGGCCATCATTGGCACCGGAGCCCGCATCGATGGGCACAGTTACATACAGTCCCGCATCTACTCAGACGAAGGAAATCTTCTCGGCACCCAGGAAAAGCTGATACCCACCGAATCGGATCGGACCTGGTGCCGTCCCGGCGATGAACTTCGAACTTTTCAGCATGGTGAGATCGATTTTGGCTGTCTCATCTGCAATGACCTGTGGGTGGCCCCCGGATCGGGACCCTATCCTGATCGGCGCCTGAGCTATCAGCTGGGACAGAAAGGTGCCCAGCTTATCTTCCACAGTATCAATTCGGGCTGTGACTCCTTTTACGCGGACTATCACGAGGCCAATTTGAAGGTCCGTGCCAAAGAAAGTGGCTGTTTTATCATCACGGCCAACGCGGCGAGCAGTAACGGCCCCATCAATGCACCCAGCGGGGTGGTATCCCCTCAAGGCGAATGGCTGACCCGATGCAACCTCCAGGGTGAAGCCACCTACACCTTCGATCTGGATCCCGACGCGCTCTAAAGGCCCTTTCCAACGTACATAACCAACAGCCCCCGGCTACGGTCGGGGGCTTTTTTATTGGTTCATGGGCGAAACGTGGGGAGAAGCGGCCAGCCAGTCAACGACGGATGTGCCTGTGAACCTGTTTACTTCGGAGCAGCGTGCCCTGAATTCACCCACGGGCAAGTCTTGCAGACTTGTCCGTGCCACCCAGATGTCGGCCTTGCGACAATAAAACCCCGTGCCTTGGCCCGCTGGATTCAAGTACTAAATGCAACATGCTGTATTATTCGTTGTTCAGTGAGGAC
>CAXBPH010000277.1:0-8999 GCA_963977445.1 uncultured bacterium | reverse complement strand
ACGACCCCATCGACACCGACAAGGTGGCCCGCGCCGCCCTCATCCCCAATCAGGTCGAAAAGGCCGAAGACGTCATCGGCCATGTGGACGCCGTCATCGTGGCCACCGACCGGGGTTATGAACATGTCGCACGCTGCCAGCCCTTTATCGACGCGGGCCTGCCCATTTTTATCGACAAACCCATGACCGACAATGCCGCCGACCTGGCCCAGTTCATCGCGTGGCACGAAGCGGGCAAGCCCTTCATGTCCACCAGCGCCCTGGGCTACAGCAAGGAATTCCGCGCCCTCGATGGTCAATTGGATTCGGTCGGCGAGCCCCGCCTCATCACCATCACCATGGCCAAGTCCTGGGAACGCTACGGCATCCACGCCCTGGAGTCCGTCTACCCCATGTTGGCCGCCGGGGGCTACACCTCCATCTCCCATCGCGGCACGGAGGCACGCAACTACATGCACCTGACCCACGCCTCCGGTGTGGATGTCATGCTCTACGTGGTGGATGACCTCTATGGTGCCTTTGGTCACATGAGCGTCTTCGGCACCAAGGGCAGTCTGACCACGAAATTCGAAGATACCTTTTATGCCTTCAAGACCCAGTTGGAAGGCTACGTGGACTACCTCCGCACCGGCACGTCGCCCGTGCCCTTTTCGGAAACGATAGAGTTGATGAACATCATCATCGCCGGACTGGAAAGTCGTGCTGCAGGTGGTATTGTGGTGGACATAGTGGACCAGGTGGACGGGGTGGACAAGACATCGGCGGAAGCTGTCCACCTCGACCACTAAGTCCACACCGTCCACAGAGTTTTTAATCGACACCCCAAAAGGAAAAAACCATGTCTCTCAAAATGCGCCCCAGCCGTCTGCTCCGTAAACTGCGGGCCGGCCAGATTGCTCACAGCGTCAAACTTAATTTCACCGACCCACGGGCAGCGGAAATCGCTGGCATGTGCGGTGCCGACGCGGTCTGGCTCGATCTGGAGCACGTGCCCAATACCCTTCACGATGTGGAAAACCAGGTGCGGGCCGCCAAGATTTTCGATTGTGATTCCATCGTTCGCGTAGAGCGCGGCAGTTACAGCGACCTGATTCGTCCCCTCGAAATGGATGCCACCGCCCTCATGGTGCCCCACGTCATGAGCGCCGACGATGCCAAGGAAATCGCCTGGCGCACCCGCTTTCATCCCATTGGACGACGTCCCCTCGATGGCGGCAATGCGGATGGGGCCTATTGTGGCATTCCCGTGAAGGAATACATCGAGCAGGCCAATCGCGAGCGTATGATCATCGTCCAGATTGAAGACCCGGAAGCCATGGACGAACTTGACGGCATCTCTTCCGTGGAAGGCATCGACATGATCTTCTTCGGCCCCGGCGATTTCAGTCACGCCATTGGCGACCCCGGCAATCTCAATCACCCCGAAGTCCAGGCGGCCTACAAGCGCGTCGCCGAAGTCGCCTTGAAACACGGGAAATTCGCCGGTACCGTTGGTCCGGCCACCATGCTCCAATCCTTCGTGGATATGGGCTATCGCTATTTCAATACGGGTGCTGATGTGACTGCCGTCGCCGCGAGTTTCAAAGATGCCGTGGCCCTGGCAGAAAATCTCACCCTTTCCTGAGCCCGGCAGCACGGTGTGCGGGAAAGGTGGGCGTGGCGACGGTTGGAACGAGAAACTCGGTCATCCTACCGATCGGGGTTAGAAACCTATGTGGCAGATTCGTTAACCAAATGGAATCAAAGCATACGTTTGGGTGCCACGGACAAGCCCGAAATCCCTCACATGACAACGGGTTTCGATCTAACCCCACCTACGGGTCAGTAATTTCATTTCAAGCGCATAGTAAAATAAACGACCATCGCTAACACCGGTGAATCACCTATATCTCACAGGAGCACAAACACCATGAGCATTCTCGACACCTTTTCCCTCGAAGGCAAAACCGCCTTACTCACCGGCGGCGCGGGCATTGTAGGCAAACAAATCGTGCGCGCCCTGGCGGAAGCCGGCGCCCATACCTATGTGGCCTCCCGCAACCTGGCCTCCCTGGAAGCCCTGGCCGAGGAATTCGCCAAAGAAGGCCTCACGATCCATCCCCGCCAACTCGACCAGTCGGATGAGGCCTCCATCCATGCTCTCCGGGATGCCATCGTAGCGGAACGGCCCGCCATCGACATTCTCGTAAACAACGCCGTGTTGCGCCCCATGAAGGAGGGCTATCAGGACACAGCGGAAAGCTTCGACGCGAGCATGCGCGTAAATGCCACGGGCCTCTTTCTCCTCACCCGGGCCATTGGCGATGTGATGGCCCTCCACGGCAGTGGCTCCATCGTGAACATCGGCTCCATGATGGGCATGATTGGACCCGAGCCCGCCAACTATGCCAACACGGACATGAGCGGCTGGTATCCCGATTACTTCTTTCACAAAGGCGGCATGATTAACTTCACCCGTTTTATTGCGAGCTACTACGGCGACAAAAACATTCGCTGCAATTGCCTCTCTCCCGGCGGCTTCCAGACCGAGAACCATCCCGACGTGTTTGTTCGTCAATACAACGAGCGGACCTGCCTCGGTCGCATGGCCAACGCGTCCGACCTGATGGGCAGTGTCGTTTTCCTCGCGAGTGATGCGTCGACCTATCTGACGGGCACCAACATTCCCGTAGATGGGGGCTACACCGCGAAATAAGGGTCAAGGTCTTTACACCACCTGCGCAGCAGCGTGACGTGGAAAAGTTTTGGCCATGAAGCATACAGAGCAGCTATTGGCGGCACGCCATTCCCGCGCAGGCGGCTCGCCTGCATTACGTCGAAGACCTGCGCTCCCAAGCTTCATGTATTTATCGCGTCACGCCCCGGAGCTGCAGGTCCAGGGCTTCGCCGGGACGAAAGGCACCTTCGGGCAGTCCGCCGACCAGAATTGCGTAGCCGTGCTGGACCATCATGGGGCTCGCCTGCAGGCGAAGTGGAAAAGGCTCCACCACAGCGCCGACTTTCACAATTTCGCCCGTGACAATTTTTCTTGGATGGGTCTTGGAAAGCAGCTCAACGGAATCCCCGACATCGAAGTGCTTGGCCGTCCGCTCGTCCACATAGGCCAACACGCGATTCCCAGCTTCGCCGGAAATCGTCAACACGGGGTCACCTGCCAGCACCGATTCACCGGGGCGACGCGTAATAGCGGCCACCTGACCGGAAACCGGGGCCACCAGGGTCAGGCGGCGGCGCCGTTCCTGCACAGCAGCAACCTGGGCCTGCTGGGCGCCAATATCGGCCTGGAGTGCACGGAGCACGGCGTCGGTCGCAGAGCCATTGGTTTCCATTGTCTCCTGCGTTTCCCGTCGCGCAGCGGCCGTGTCGATATTCTTCTCCGCCAGCTCGATGGCCTGCTTATCCTTTTCGACTTTTATCTTCAGGGCATCGTAGGTGAGACGGGTCTGATCATAGGTGGCGTCGTCCAGCAAATGCTGATCGCGCATGGCCGCCTCCCGTTTCAACTGCACCGCCAGGCGCTCCAGAGTCACTTTGTCCGTCTCGTGACCGATTACCCGATCCAGGTGATCAATGCGGGCCTCCTCTTCGTTGAGTTGAAAGCGCCGCAAGTCATTTTGCACCGACGCCTGTTCAAGCTGTTGGTCCTGGGCGTAGTTGGCCATCTCGGCATCGAGCAGCGCCCGAACCCGCTCCAGTTCCGCTTCGGCCACGGCCATTTCTGAGCGGACCAAGGCATCGTCCATCACCGCTACCACCTGACCCGCTTCTACCGGGTCCAGCAAGTCCACGGCCAGACTCTGGACCGTGCCATCGACGAGAGAGGCCACAAAGACGGTATTCGACTCGACCACACCGGGTGCGTCGACATAAACATGTTGTTCTTGAACGAGCACCACGGCCAGCACGATGGCACCGGCCCATACAATCACGGGCGCATAGCGTCGACGCCACAAAAGAAGTAGTCGTGAAAAGGGGGTTTTAATTTTGTCCAAATCGGCTGTACTCATACCTGTGCCTGCTCTTCGTGAAGCACGAAAGTCACGTGCGAAATCCCTTCTACGCCCTTAAGGTCACCCACCATATCATCGGCACGATCAGGGTCGCGCATAATCAATCGATACGACAATTCACCATGCCCACTTTCCTGAAAACGCTGGGAAACGAGATGAATCGTCCGGCAGTAGCGTTCCAGAACACGCTGCGCCGAATCTCGTCGGCACAGGCTGGAATCGAGGTGAATGCGCACAAAGCCATCGCCCATATTCAACTGGCCAAAACTGGTCCAGTGGAGATAGAGCAGCAGCACGCAAAAGACCGCCGTGCCCAGCAGGGCCAGGTGGATACTGCCCGTACCCGTCGCCATCCCTATGACCAAAGCAAAGAAAATGAAGGCCGTGTCCCGCGTATCTTTCAGGATATTACGAAAACGAATGACGGCCAGGGCACCGATGAGTCCGAAGGCGATGACGATATTGCTGCCAATCACCATCATGCTCATGGAAATCAAGACCGTCAGCAAAACGATAGACTGGACGAAGGCGCTCGAATAGGACAGGCCCGTATGGGTAAACATGTAGGTCCATGCGGCGACCTGGCCAAGAATAAAGGCCAAAAGCAGCCCCAGAAAAGCCTGGTCCAAACCAATCTGGGTTGGCGAGCTACCCGCAATCATTGAGGTAAAGGTGTCCACTAGGCGAAGCCCTCCATCATGCCCGACACGCGGACGCCTTCTTCGCGGAGGGCGTCCACACACACGACATATTTCGCGAAGGACTCCTGACGGAGTTCCATACGCTGTATCAAGTCGCCCACCCAGCAGGGGTAGGTATCCGTAAATTTCAATTCCATCACTATAGGCGGTCCCATACCGTCGTTCCAATGGGGGGAGGCCATCCAGGCAGCCGGATCAAATCGTGTGCTCGGCAGACAGGTCAGGGCACGATCAAAGGTAATGCGCAGGGGCTCTTCCGCCTTCCCCAGGTAGGCCTCGCGCATATAGCGCACCACCACCCGGGGCGAGGCATCAATAGCATCGCGCATCCGACAAAAGCTGTAAAGAGCCTGCATATCCTGCTCTGGATTGGGCAACATCTCCGGCAGCGGCATATCGCCGTAGAGCAGGGAATCCACCGCCGTGTTATAGACGACGGCCCGTTCCTTCTTTACAATCTGATTGAACCGGTGTTTAACCTCGAAAAAGCAGGTCGTTTCCCCGCCCCCCGTGTAGGTGCGAATGCGCAGCTTCTGGCGACGCTCTTCGCCCCGGACCGAGCTCAGGTAGAGGGCCAGGCCTGGCGAATCAAGATAAATACTGGTAACCGGATACTCCTGCCCGTGCTTATCGGGCACCACGAAAGGCCGGATATGATCCCGCACCCGTTGCGCAACCATTTCGCTGATGAGGTACTTCGCTTCAAATCGTTGCGCAACGGCGGCGGCCGAAGCCGCCCCGCTATGTAAAGTTTCTGATTTCATCACACGTCTACTAACGCCCGGGGGAAGCCGCTCCGCCAACCCAACTGATAGGATCATTGCCAAAGGCCACGGTGCTTACCCGTTGCAGCGCATCACCCATTCCATTGGGGCTTTCGGGCCAGGGATCGGAGGAATCGTATTTTACGTGATCCACCCGAATGTAATACTGATCGGAGCCCTCTTCTTTGGGGGCCGGGCGGGACAACTCCAACCCTTCCCCATCGCTGAGGCGACCGCCATAGGGGCCGTAGACCGCCGTGCCGGGCTGCACCGTGTAGTTGGCATTGAAGGTAGCCGGGTCCCGGGCCACAATGATGCGACCGGAAGCCGGGATACTGCTGCCTACGGGAAAGTTGTACTCAATGCCATTGGTAAAGCGCCACGGGACCGTGGTGCTGCCACCGAGAACGATGGTCGACGCCGTGGTGTTGTACAGCTCGATGTATTCGCCATTCTGATCGTTGGTGCCCGGGTCATACATGATTTCTGTCATGATAACGTCACCCAACGCGGGGGGCGCATTCACGACTCCGGGGGTGTTTGCGCTCATGGCCACAAACTTGTCGCCCCCATCGCTGGTCACGTAACGGCCGAAGGCCACATCGGTAGGCGATGCACCAAAGCTCTCTTCCGTGCGGTATCCCGTGAGCACGCCATCGGCACCGGAGCTCAGATAGACCGCTTCGCCATTTGAACTGAGCGCGAAGGGGATGAGGGCATCCGGATTCGTGGGATCGTTGAAATGCTGGTCTTCGTAGATCACGAGGTAGCCGCCCGCAGGAACAAAGGTCCCTTCGGGGAGCACATATTTCTGCAGGATGTCGGCATTGTCACTGAGATACCAGCCGCTCACGTCGATGGCTGATTCAGAGCTGTTGTAGAGTTCAACCCAATCCGGCGCGGCATCGTGGGAGTGGGCCAGCACCTCGTTTATCACGATAGCGTCGGCGTCGGGTACGTTACCCACGTCACCCCCATCCGGCGTACCACCACTGATACTGCTGGGCATCCAGTTGCTCGCGTTGCTCCAATCCACAAGGGGATCAAGCGCCGTATTTACAATCGTCAGCGAGTGGCCAAGGCCATCGGTCGCGTCGTACCAGCCATCCCGATAGCTGAAGCGGTGAATCTCGTTGCCCAGGGCATCGAGCAGCACTATACGTTCACCCGCATTGTTCAGACGTCCGGAAAATTCACCGGCAACATTCACCTCGGTGCCATAGATGCTTTCGAAGGCCACCAAGTTTTGAACCACCACCACATAGGCACCCGGCTCGAGACTCATTTCCGGGAAGGTAAATTCAACACCATCGGTGAAGGACAAGCCATTCAGGGCCACCGCAGCGCTGCCTATATTCTGCAGCTCGATAAATTCCGCATCGGGATTGCCCGCCGGTGCGTCCAGCGGGTGATACATGATCTCCGTAATGCGGATGGAATCCTGCACGGTCATCGGCGCATATACGGCCGACGTCAGGGCGGTCCAGACACCATTGCTCAGGATGCGCGCTTTTACTATCGTCGTTTCGTTAAGGGCCACAGGCGTCGCATAGGTCAACGCGCCAGGTGCGATTCCGCCTTGGGGACCATTGTTGGCGTCCACGAATTCAGGAAGCCGTGGGTCCGAGCCGTCGAGGGTGTAGTAAATCGTTCCCTCGCCGTTGTAGTTCAGGATGCTGAGTTCATCGCCCGGCGTCAGGGGACCACCATGGGCCAGCGAACCGTTCAACGCCAACCGGGGCGCTGAGAGTTCGGGATACCAGCCCCGTGCCCGAAGCTGATCCAGCACAACGGCCGTGCGCGTGGGGAAGAACCGGTTCATGACGTCGTTGACCGTAGGTCGCCAGTTCCCGTCGCGCGTTCTGGGCGCGTCTTCCCGCGTGGTATCACCCCAGCGTGCGGATTCAGCAACCATGGCGTCCTCCACCTCCGTAACGCGCTTCTGAAAACGCGCCGTGGCCTTGGCCGGCGTTAACGCACCCCCATTGAAGAAGTGCTTTTGCACGGCATCTGCGAACACCATCCGATATTCGGGATGGGCCAGAAGCTGCTGGTTGAGAACGTTGGGATTAAAATGCCGTAAGGTGTAGAGGTTGGGGTTCTCGTAGGGTCCCACCCGGTCTACGGTGGCATCGATTTGCGGGAAGGATGTTTCCCCCGCCAGGTGGGCTAGCAGAGAGTGCTCGGCGTCCCATTGGAAGAAATAGAATCCGTCGGGATTTACACGGTTGTAGACCATCCACATATTGTTGGCCCCCGTGTCTCGAATAAGGTTTCCGAACTCATCCACGTCGTCAAAGAACCAGGACACGGAGGTGTCTAAATTCCCCGTGTAGAACAGTATCAACATGTAGGCGATCAGGTTATCCTCGTTCACCAACTTGGGATAGAGGGGATTGTCCGTGCCGTCTGGATTTTTACCCAGAACACGATAGTAGGCCGCGTCCGTCCCGAAGCCGGCGACCGCGGCTTCCCACAAGGCGGTCCAGGCGTCGATGGTACCGTCTGCCACCGATGCGTTCCGGCGGATGGCGTCATAGTCTTCTTTGGCACCGCCGAAATACGTCTCGGCATATTCCGCCTCGGTACGTTCCTGAGACTGGTATACGCCCCAATAGACGCCGTTCAGATAGAGATGGTAATACCGGCTTCGCGTATAGGGTTGCCCCATGTCTCGTTGGGAGTCCCGCGAGAAAACCTCCCGGGTCATGGCATTCAGATCGCCCAGGCCATCGCCATCGGCGTCGCCCAGATTCCAGGAGTAATCCGAATCGGTCCGTAGTCCCAGCTTATCGAACTTGTCCGCACCCTCGTCGCCAAACAAGGGGAAACGTAGCTTGGAGGCACCATAGTCGCTACGAAAATAGAGGCGAAAGGCGTGCTTGGGGTTAACGTTTCCCCTCGGAGAGTCACGACTCCACCCGCCACGTATCCGCAATCCGGCATTAATCTGGAAGGTGTCGCCATCATCCGGATCGAGCAATTCAAGGGAAATGGGGCGCTCCCACTCCCGGCCACTTCTCTTCGCGTTCACGTAGATGCCCGTCGAAGGGTCATTTAAATTGGCTAAGTCCGTCACAATCGACAACGTCTTGATAGACAGCAACGATTCCTTCATTATCGGGCTATATGCAGGAGCCTCGGTTACGTCCGGATCCATTTCGTAGTCGTACCGCTGCACGTTTCCGTCGGTGGTATTTGTCACCGTACCCACGGAAGGCCAACCTGCGGGTGCAATGCCATTGGCACCTTGGCTGATCACATCATTCAGGAAGAGGTAGGATTGGGTAAATATCTTTTCGGATTCCGCGCCACCGATAAACACGCCTGCACGGACAACGGACGACGTGGTAATGGCCAACGGTGCCGTGTAGTCCAAGCCGTTGGTGGACGTGGGCTCGGAACCATCGAGGGTATAACGAATGGTTGCATCAATGCCATCGGTCGTGAGAATCAAATCGAAGGCACTCTCAAAGAAGCCATGCTGGTGACTGAAGGCCACGCTCGGCGCCGAGCCGGTTTCG
>CAXBPH010000276.1:0-9001 GCA_963977445.1 uncultured bacterium | reverse complement strand
GAGGCCGGTACCCTCGATGATGTGAGTAACCCCTACGCCGAATCGGTACGAAAAGGTGTCACGGACCAGTACCTCATGGGCGATTCTCTTTTGGTGGCTCCCCTGTTCGCGAAAGAGACGAAGCGTTCGGTCGTCTTGCCCCGTGGGAAATGGTACGACTTCTATACGGGCGACTATGTCGGTGGGGGTGAAATCATTGAAGTCGAGGCCGCGCTTGATACGCTGCCCCTCTACGTACGCAATGGTGGGATCATTCCACTGGCACCGATCGCGCAGAACAGTAAGGCTCTCGGAGATGGGTATCCCCTGGAGGTTCGCCACTATGGTGATGCCCCGGGAACGTTGATGCTATACGATGACGACGGCACGACCTTCGACTATGAGAAGGGCGCGTACAATTGGTATGCCTTGCGGGTACAGCGAAACAACGACGGTCAATTGGAAGGCAATGAGACTCGAATGGTCGACGGGTACAATACGCGTACCTTTGGAGCGCTCACATATCGCTTTATGACCGAATAGTACGGTTTAGCGTTCTGCTGGAAGTCGTTTGAACTTCTGCAGACGGTGGACCGGGCTGGTCTCATCGACATCGCCGATATAGAGATTGCCCCCGTCATCCATGCCCATGCCATGCATCCAGTCCAGATGGCCGGGCTCCAATTCGCCGTCTTTGGCGAGTGGGAATCCCCAGAGCTCGAGGGCCCGTCCGGTGGTGTCAAAGCGCATGAGAATCTGGTCGTGGGGTGGATTGCCCAGGTTGCCCCGCTCTGTCCACCGCGCGGGGGTGGAGCCACACACGAAGATGTCATCGGACGGCGTGATGTGTATGCCCCAGGGGTTGATTAAGTTGCGCCATGCGCCCAGGGTTTTGCCAGACTGGTCAAAGATTTGGATGCGGCCGTTGTTGCGTTCACACACATAGAGACGGCCCTGAGAATCCATGGCAATACTGTGGGGCTGACTCAATTGGCCCAACTCCACCCCCAACTCCCCAAAGCTTTTTACGAAGTTCCCATCTTTGTCATAGTGGACCACCCGGTTGTTTCCGTAGCCATCAGTGACAAAAATGTCGCCCGCCGGAGACACCGCAATGTCCGTCGGACCACTGAGATGGGTTTCGTCATCACCCTTTTCGTCGGGCGTTCCCAACGTCAGCAGGAGTTTGCCATCTTCGGTGAACTTGCGCACCAGGTGGCGTTGGAAATCGGCCGTCCACACATGGCCTTCGTGGTCGATGCGGAGGTAGTGGGGGCCTTTGAAAAGTCCATCGCCCCAGGAAAAGAGGAAATCTCCCTCCGGACTGTAGACCTGCACCGGCGGATCGGCGCGGTTGAAGAGCCAAATCCGTCCCTGCTTGTCCACCGTTACCCCGGCGATCTGGTCCCAGGCAATGTCGACGGGCTTCTTTGCCCAGCCGGGGTCTACTTCGTATCCCGCAATGAGATTGATTTTGGGATAGGGCGCCGCTTGGGATTGCTCGGGAAGGACCGCTGCGATAGCCGTCATCAACAGCAGGCTACAGAGCAGCGGCAAGGTGGAAGGGATGGGAACGGTGTTCATAAAGGTTTCCTTTGGGCCAACGTTGCCCTGATTGTAGGAGGGAGTCGCTCCATTTGCAAGCCGTCTTCGCGTACAAGTTGCGGTCCGTCCCATCTCGGGGTAATCTAAGTGGCCCGCTCACGGGTATAAAAGGAGAACGACGTGCGAAAAGGGATGACGATTGTTTTTTTACTGGCAGGTATATTGGCTACCCTGACCGGTGCGGCAGACATCACGGTTCCCGAAACGTTGGTGTTTGATGTGGACGTGCCCTATGGCACGGCTTCCGAGCGACAGCGACTGGACATCCTCTACCGGAAAGACGCGGGCGTACCCCAACCCGCCCTAATCCACATCCACGGTGGTGGGTGGTATACGGGGGGAAAGGGAGGCGAGCGTACCTTCGCGATGATGGACTACTTCGCGGAGGCCGGGTACGTGGTTCTCTCGATCGCGTATCGCCTCTCCGACGACGCGAAATTTCCTGCGGCCGTGGAAGATTGTAAGCTGGCCGTGCGCTGGTTGCGGGCCCACGCGGACACCTACGGTGTGAACCCGGAGCGTATTGGCGTTATTGGCGCGTCTGCCGGGGGGCATCTCTCGGCCATGCTCGCTGTCACCGGGCCCGACGATGGGCTGGAAGGGGACGGTCTCTGGCAGGATTACTCCAGTGCGGTGCAGGCGGCGGTACCGGTAGCGGCACCCTTTGACCTGCGCGTACCCTTGTCCCTGAAGCTGGCGGACGAAGATGATCCACTCGTGGTCCGATTTCTCGGCGGAAGTCTGGAAGAAAAGGCCGAAGCGGCACGTCGGGCGTCCCCGGTGAGTTATGTTCGCAAGGCATTGCCGCCCATGCTTATTCTGCAGGGCACGGCTGACAAACGGGTGGACCGTGTGACCCAGGCGGACCCCATGATTGCGGCCCTGGTGGCGGCGGGCGCGCCCCATGAAAGCATTTTTGCTGAGGGCGGACATGGTATGGGCATCGCCCGGGAGCCAGCGGCCCTTGCCCGCATTCTGGAATTCTTCAATAGGCAGTTGAAATGAACCCCAATGTAAATCGATGGAGGGGCTCGGATCCTGGTGTGACAAACACGTTCTCTTTCTTCTTCTTGCCCTGCTAACCCATCAGGCAGGGCAATCGCATTAAAATACCCGACGTCGACTTCACCTCCATTTTGAATAACAAGGGGGGCGCCGGGGTGCCATGGGCGTCGATTGTGGCGTGGAGCAGTGGATGACCTGTCGGTGGCTTTGTGCCGTTGAATGATTTTCGGCGGATCAAGCTACGGTAGAACCCAATTTTTTCTGACATTTTCTTGGGTCAAGGCACCCGAACCCGCTCTTTGTACGGTGGAGCCGTACGAAGAGCGGGATCGGGTGGCACCACGGGGTTGGCATCGGCAAATCAGGAGCCCTTTATACCAATCTTGTTCACGTACACGCTTTAGTGCGATTGCCCAGACCCGTCAGTGCGTGACTGGTGAAATACTGCATTCCTTATGGTACAATTTAGCGAGCATCACGGAAGGATGTCATTTACCCAAAATTGGAAGAACTCAAAGGACTGAGTTTCATGGCCGGAATCGGTGCCATAGGTGGCGGATATTCACCCTATTCGGTGAGTCCGCCGCGACAATCTGCTGAGGCTATCGGGAGTAGACTCGCAGGCGCGTTGGGAACCAAGTCGGGCTTGGGGGAGTCTGCTTCTGCGGACTCTGTGGCCGACAACGGTGACGAACGGGCCTCGGGCATTGCCGGAGCTTCCGAGCAGCTGACGGACGAAGAGCAGAAGCAAGTCCAGGAACTGAAGCAACGTGACCAGGAAGTGCGCCAGCATGAACAGGCCCACGTTGCGGCAGCAGGGCGTTATGCCCAGGGCGGCCCGCAGTTTGAATTTACCACCGGGCCTGATGGGCGTCAGTATGCCACCGGTGGTCACGTCAATATCGACGTAAGCCCTGCCGCAACGCCTGAGGCCACCATTCAGAAGGCACAAGTGATTCGTCGTGCTGCCCAGGCACCTGCCGAGCCCTCGGGGCAAGATCGCGCCGTGGCCGGGCAAGCCAGTCAGCTGGAAAGCGCAGCCCGCAAGGAACTTCAGGAAGCCCAACAATCGGAATCGGAGGGGGGCTCGGAAGAGGCGAAGGTGTCCGAAGGATCACCCGCTGCCGAAAGTCCCCTCAATCCACCTCCGGCATTGTCGCGCCGGGCGATTTCCGAATACCAGCCACCTGCCAGCAATGGTGGGGGCGGTGCTTCCGGCGTGGGCCGACTGGATTTGTCGGTCTAGCGATTCCACACAGGCCACTGCAGTGGCGAATCCAAGGTTTCGCCACAGTACTCAATATGCAGGACCCGCCGCCGTGCCGGTATGCTGGACTTTCGGGATCCATGGACGAGCAGGGGGCGCATCGCCAGAACCTCTCCCGCCGCAGCAGGACACGCAACCGTTTCTCCCGCGCAATGCATGCGTCGCAGTTCTTCCGGGTTGATTCGACCGAGGCGATGGCTCCCCGGCACGACCTCGAGGGCACCATTTTCTTCCGGGCAATCGTCGAGATGAATCCGCAGGGCCACAATATTTTCCAGAATGGCCACGGGGGGCTGGACATGGGGCACGCCCGCCTTCATCGACCAATGGGTATAGCCCGCCACCTCCGCCTGGGCGGCTACGGTGATGGTCAAATCCTGATGAAGCGGAAGGGTCCAGTTGGCGCCCTGACGTTTGTCGAAGAACGTGGCTTTGGTGGGGCGAACGGGGGTTCCAGCGAGTTTTGAGGCCAGTGTCACCAGGGGCTCTTCCTCGGCCTGCCGCAATAAAGCGGGGAGTCGCGCAAAGAGGTCGCGGGCCGCATAGACCGTGTTTGACCGGGAATGGGTGGGCCGTGCGGCCCCGTCCGCATCCAGGGTGGCGGCGATTTTGGAAAGTTGATCAGGGGTCAGGCCGCTCGCGCACAATAGGAATCCGTGCTGATTGAATGCCTCGATATCGTCGATGATGGTCGTCATTTCTACACATCCATTGCGGCAGCATTTCGGGCGCGCCGGTCCGTGGAAATGGCCCGGGGAGCCGCTTAATTGCTCCGAGTCGTTGGCGTTTTTTTTGCCCGGCAAATTGACCCAACAACCTACCCCTTGGTATACTATAAGCAAATGAAAACATACCTGACCTTCAGGGCATGGTGCAATTCCTGACCGGCGGTGAAAGCCCGCGAGCGCTACGGCGCAGACACTGGTGTAAATCCAGGGCCGACGGTTAAAGTCCGGATGGAAGAAGGCCGGGGTGCGTCTGCGTACGTCTTAAACGTGCTGCAGGTGTCGTGTACTTGTGGGTTGAGCCCACGGTTTCTCGACGTCTGCGGGCGTGACCGCGTATGTTGCGTCTCCGCTTACTGCCGCCCTGTTGGTCATGACCAACAGGATTTTTTATGCCTTCAGACAATATCTATATGGAGCAGGCACTGGCCTTGGCGGAACACGGGCGCGGCAGAACGTCGCCCAACCCCATGGTAGGCTGTGTCGTGATTTCCGACAACGTGGTCGTCGGTTCCGGCTGTCACGAATACGCCGGGGGCCCCCACGCGGAAGTCAATGCCTTTCGGGACATCGCGCCCCCCCAGCGCAAGCAGCTCACGGTCTACGTGACGCTGGAGCCTTGCGCACACCAGGGAAAGACCCCCCCTTGCGTTGATTTCCTTCTCCAGGAAGATATTGTACGCATTGTCATTGCCATGGAAGACCCCAATCCCCGTACGGCGGGAAAAAGTATTGCCCGGTTGCGCGAAGCCGGTATTCAGGTTGATGTGGGTTGTTGCGAGGTAGAGGCCCGGCGTCTCAACGAAGTGTTTATCAAGTTCATCACCACGGGACGTCCCTTTGTTATTGCCAAATGCGGCATGACCCTGGATGGCAAGATTGCCTCCCACACAGGCCACTCCCAGTGGATTACCTGTGAAGAGTCCCGGGCGAAAGTCCACGAAATACGGGCCCAGGTAGATGGAATACTCGTCGGAAGCCGCACGGTAATGCTGGACGACCCCAGTTTGACCTGTCGACGGACGAGTGGTTTGGTGAAAGACCCGACCCGGATAATTCTGGATGCGGGCGAATATCTGGACAGCAAAAGGCGCATATTTAATTTGAGTAGTGACGCCGAGACCTGGATTGCCGTCGGCACGGACCGGGATTATCCCAAAGCCGACCAGGTGATTCGCGTGCCCCAGGGTGAAGGTGGCGTCGATTTGGATTCGCTGATGGATGAACTGGGTACGCGAAATATTACGTCCCTGCTCATTGAAGGGGGCGGCACGACCCACGCGGCGGCATTCAAGGCGCGTATTGTGGATAAGGTGATGTTTTTTGTGGCCCCCAAGATTCTGGGCGGTCGCGATGCGGTGACGGCCGTGGAGGGTTCTGGCTTCGACACGATTGACGAAGCGATTCAGCTCGATGGCATGACCGCCACGCCAATCAGCCAGGATTTACTGATAGAAGCCTATGTTCGGCCGTAATAACTATAGAGGTTAGTTTTGTTTACTGGAATCATCGAAGAAATCGGACGGGTTCGCAGCTTGCGCGATGCAGAGCTGCACATTGACGCCACGACGATCCTGGAAGGTCTCGCCGAGGGCGACAGCATTGCCGTCAATGGTGCCTGCCTGACGGCCGTGGAATTTGATGGCACGTCCTTTCGAGTGCAGGTATCCCCGGAGACCTTCGAGAAAACCACGCTTGGCGCGCTGGTGGCGGGGGATACCGTCAACCTGGAGCGGGCCATGATGGCCAATCAGCGCCTGGGCGGTCACTTTGTTCAGGGTCACGTTGATGGCATCGGTGAAGTCGTCGGCGTCGACCAGCAAGGTGCCTTTCAGCTTTGGCACTTCCGGGCACCGGAGCTGGTTGTTCGTTATTTAATTCCCAAGGGTTCCGTCGCCATTGACGGGATCAGTCTCACCGTCGTTAATCCTATAGCCGATCGATTCAGTGTGGCGATTATCCCCGCGACGCTGGATAAGACCGTGTTGCCTCAGCGGAAGCCCGGGGCCAAGGTAAATCTGGAAGCCGACATGATTGGCAAACATATCTATCACTTCATGCAGCAGAAGAAGGAGAAATCACTCTCCATGGACTTTCTGCGTGAACATGGGTTTGCCGAGGAGAAGTAAGTGCTCAGTTCCATTCCCGAAATATTAGACGAACTCCGTGCGGGTCGTCAGATTATCCTGATCGACGATGAAGATCGGGAAAATGAAGGTGATCTGGTGATTGCCGCAGATAAAGTTACCCCGGAGGCCATCAATTTCATGGCACGCTATGGCCGGGGCCTCATCTGTATGCCCATGATGCCCGAGGCGCTGGAGCGCCTTGAGTTGCCGCCCATGACACCGCAAAATACCTCCCCCTTTAATACGGCCTTTCATCTTACCTTTGAAGCCGCCACGGGCGTCACCACGGGAATCAGTGCGGCGGACCGCTCGCGAAGCGTCCAGGTAGCTGCCGATCCCAATTCGGGCCCCGAAGACCTCGTGCGGCCCGGCCACATGTTTCCCCTGATGGCCCGCGAAGGCGGTGTGCTCGTCCGTGCCGGTCAAACCGAGGGGTCTGTCGACCTCATGCGCCTCGCCGGCCTCCAACCGGCCTCCGTCATCTGTGAAATCATGAATGACGACGGCACCATGGCGCGGTTGCCCCAACTCGAAGTCTTTGCGGCGGAGCACAACGTAAAGATTTGCACGATTCAGGAACTCATCAAATACCGCCACCGCGAGGAAAAGCTGGTGCGTCGCGCTGCCGAAACCCTATTGCCCACCGAATTTGGAACCTTCCAACTCATTGTCTATGAGACGGATGTCGATGACAATGAGCATCTGGCCTTGGTGGTGGGGGATGTTAGCGGGGAGGAAGTGCCGCTGGTTCGGGTTCATTCCGAATGTCTGACGGGCGACGTGCTTCATTCGTTACGCTGCGATTGTGGCGACCAATTGCACCAGTCCATGGCGATGATTGCCGAGTCGGGCTGTGGCGTGGTGGTCTACATGCGTCAGGAGGGTCGCGGAATCGGCCTCGTGAACAAAATTAAGGCCTATAAGTTGCAGGACGAAGGGATGGATACGGTGGAAGCCAACGTACATCTCGGTTTCGACCCCGATCCCCGCGAATATGGGCTGGGCGCGCAGATTCTGACCGATCTGGGTGTTACCCGGATGCAGCTTTTGACCAACAATCCGGTGAAACGGGCTGGTCTTGAGGGCTATGGCCTGGAGATTACGGGGCGGGTACCGATCGAGATTGCACCCAATACCGTAAACGCAGGCTATTTGCAGACGAAGCGGGAAAAAATGGGCCATTTGCTGAAATGACTCGCTTCAACGTCCGGATAACCGTACAATGAGGACAGGGGCGGTGATGTAACTCACGACGAGGCGTCGCCCGCCTGGTTTTACACACGGGTCTGGTAACCGGGCCTGAGGAAAGGGTGCAGCAATGAGCGACAACAAAGAACACCATGGTTTGGTTTCCATTCACGCCTGCGGACAGGATGAAGAAGCCAATATTGTAATCGCATTCCTCGAAGAGAATGGCATACACGCGAAACTGGAAACGGATTTGCCCCACAGTGTGTTGCCCGTAAGCTCCGACTGTCTGGTCTACGTACACGAAGATGACGCAGAAGCCGCGAAGACCTTGATTGCCGAACAACTCAAACGAAGTGAAGAAGCTACCGACGCCTGATCGTCGTGTGGAATAGGTAAGGATGTATATATGCCAAAGATAATCGAAGGAAACTTTCAGGTATCCGGGAAGAAGGTAGCACTGGTGGTGGGTCGTTTTAACGCGTTCATCACAAAAAATCTGGCCGAGGGTGCGGTGGATACCCTCGTGCGCCATGGTGTAGAAGACAGTGCCATCACCCAGGTTTGGGCACCCGGTGCCTTTGAGATTCCCCTCGTCGTGAAAAAGCTGGTGGACAAGGGTGGTTTTGATGCCATTATCGCCTTGGGCTGTGTGATTCGCGGCGGGACGCCTCATTTCGATTACGTAGCCGGTGAAGCGGCCAAGGGGATAGGTCAACTTTCCCTGCAGGCCGACATACCCGTGCTCTTTGGCGTCTTGACGACCGATAGCATTGAGCAGGCTATCGAGCGCGCTGGTACCAAAGCAGGCAACAAAGGGGCCGAGGCCGCGATGGCCGCCCTGGAAATGATGAGCCTCATGGAGCAGTTGGATCGTGGTTAATGCCAAAGTACGCCGCCGTGGTCGCGAGCGCGCCCTCCAGTTTCTCTTCAGCCTCGACTTTACCGAGTATACGGTCGCCGAAAAGCTGGAGGATTTCTGGAATATAAATCCGGCCCGGCCCGGGGCGCGCAGCTATGCCGAAAAGCTTATTCACGGCGTCGCAAGTCATCGGGAAGAGCTCGATGAAGAAATCGCCTCTGCCCTCGATAAATGGACCCCG
>CAXBPH010000275.1:0-9071 GCA_963977445.1 uncultured bacterium | reverse complement strand
CTGAAATGCAATACCCCGATGACCCCAACACCGCCATCCAGATGTATCAGGGCTTCATCAACAAGTATCCTGATGGTCTTTGGGTTTCTGATGCCCTTTTGCGTATGGCGGGTCTTTATCACATCAATGGCGACTACGAACACGCAGTCCAGATATACACCGAGGTGGTTCAAAAACATCCAGAAAAAGATGCCGACGTAACGGCACAAGCAGCCATCGACTATATCTTTGCCAATCAGTGGGATAGCTACGAGGTCGCTACCGGGCAACCTGCGCCGGATGCAGATACTAGCAAACTGGCCATGATGTGCGGGCCCCAGGCACTACAAAAAATGTTGGAGCTGAAAGGCATCGAGACCACAGTAGACGCTCTCGCGGCCTTGGCAAACACCGATGATACGGGCACAAATATGGCAGGCTTGGTGAGCGCCGCCAAAGAATTGGGGATTGAGTTGACCGGCGTGCGAGCCAATCAGATTTCTGAGCTGGAAGCGCCCTTTATTGCCTTCTTGAACGGCAACCATTTCGTGCTGGTGGCCGAAGTGGCCGATGCCACCCTGACCATTCACGACTCGGGTCGTCCTCCAGTTCAAGCGGCTCTCCCCGAATTCCTTGCATCATGGAACGGTGAAGCTTTGATAGCTTCGAAATCTATAGAGATTGCCCAAGTGCTTACGCAGGCTGTGTTGGAGCAGTATAAGGGAGGGGGCGGGCCCTCTACACCCCCGCCTCCAGCGGATGAAGATGAGGAGGAGGACGACTGTCCCCCAGGAACACCGAGCTGTGAATGTGAAGATGACGATGACGATGACGATGACGACGAATCATGCGGATCGGGGCGTTGCCGCTCATCTTCGGGGTCGGTGGGGAGCCCTGGAGCCCTGTCGGGGTTTGATAGTCCTGGGGTTAACGCCAGCATAGATACCTTTGAAACTTCCCTGAGCCTTAAGGAAAGCGACCTATCTATCGGGCTTTTGGGCGCGCTGAGTCTTGAATTTGGTAGAAACTACAGCAGTGACCTCGGATATCATCGGGCGGAAACGTCCAGCATAACGAAGCCTTGGGAAAATAATATTGGTGCTGGCTGGTCCCATGGCTTGAACATACATCTTCGTACCTCCACCGGGACGGTTCCCACAACCGCCGTATACTGGGATTCATCAGGCGACTGTCGGACCTACACGTTTGACTTGACTACGGGAGGCTACAATACGTACAAGCGCTCCGCGACGGCCAATCCATCAGAGTTGGGGAATACGCTCAAACGCAATACAACGACCGGAAAATGGAGTTTGGAGTTTGCCAACGGAACCGTCTTGAACTTTTCCGCAACCGCTACCATCGACAAATTTGCTCGAATCGAGTCTATGTCTGACGATTCAGGCAATACCACCACTTTTGAGTACAACGGAGCTGTGGGTGTCGGCAAACTTACTAAAGTGGTCTCCCCTTCCGGCGACATCCAGCATATGGTCTTGGCCTATTCCGGGAACCTGATTACCAAAGTGGAACTCAAAAAGAATTCGACGGTTTTGAACTCGGTAGCCTATGCTTACAATGCGTCCAACGAACTGACCAGAGTCACGGATCACGCCAGCAAAACGGTGGACTATTCCTATGGTTCCTATCTGTACGCCGTCGGGTCCCGCTACATTACCAAAATCACCAACAAGTCCGGTGAAGAGACTGACCTCACGTGGACTTTTGGCTACTCTTCTGGGTACAAAGCTTCCAAAATAGACGTGGACAATGCCGAAGGACTCACGACCACCTATGACCGTAGCCTCACCACAAATGTATGTACCGTGACCAATTGGGACGGTGCAACGCTGCTGGACAAATTGGTTAACACGCCGCTCACCGGCAATACGAGCCTGTCCAGCTCCATTGACTACTACGTGGACGCCATCGCCTACGAGCGATGGAGTTATGAGTATGATGCCGACAAAAATAAGACCAAGGTGGTCGCACCAGGTAGCGTTACGTACGGTACCTACACCTACAATTCTATGGGCAAGGTGTTGACGGAGCAGATTGGCACGGGACCCACCACTACCTATGCGTATGATGCGAGCGGGCTGAACCTCACAAAGATAACCGATGCAGCGGGTGTTGAAACCAACTACTACTACGACAGCAACAACCGGCTCACGAAGAAGACCCATCCTTCCCTGGCCGCAGCTGGTATCCTGTTGGCTTACGATGCCAATGATAATATGACTCGTATGACCGGCCCTACCGGAATTCTTACCGACCTCGAATATGACCCTTTGGGGCGCAACACGAAGGTAATTCGGGATTCCGGTGGACTAAATATCACGAGCACCTCGTACTATGATGACCTGGGCAATAAGACCCGTGTGACAGACCCCCGTGGCAAGGATACTTACCTATACTACGGCGACGTGACCTGCTCCGCTTGCGGCGGTGAAGGGCAGTTGACGAAAGTTAAGGATGCGCTGAATAATGAGTTAACGTGGGAATATGATGCTGAAGGTCTATTGACCAAATACCTCGCTCAGGCCGGTGTGGCAACTAGTTACGAATACGATAGTATGCGACGAATGACAAAAGTCATACAAACATCGGGCGGGTTGGCATACGCCACCATTTCATACAATCTACTGGGGCAGATTACGTCCGAAACGAGCTTTGAAGGAAATATATCGAACGTTACGTACGACCATATGGGGAGGCCAACGAAGGTTACGGATCCCATTGGTGACGTCGTCTATAGCCTAACCAGCCTAGGACAGCCCTCTACAGTAACAGATTCACTGAATCACGTCACTACCAACGAGTACGATGGGGCCTTTCGCTTAACAAAGGTGACCGACGCCATAGGAAAGGTCACGGTATATACCTACGACAGCTACGGGCGCGTAACCAAGGTGGGTGCAGGTAGCGCAGGAACGATTGATCCCACTATACTTTACATCGACAGCGCCACGGGCGGACTGAGTAAAGTGGAGTATGGTTCCAGCACCTATGCGGCCAGTTATTTCTACGACGATGCGGCGCAGCTGACAAAGATGACTGACTGGCTGAACAGTTCTGATGGGCTGAGATATGAGCATGATAACATGGGGCGCATGACGCAGTTGACCGATTACGATGGCTCGACATTGAACTATATTTATGATGATGGAGGTAACATTCTTACGTGTGTTGACTACCATGGAAATACATCTACATACTCGTACAATGATATTGGTCAGGTGAGTACCGTTACTGCTCCAGGCGGAAAGACGTGGACCTATATGTATGATGGAGATAGTCGCCTTACCAAGGTCGACATGCCTAATGGCATGCACAGGGAGTACGGGTACGACGCCCGGGGGCGCAATACGAAAGTCCATCACAAAGACGGAGCTGCGGTGAAACAGAGTTTCGACTACGGCTTCAACAATGACGGGCGCGTCACGAAAGTAACACACGATGACAGTTCTTACTGGGCCTATTATTATGACGGTCGTGACCGTATGACGAAGGCAGAGCGTCACGATGACACTCCGTCTTTGCTCCATCGTTACACCTACATCTACGACGATGAAGACAACTTGTTGACGAAGGCGGTCTATGATGCGGGTGCCAGTACGACGGACACCACCACGTTCGTTTACAACAACGCCAACGAACAGACGAGCATGGTTAATGGTGCCATAACCACCTCCATGACCTACGACGCTTGGGGCCGACTGACATCGAAAGCTCAAGGACCTTATTCTGCAAGCTATGGGTACCGCTACGGCAGTAGATTATATAATGTGACTTCCAACTTTCCAGGTGAAGGCACGGTGACGTATGAAACAGGCGGCGACGGTAAGCGGCGGTCACGGATCGAGGGATTGGATGAGACTTGGTATAACTGGTCCATGGACTGGTGGGTTATCAGCGAAGAGGACGATGCGGATGGAGCTTCGGGTAGCCTCAAAAGAAGCTATGTTGGAAACGGGTTGGCGCACGTCGACGGCTCGATTCCTTCAGCGGGTGCGTACAAATACTATTCTCTTGACAACCTCGGGTCTACACGTAGTGTATGGAATGAAGATAAATCGATTCTTGCGGAGTTCGAGTACGGCCCGTATGGCTCGATCTACTCGGAAACCGGAAGCACAGGAGCTATTGATAAGCGGTTTACAGGGTTTCAATGGGATGACGCAACCAATCTATATAGTGCAGTGTTCCGAAGCTACAGTCCGCAATCACAACGATGGCTAACCCGTGATCCGCTTGGCATGATTGATGGTCCGAATGTATACGCGTACGTGGGAGGCGATCCAACTAGTCGCACAGACTACTTCGGCCTATCCTTCGCGTCTTGTGCTAAGGACGCAGCCAATCGACTTGGGCGATGCCTTAATCGAGCCTTAGATTCCTACCTGGCAAAGCGAGAGCAAATAAATAGAAACTATCGAGACGCAATGGATAGAATTGACCGTTTTAGTACTTACTGCTATGCTGGTTGTGACTATATGTTTGAGTCATGGAGCTCCGAGCTGCAGTTTTTATGCCGACGGACCTGCAATATTACGGCTGGTGAAATGCATACGATAGCATTCAATGGTTGGCTCTTAGCTCTCGGGGCAGCAGCAGGTGTGTTTATGGCACGCGTTACCGGCTGCCAATTAGCATTTTGGGCCAGAATTTCCGCCTGTGTAGCCGATGAATGCGACCCCTAAACAAGAGTAACAACTTTCGACTGGTAGTGGTTCAGATCTCTTCGTAAGGGCATGAACTATTGATCGTGAGCATGTTGTTTCTCTTGAAGTAATCGCAGGACGAACTGGGAATCTGATTTAAAAATGACGGCACTTATTGAAATGTGGGCACAAACCGTAAGACCACAACGTTGTTGTGCGGAGATATTAAAATGATAATCGCGCCAACTGCCCCCTCCAGGCTGAATAGAGGCGACTATTTTGCACTTGTTGGACTCTTATTGCTTTCAATCCATTTTTTGTCTATACTGGTGCTTTTAATTGGTTTGGTTGTACCAGAAATGTTTGGTGTCAATGAGCAATGGGTTGATGATCACATGGAATCCGCATTTAAGAATCCTGTTTTCATGGTTTTTTTTATGGCGATAGCTTCCCTTCAAATCATAGCTGTCGGTATGGTGTTGTATTCGTTCTATGTGCTTAAAATAAGACGCCGATGGTTCTATTGGTCGATGCAAATTGCTGTTGTGATGATGTTGGGATTTATTCCTCCAATTGGCTTTTTGCTGGCAATTAAAATAACTCAATATCTCAAGAACAATCGTACGGAATTTCGAAGCAACTCTTTAGTCGACGCTGAACCTTCCCTTCCAGAGTTTCCCGGTTAAGTCCTTTGGCCCCTACCGGTCCGGGTAGACTCTCATAATACAACGCCAACGAACAAACGAGCATGGTGAATGGCGGCACGACCATCACCCAGGACTATGATGCCTGGGGGCGGTTAACATCCAAGGGTGATGGAACCTATTCGGCGACCTATGCCTACCGTTATGGCAGCAAACTCTACAGCGTTACATCCGACTTTCCAGGCGAAGGGAATGTTACTTACGAGACAGGTGGTGATGGTAAGAGAAGAAGTCGGACCCAGGGACTCAACGAACTGTGGTTTAACTGGGACATCGGCTGGAACGTCGTCTCCCAAGAAGACGACGCAGACGGCTCCACAGGTGTCTTGACCATGACACACGTTTTGGCCATGCCCGGCGCTGAAGTCAGTCATATGCTTGCCGACCTCGCGAGTACGACACCTTCTACTGGCACCGTGCGCTACTACGCCACCGACCATCTCGGGAGCACCCGAAGCGTCTATGATGTGGCTAAAGCTTCGGTTGGTAGTTATGAATACACGCCCTACGGTGATGAATATGTCTATGCCGGGGCTAGCCTAGAATCACTTGGTGGTGCTTTCACGGGCAAGGTGTGGGATGTCACCGTGCAGATGTACTATTTTCCCTATCGCTATTACAGTCCGTCGGCGGCACGATGGACATCCCGGGATCCTCTTGGAATGGTCGATGGCCCGAACATTTATTCTTACGTCGTAAACAATCCGATGAATAGGACAGACGCTTTAGGACTTAGTTGGATTAGTGAGCATGCGCAGGCTTTGAGATGTGCTCTTGCCGTTGCAGCTCTTATCCTGGCTATTGCGGTGATGGTAAGCGCATGTAGTGTTGGCCAAACAACCACTCCTGCTGCGTGTTTCGCTGCGATTGGTGCTATGATGATTGCTATGGGTTGGATGGTGGTAGAATGTGAAGTATGTAAAGAAAATGGCCCTGGGGGTTGAGGAATGTGAGTGTGCCTGTAAGAAAGAACACATGCGTATGCTGAGACACTTGATTATACTATTCAAACTCTCTGGATGGAAAAGTTTTAGAAGCAACATTTAAAGAGGGTGTTATGGACTTGACTAGCGTTGCGATTTGTTTGAACATAACACTGATTATTGTTTCGGGCGGATTGGTGGCTTACATAAATACCCGGCGAGCCAAAAATGAATACACAAGTTTTAGACGCAGAGTGATATCAATCCTTGGTACTATCATATTTTTGCTTGCCATTGCTTCTATGCTGCTGCGTTAATTTGGCAATAAAAGCGCCGAGATCTGTGTAAATAGCCCTAAAGGTATAAGCGGATATGGAGATACGGTTAATCACCAGTAGCTTCCTTCGCGTGAATACGATAATCAAGACTATGGGGATGGGACACCGTCCTTCTTTGTCCATGGCTTCGTGTGGTGCTTGGTAGTCCAGCGGCTTTCTAGGAGTCCAGTCAGAAACCCCACGATTTGAAAATCCTAAAAAGAAAATTGAAATATCTGCCTCCAATATCGGCCCAGGAGACGACTTGCCCCCCTATTTTGACATCGAAGTCGACCCCAATATGGTGCCAGGAACTTTCAGGCCGGGCCCCTAGGGCTAATAAGGCGCCGTTCTGCTATAGCATTTCCAGGGGGTGTGTAATGTGGATGGTTGTCGTTATGTGGATATGTTTGATAAATTCAGATGTTATATGGCCACGGACATGGTGACTAAAATCGATTCTCCTCCGGCTTACGACCGGCATCCCTCCATTCCACTGAGCCAATAGCCGGAAGCAAGCGAGAGGACATGATACTTTCTTACACCAGACGGTCTTTCCTGCTTCAAGCAACGGCTTGTGGCGGGACCGCTTATCTCAACGCCACCAAGGCTACTGCGTACGAAGAAGCGGGTAATAAGCTTCGTATCGCCGCCGTTGGCGTGGCCAATCGGGGTTCCATGGGCATTGCCTACTGCTCGGGCGAAGACATCACGGCATTGTGTGATGTGGATGCCGCAAATGTAGGCCGCGCCCAGGAGGCTTTTCCGAAAGCGAGTCGTTATAGCGACTATCGGGTGATGTTAGAGAAGGAACAGGATATCGATGCCGTGCTCATCGCGGTGCCGGACCACATGCATTTCCCCATTGCCATGGCGGCCATCCAGTTGGGTAAGCATGTGTATGTGGAAAAGCCCATGGGGTGGACGGTGGAGGAGGTGCGCCAGTTGACGCAAGAAGCAGCGCGACAGGGTGTTGTGACGCAGATGGGCATCCAGGGGCACGCCATCGAAGATGGGCGGCGACTGTGCGAGATGATCGGGTCGGGCGTGATCGGTGCGGTGCGCGAGGTGCATGTCTGGACGAGTCGCCCCGATTGGCCCCAGGGCATGACCACGCCTCTGCCAGAAGAGCCGGTCCCACCAACGCTCGACTGGGACTTGTGGCTTGGGAATGCTCCGCACCGGCCCTATAACCAGGGCTACTGTCCAAGACGCTGGCGGGTATGGTGGGATTTCGGCACCGGAGCCCTGGGCGACATGGGCTGTCACCTGCTGGACCCGGTTCATTGGGCGCTGAAGCTGGGAGCCCCGTTAAGTGTCGAGGTCGTCAAGCGAGAGCAGTGCACGGAGCAATCGGGGCCTCTTTATTCCACGCTCAAGTATGAATTCCCTGCGCGCGGGGACCTACCGCCTGTAACGGTCTATTGGTACGACGGCATCGGAAAGGGAAACTTCGTACCGCGCCCGGAGGGCCTCCCAGAAGATACGATCATTGGGGACAGCAACGATTCGGATAACGGTTCGCTCTTTGTGGGAGATAAAGGCTTCATCACAGCGGGTGAGTACGGCGGTAGAAATCCGAGACTCGTGCCCGACACGCTGATGGAAGACTATGAATATCCAGAGCCAACACTGCAACGAATCGGCTGGATGGACCGCGCACACTGGAAAAAGTGGCACCATTGGGACTGGATTCGTGCCTGTAAGGGAGGGCCGGAACCAGGTGCGAACTTTAACTATGCGGGCCCCTTGACCGAGACGGTGTTGTTGGGCAACGTGGCGTTGCGGGCATGCGCGCTGGGCCAGACGATGCAGTGGGACTCGGAGAATATGCGCAGCCAAAACGTGCCCGAAGCGAGCCTTTCCTCCGCGCCCGTTCACGGGATGGCCAAGGAGGCACAGGATGAAACTCGAAGATTAAACACTACGTAAGCGTCCGGTGAAGCACACCTTTCTGTTTCAGAGAGGAGCGTGGTGAGGTCGTGCTTACGCAGTGCCGGTATCATTTTTACAGGAAGCCAACCTGTAGTCGTCCGACCCTGTTTCAACGGCGACGGCTTGACCTTAGAAATCATTTCGATTGGCTACTCAATCCGCCCGAAGACTCTTACCGCCATTTCTTCGGACAATTCATCCTCGGCCAACACGAGGGTGACCGTTTCGAGCAGTCTGCCCGTTGGGATATGAGCTTCTGAGCGTACCTCTACCTGGTATCCCGTGCCCTCGGGCCGTTCAGATACGGTCAATTTCAATGCGGTATTTTCACATCGTGCCTCGATGACGTCAATCCCTTCGCCTTCGACAAGAAAAGTGCCCAGCAGCTCACCTGCCTTGGCCGTCCCAAAGGCCAAAACGTTGGGCGTGACCGAATAGTCCAGTCCATCCACACGGCCATGCACCTTAATCTCTGTGTACGGAATCCGTGGGCAATTGGTGAATACCGACACCGTGCCCCGGATTGGGCCTGCATCGGCACCGGGGGCG
>CAXBPH010000274.1:0-9121 GCA_963977445.1 uncultured bacterium | reverse complement strand
GGTCAACGTGACCGATCGTACCCACGTTTACGTGTGGCTTTGTACGTTCGAACTTTTTCTTGGCCATGTCTTTGTATCTCCTTTTTTCAGGGCGCCGACTGTTGTGGGCGGCATTTCTCTGGACTAACGCAAGTGGGTATTTTAGAAGCGGAAGCTACTTCCTGCTTTTTCCATAATTTCATTTGCAATCGCGACTGGAGCGGGCTCGTAGGCGAAAAACTGCATCGCGTAGGAAGCCCGACCCTGGGTGCGGGACCGAAGGGCATTGGAGTAACCAAACATCTCAGCAAGGGGCACATACGCATTAATCGTTTGCGTTGAACCTTCGCTCTCCATGCCTTCAAGACGACCACGACGACCACTAAAGTCACCAATCACATCACCGGTATATTCATCAGGGGTTACCACTTCGACCTTCATTACCGGCTCAAGGAGCACGGGTGAAGCCTTGGGGGCCGCCTTCTTCAGTGCCATGGAGCCGGCAATCTGGAACGCCATTTCCGAGGAGTCAACTTCGTGGAACGAACCGAAGGTGAGCGTGACCTTTACGTCAACCATGGGATACCCCGTGATAACGCCCGTCTCAATCGCTTCCTTACAACCCTTCTGCACCGCCGGGATGTATTCCTTGGGAATTGCACCACCAACAATCTTGCTTTCGAAAGTGAATCCCGTATTGGGATCACCTGGCTCAAGGGTAAGCACTACGTGACCATACTGACCACGACCACCGGACTGGCGAACAAACTTCATTTCGCCTTCCGCGGCCTTGCGGATGGATTCGCGGTAGGCCACCATGGGCTTGCCGACGTTGGCTTCTACATTAAATTCGCGCTTCATGCGGTCGACAATAATGTCGAGGTGAAGCTCGCCCATACCAGCGATAATCGTCTGACCAGTTTCCTCGTCGGAGCGCACACGGAAGGTAGGGTCTTCTTCGGAAAGTTTAACCAGCGCTTCGGACATCTTGTCCTGGTCGGCCTTGGTCTTGGGCTCGATGGCGATGTGCACAACGGGCTCAGGAAAGTCTACCGCCATAAGGGCGATGGGATGGTCGGGATCACAAAGCGTATCGCCCGTGGTCGTGTTCTTACAACCAATCACAGCACCAATGGCACCAGCGCGCAGCTCGGGCAAATCGGAGCGTTCGTTCGCGTGCATTTCCAGCAGACGACCCAAGCGCTCTTTTTTACCGGTGCGGGAATTTAACACCTGCATGCCCGCTTCCAACGTTCCGGAATACACCCGAATGAAGGTCAGGCGACCCACGTGGGCGTCCGTAACAATCTTGAAGGCAAGCGCAGAGAAGGGCTCTTTATCAGAAGGCTTGCGGAAGAGTTTCTTTTCAGCGTCTTGTGGGTCGGTGCCGTCAATCGCATCCACATCAACCGGCGAGGGCATGTAGTCGAGCACCGCATCAATCATGAGACGGATACCCTTACTACGAAGGGCCGTACCCGCGAGAATCGGCGTAAATGCACCAGAGATGGTACCCTTACGAAGGCCGCGCTTAATGTCTTCAACCGTAAGCTCTTCTTCGGCGAAGTACTTTTCCATCAACGCCTCGTCGGTCTCAGCAGCAGCCTCAATCAGATTGTGACGCCACTCGGCCGCCTTCTCCTTCAGCTCCTCCGGAATATCTACTTCGACCTGCTTGGAATCAACCCCTTCGCCTTCCCAGGCATAACACTTCATCTCGACCAGGTCGATAACGCCGCGAAACTCGTCTTCAGCACCAACAGGTAACTGAATGGGGAGGGGATTGGCACCAAGACGATCTTTTATTGTCGTAAATGCCTTTTCGAAGTCCGCACCTACACGGTCCATCTTATTGATGAAGGCCATACGGGGGACTTTATAACGGTCAGCCTGACGCCAAACCGTTTCAGACTGGGGCTGCACACCGGCTACCGCACAGAATACCGCAACAGCACCATCGAGAACGCGAAGACTGCGTTCTACTTCGGCTGTAAAGTCTACGTGGCCAGGGGTATCAATAATATTGATTTTGTGCCCCTTCCACTCACAGGCGGTAGCGGCGGATGCGATCGTTATACCACGTTCGCGCTCCTGGTCCATGAAATCCATTGTCGCCGCGCCATCATGCACCTCGCCAACGCGGTGGACACGACCCGAATAGAACAGTACGCGTTCTGTTACGGTCGTTTTACCGGCATCAATGTGCGCCATAATTCCGATGTTGCGCACTTTATCAAGGGGTAGCGAACGGGCCACAATATCACCTTTTACTCTTGTTGCAGGACACTTGATCTGCGAACAGCAAGCCAACTACAAAAACACAATCCCTATAGAGGGAGTTTCCACTGAAACACACCGCCAGACACACCCAGACGGCACGCCGCAGGGATATGCATAGCTATTCTCAATCACAACCCGGCCATGAGGAGACAGAAAACTACCTGTCTTCACACCAACAGCAGGGGTGGCATGTATTAGAATCGGAAGTGAGCAAACGCTTTGTTGGCTTCTGCCATGCGGTGCGTATCATCTTTCCGTTTGACCGTCGTACCCTGTTTGGCGTACGCGTCCAATAATTCTCCTGCAAGACGTTCGCGCATTGTTTTTTCGCCGCGCTTACGGGAGAACTCAATAACCCAACGGAAGGCAATGGCCGTGCGGGTTGCCGGAGCAATCTCCACAGGCACTTGATACGTGGCACCACCAACACGACGGGACTTTACATGCAACAAAGGTTTTGCATTGTCAATCGCCGTGTTGAAGACAGACACAGGATCTTCGTTCGGAAGCTTTTCTTTGATGAGGCCGAGGGCACCATACACGATGGCTTCAGCCACGCTCTTTTTGCCGCTTACCATAACTGCATTGATAAACTTGCTGAGCGTTACGCTACCGTACTGAGGATCAGGAAGGATTTCCCGTTTATGTATTTCTCTGCGTCGTGCCATTTTATAATTCCATTAGCTATTGCTACTCAAAAATATTGACAGAACTACTTCTTAGGTTTCTTTACGCCATATTTCGAGCGGCTCACCCAGCGTCCCGTATGAATCTGCTTACCACCGTCATCCTTAACACCAGCTTGTCCACCCATGTCACCCTGAGAATCCAGGACGCCACGAATAAGGTGATAACGAACACCAGGTAAATCTTTCACACGACCGCCACGGATCATAACCTGCGAGTGCTCTTGCAAGTTATGGCCAATGCCCGGAATATACACAGTCACTTCCATGCCATTTTTCAGGCGCACACGAGCCACTTTCCGAAGAGCGGAGTTTGGCTTCTTCGGAGTCATGGTGTAGACTCGGGTGCATGTCCCAGAAGCTTGTGGGCAAGCTTTCAGGGCCGGCGACTTTGTCTTCGAAACCTTCGTCTTGCGGCAGTTTCGTACCAGCTGATTAATCGTAGGCAATTTCGACTACTCCTAAATGGGAAACTTTGTGTGGATGCGCTGAATGCCATCCAGACACCGGCCCAACAGCATAGCAAAAAATCGACCTCATGTCAATCCTCTTGTTCTCTCAAACCGTGAGGAAAGAACCGAGCCCGAATCGCTATGGCTGGACAGGACAAGTATTATCTCTTTTGGGGAATAGCAATGTCAAGCAGTAATCCATATTTTATTTAAACATACGGTATTTTCTACCCTCAAACACCCCATCGGTAGACGGCATTGATGTCCTATCCCCTTGCAACGTAAGATGTTCAGTATACTTCAACCCAAGGATGCCAATATGCTCACTACCCTGTTAACAAGTGCACTTTTCTGTCTTTCGGCCGGTCCCGACCCACTTCCAGGCCCACACGCGGCTCTGTTTACGGAGGATCTAAGCTATAAAATAGCCCCCGATGTGGTTATTGAGGAGTTCGATGGCGAAGCATGCTGGTTTCACCCCCGGGGAGGCATTATCCCTTCGGATACGCCCGGCGCACCGCCAACCGTCGTTATTACCATGCAAAAGTGGTTTGTAAACGTATCTGACTACTTCTCCGGCCTCAGTATGATAGAAAGCGCTGATTTCGGCACGACCTGGAGTGAAGTCGTCACCCCGGACACCTTGGCCTGGCGTGAGGAAGAGGGCAACACGACCGTTGGTGTCTGCGATTTCACCCCGGGCTGGCATCCCCAGACGAAACGTCTGTTGGGCATGGGCCACACGGTGCGCTATCAGGACGGTAAACTCATGAAGGACCCCCGGCCGCGGGAAACCGCCTTCTCTGTCTTCGACGCAGGCACGAAGCAGTGGAGTGCATGGCGGATCATCGAAATGCCCGACCTGCCCGAGTTCTTCAACTCGGGCAATGGCTGCGGTCAATGGCTTATCGATGACAATGGCGACCTCTTGGTGCCCATCTACTTCAAGGCAAAGGACGAAGATACCTACGCAACAACGATCATGCGTTGCGGCTTCGACGGCTCCACGATCACGTATAAGTCGCACAGTGACCCCATCCGTCATGACAGTCCCCGCGGCGTCTACGAACCCTCCCTCACCCGCTACCAGAACCGCTACTACGTAACCATGCGCAACGACGATCGCGCCTATGTCTCCTCCGCGGGCCCGGACCTGCAATTCACCCCAAAGCAACCCTGGTGCTTTGAGGATGGCGAAGAGATCGGCAGCTACAACACCCAGGCCCACTGGGTCACCCACAGCGATGCCCTCTTTCTTGTATACACGCGCAAAGGTGCCAACAACGACCACATCATTCGACACCGCGCGCCCCTCTTCATGAGCCAGGTGGACACCGAGAAGATGTGCCTCATTCGAAGCACCGAACAAATCGTCGTACCCGAGCGCGGCGCGATGCTGGGTAACTTCGGTGTCGTCACCGTCAGCCCCAACGAAACCTGGATTACCGTAGGGGAAGGTTTGTACAAGCCCGAAGAGGCCATGAAGCACGGCGCCACAGGCCGCGTCTGGGCAACGAAGATTATCTGGTCGCGGCCAAATGCGCTGCGACTGCCGTGAATTAATTCTTGCAATTTTATGCCAAAAGTGGCATGCTATACTCAATAAATCTTTTAGTGGTCGTAGCATGCGATCAGGATGTAGGGCAGGTGAGTGAGGGTTGGTGATGGAGGTCCATCGATATGGATGATTTGTATTTCCGGGGCGGCAGCCATAAAGATTTGCTAAAGTTTCCTCAATTGGTTCAAGAAGTTATGTTGCACGGAGTCAACTTGGCACGTAACGGTCGAAAGCATACGTTGGCCAAGCCGCTCAAAGGCTTCCCCGGTGCGCGGGAATTGGAAATACCCTATGGGCATGCTGGCGACGCCTATCGACTCATCTATACAACACGAATTCCGGGCGAAGTGAATGTGCTGCATGCTTTCAAGAAAAAGTCGAAGAAAGGCATCGCCACCCCGAAAAAAGAAATGGATACCGTCCGTTCACGATTGAGAATGCTTCAAGATGAACACCGCAGACCTTAAGTTGAGAAGTCTGCACCCTGTAGAGGAGTAGTAACCATGGCGACCAGCGACAAGCTTGAAACAATGAAGTGTACCCAGAATGTTTTCGAGGACTTCGGCTCTATCGATTCTGAGCAAGCCTTGGTAAAATCAAACTTGGCCATGTACATTCAGGATGCTCTGGAGGGGCAGTCGTTGACCCAACGCGAAGCAGGAGAATTAATGGGCATCGATCAGGCCAAAGTTTCCGCAATCGTAAATGGCAAGCTCAAGGGTTTCACTATCGAGCGCCTCTTGAAATTCCTAAACGCCTTGGATGTTGACGTGGAAATCAAGCTGAAACCAAAGGCGAACCGTAGTGAACACGCCCAAACGCTGGTCACCGGCAGGGTATAAATTACACGTTGACGTACCTGGTAGCCCGTTGCCCCATAGCGCGCGAAGTGATTGGCCCGTCCCGGGCCAATCACGCTGCATCTGCCGCAGGGAAATTGCAAGCGCCCATCTCCATCGGCTGTCATATGACAAATTTCGCTGTCGTGAAAAGTTCTCACAAGAAAGGGTATAGTGCATCGCTGGCATTGTCACTCTAAGTCCACGTTCACTACTTCAATAAGGACATCAGGCCTGAAATGTCTTCGTCTCCGCGACGCAGAAGCCTTACGAGCCGCGTCATTCGTGCCGGGGCGGTCGAGCCACGCGAATACGTGCCACGGAGCAGTACCCCAGAAGAACGCATGAATGCTGTTTGGGAACTTACTATATTATGTCTGGCTTGGAACCAAAATACCCATGTCCAACCAAGACTTCAGCGATCTACAAGTCGAATTCTGCGCCCGACGCTTTGACTGCCCGGCGGCAGGTGACCGCATACTCTCATCCCATGGGCGCCATCGCGCCACCAATTAACATACGACCCACACATGTCGGCACTTCAAATGTTTTCAACATGCTAAATTCTCTATTCCACATTTTCAAGGAGTACCCTATGCCCCCCTCATCCTTCCGCCTGCTGAGTTGCACGGTTGCGCTATTCGCGACGCTCACCACCCAAGCCCAACAAGTCAACGATTTCCCCGCCCCCGACGACCCGCTCCACAAGCGTGTCGAACTATATGACGCCCTCATGCGGGGCAACCACATCAACGAAGGTGTGTTCATGCAGCACATCATCTTCCCCCCCGTGGGCACGGAAGCCCCCATGGTGGGCAGCCAGGAAGATTGCATCGAAGTGACCGGTGCCATGTTGGCGGCCTATTGCTATCGCTACGCCATCACCAAAGACCCCGTCCATCGTCAGCAATGCCACGACATCCTCGCCGGCATCGAGAAACTGGAAAAGGTCACGGGCGTTCCCGGCGTCTTTGCCCGCTCTCTCAATAAGACGGACACCCCCCTCTGGCACGAGCGCCACCATTTTTTCCCCATTGAGTGGCACGAAAGCACCACCATGCCGGGCTATCGCTGGGAAGGGGACCTGAGCAGCGATAAGTTTGTCGACCTCTGCTACATGCTCGGCGTCTACTACGACATGGCCGCCGATGTAGAACATAAGGCCGTCGTCGCGGGCATTCTCGACCGCTTTGTGGGCCGCGTGGTGGATTACAACTTCAAACTCGTCGATGTGGACAACAAAATGACGCTCTGGGGCAACTTCTCGCCCGACATCCCCCACCAGCCCCTCAACGCCCTGGAAATGCTCGCCGCCCTCAAGACCACGTGGCGCATCACCGGCAAAGAACGCTATCGCGCGGCCTACCACCGACTCATTGATGAGCACGGCTACGCCGATGAGGCCATCCTCGCGAAAACCATCTGGCCCGACATGTGGAACGTCATCTGGGACGACAAACTCGCCTGCAAGAGTTACTTCCAGCTCTTTCCCCACGAAACCGACCCCACACTCCTCAACAAGTACACCATGGCCATTAACCGTCACCAGTACACCTGGGCCCAACTGGACTACAAGCGACATGGCGAGATCTGGTTTCCCATGGTCTACGCCGCACTCACCGGCGACCGCTCGGTGGTGACCCCCGAAGTTCTGGAGGCACTACGAACGATGGAAGGCTTCCAGCGTCACAGCGGCTCCTTTCCGGTGGAACAGGCCGACGGGACCACGGTGCAGGTACCGTCCGAACATGAAGACAACGCCGCAGAAATGATTCGCAACTACTGGTTTGCCCGCTACTACGGCTTCATCGACGAAACCTGGTAACAGGGGGATAGCATTCCTGCCCGCCTCCGGCGCGTCGGGGACCTGTCACAGCGCCCAAAGGGGGATAGGCATTCCTGCCTGTCACAAAGCACATGCAAGACAATAAGGCCCCACACGACACATAGTTCGCCCCAAGCCCTTCAACAAGATACCCAACATCATCTTAAATGGAGTAGCCCTATGAATAAGATCACTACCTACTTTCTCGCACTCGCGAGCCTCCCTTTCCTTCTCACTGTCACCACCCACGCCGACGAAGCCACCCCCACGCCCCCCGATGGCATGGTCTACGTCCCCGCTGGTGAATTCATTATGGGCAGCAAAGTTGGCGATGCCGACGAAGCCCCCCAACACATCGCCACCACCACGGCCTTTTTCATCGACACCTTTGAAGTGAGCAACGCAGACTTCAAGAAATTCGACCCCGACCACACCTGGCGAGAAGCCACCGAAAACCACCCCGCCATCGTCACCTGGGAACAGGCCAACGCCTATGCCAAATCCATCGGCAAACGCCTTCCCACCGAAACGGAATGGGAAAAGGCGGCCCGGGGCATCGACGGACGCATGTTTCCCTGGGGCAACACTTACGACCCCACCTTCATCCAATACGACCGCAGTAAAGGCATTGGCGAGACCATCGCCAAACCCAAGAGCCCCTACGGTTGCTACGACATGGCCGGTGGTGCCATGGAATGGACCAGCAGCTGGTATCAGCCCTACGAAGGCAACCCCATCCCCGCCGAACAATATGGCGAGAAATACAAAGTCCTCAAAGGTGGCACCACCTTCAACGACAACGCCCACATGCGCTGCGCCCACCGCTTCTATCTGCCCATCGACGACTCCAGCAACTACCTCACCGGCTTCCGCTGCGTGAAGGATGTAAAGTAGGCCGTTCTCTATATCTCTTTTGCGCCTTCGCGCCTTTCGTGACAGACAGAAATAACTTTCACGCAAAGGCGCAAAGACGCGAAGGAGCTACTCTTCCAATCCATTGACAATACGTGTGATTCCGTTTTTGATAAGCGCTTCCCCAAAATTAATCAGTAAACCGAGCCGTTTGTCCATCAGCCGGATATACGTTAACGTCTGCTTGTGATGTACGGGAAGTACGCGCTCTATAGACTTCAATTCAAGCACGACCTTACTCTCAACCACCACGTCCGCCCTGAACCCCTCGTCAAAATGCAGTCCGTCGTACACCACGGGGACGGGTACCTGTCGCTCCGCCTTCAATCCCCGCTTTTTGAGCTCATGGCATAACACCGTTTCGTAGACCGACTCCATGATCCCCGGCCCCAGCGCGACATGCACATTGTAAGAAGCATCTACCACCAGTCTTGCAATTTCGTTCTCTGTCATCTCTCTTATCTCCTCTGCCGCGGATTTCACGCGGCCCATCTTTGCGCCTTCGCGCCTTTGCGTGAAAATAAAATAACTTTCACGCAAAGACGCGAAGGAGCTACTCTTCCAATCCATTGACAATACGTGTGATTCCG
>CAXBPH010000273.1:0-9134 GCA_963977445.1 uncultured bacterium | reverse complement strand
CACCTTCACCTTCACCTTCACCTTCACCTTCACCTTCGCCTTCGCCTTCGCCTTCACCTTCGCCAGCAGAGACGACGCAAAGCGTGTCTATGGCGGAATCGCTCATCATGGCCGCACCGGTCTGCCGATACTCGGCGACTCCGACGAGTAGACCAGACGAGGCCTGCTCAGCGTCCAGCACCAACTGCAGTGTAAATGTTGTAGGAAAGTCAGGGAGGCTTATCCAGGCGAATTCCAGCGTGCCTGTTTTGCCAGGAGCGGGCCTTACGTTGGGCAAGGCGTTCCCCACGACCGCTTTGTACGCCCACCCCGTCGGCAATTGCTCACGCAGCCCCAACGCCTGGACCATGGGGTCACAGCTGCTGTCGATTGTGACCTGTATCGCGAGTTCCTGCCCCGGCATGGTACACACTTCCGGAACAGCATGCGCTACCGTAACACAAGGTGCCGCAGGTCCTTTGAAGTCATCGGTGTCCAACCCGTTCGCCACCAAGGCAAAAACACACAAAAACACCCCGATTGCGATACGATATGACACAAATCCTCCAACTCCCGCCGTCAAGTTACCAACAACAGCGCAGCATCCTGCACCCGGTGTACACGATTACGCCTGCAACTCGTTGGGGCAACTATACTGTACCATTTCAAGGAAGCCCGATGCGCGACTCAGACCGATACCATGGCCTCGGTGAGGGCCGCTATGGCCGCTGGAATATCGTGAAACTCCCAGACATTACGCCCTACGGTGGCTCCCGATGCCCCGGTGCGCGCAATGGCCCGCATCATTTCTGCAGCCTCTTCGAGGGTAGTACACTTTGGGCCGCCTGCAGCGACAACCGGCACCGGCGTTTCTTTCACGATGTCGCGAAAGGAGGCCTCATCGCCCGTGTAGGGCACTTTGATGACGTCGGCGCCCAATTCCAGGCCCATACGCACGGCGTAGAAAATATCTTCCGCATTGTGAGTTACGGAGGATTTTTCGTCGCCGCTACTCAGGGTGTAGATGTGGGGTATAACCGGAAGCCCGTAGCGTTCCGACTCGCGGACGACATGGGCCAGGTGGTTAATATAGCGAATTTCGTTTTCGCCCTTCAGAAACATGGCCACGGCGATGGCGTCTGCCCCCATGGCCGCCACCTCCTCGACATGGGCGGTCCAGGCAAACTCCGACCACTCGGGACGAAGGGACATGGATTGGATAATAAAGGGCACTTTTCCTGCGTAGGGCTCCATGAATCGCATGGCGATGCCCTTATTCATGGTGATTGCATGGGGTTTTCCTGCCACGATCTTTTCCAGAGTCGTCCCCATGGTGCGTAAGCCATCGGGCAATCCGATTGGATAGTTGATCAGGTGATCGACTGCCACACTCAATATCCGACCGCTTGGGTGGCTGAAAATACGATTGAGGTGGGTGCGTTTACCGAGGCTCGACATGGGATACTCCTGGAAGGTTCAGACAGCGTTGTTATTGGTCGGATCAGGACCCGACAATGCGTGGAAGCCTATCGGAGCCATGGTCCTGGATGCAAGCTCCATAGCCGATCAGGGCAACGTCGTGCTGAACACGGTGTCCTGACGCTGGTCTCCGCCCTGATCTTCCCGATCCCGCCCGATGCCGTAAAGGGTAAAGGTGCGGCCTTCCTGGCGATAGGTCATGGGGCCCCCACGCCAGAAATCGATTGGGACCGTTTCGGAGAAGTCCGGCACGAGGACATCAAGGGATTGGGGCAATTCCCCACGGGCCCCTTCAAAACGCAGGATATCGATGACGGCACTGGCAAAAGAGGCATAGGTTTCATTGGAAACCGGGCGGACATAATCTGACCAGGCTTCGTCCCCATATTGGGCAATAATTCGGTCCTGTTCGGCCAAGGGGAGCCCGTAAAGTGTCCGTTCCACGAGCCTCGCATTGAGTTGATAGGACCGCTCCCGATCCCAAAATCCGGTAAGCATATTCATATGCTGCATTTCAGGATGGGTCGAGGCCATCTTGGACATTTCAATCAGGTTGCTGCTATCCCGGCGCTCGTTCTCCTGCTTACGATAGGCCTCGTAGTCACCGGCCGTCAGGTGTTCCCGAAGGGTCCCTAGTTGGGCCTCGGAAAAACGAACCCGCCTCAGCACGCTGGCGAAACAATTGAGCACCAGATCCAGGTGGTACGTGTTCTGCAAACAGGGCGCGTCCGCACCAAAATCAAGGGCACCGCCGCGCAACAGAACGAAACACCCCTCAATGGCTCGAAAAGTACCCTCCACATCGCCATCGTGGGCCATAAGGCAGGCCTCCCGACACAGCCATTCGAGAACCAGTTTCTCATTGTCACCGGGCGGAGTCTCCTGACTACCGGAAGCCAAGGCACTATGGAGTAATTGGTAGGTCTCTGCATTCTCATCGACAAAGTGTCGGAGGGCGTCAACAAATTTTTCGGGGTAGGGTACGACGCTAAGATCTTCGTCGATCTGCCGTCTATTAAAGCGTGGAAGATCGCTTAACGTCGCAAGCGCCTCTCGTTTGTAGGCGGCTAATACCTGCTGGTAGGGAGAGTCGGGTGACAGGGACGCCGATTCCCAGTAGTTCACATAGGCCCCAAACTTTTCGACATAGGCCTCCTCGGTCAAGGGGATGCCGGCCGCTTTCGCTGCCTCCAGGGCGTTGGTCAGGGCTGTTCGCTTTTCCAGGCGCCAGGCCACGGCCGCCACCACGGGAATTGCCAACACGATCAGGATAATCAACATACGACGTCGCCGCCGTTGCCACGGACGTTTCTTATGCGAATGTCGCCCCGTGTCTGTCTCTGCCATGAATTCTCTCCTCAATCCTATTTCATCGTGAACCCCACAATCCTCACAATGACAGAAGTTGCTCGAGGCGATCAACGCAACACAACAAAAGCTATGGCGCCACTGGCGTGGACGTGGCGAGCCACTGATCATCGTCCCCGATTCGAAACCCATCGGAATGGACCGCGTACGGGATTGGCGTACTATCTAATCGCGTTGGAAGCCCGTCATCGAAGAAATCGGGAACCAGTTCGTCGAGCGTTGCAGGGTATACTCCCTCACGGGCATGGTAACCGAAAATTGCCAGAAATACGTCCGCGAATACCGCTTCTTCCCATTGGGCGACCATGAGATTCCATGGTGCCGGTGGCATGCGTATTGCCGTGGTGCGATATATCATGGGCCCCCCATCCACCTCCGCAGCCAGTCGCTGGTATTCGGCCTGCAATCGACGCTGCTCTTCGCTGGTGGCCCCAAATCCGCTACGGGCCGCCCCAGCAAGCCCGAAATACAGGCGCAGATTCAAGTCTCCAACCCCGCCCGCAATCAAAACAGAGCGCATGAATCCCCGTTTTCGTCCCTGTCGGAAGCGGGACACAAAGAGGCATTGCTCCGTGTCGCACATGCGCTGCCATTGCGCAACACGGCGCTCCGGCGAAAAATACGCGCTGAAGACCATCAATTCTTCCGCCCTATAGGAAGCCTGACTCAGGAGCCGAACGAGGCTCGTCAACACCAGTTTTTCCAGTTCCCACTGGGTGCTAAGACTCTCATAGAGTCCGTCCCCCTCCAGCGACCGTGCCACCGCGAGGGCCGTCCCCAAGGCATCGAGGGCACCGTGGGAATCCCCCGTTTCACTTTTCAGTAAGCTATCGGAACATAGCAACGACACCAAGTCATTCACCATGGGCAGATGGGCATTCATCGCGCTGCGGTCATAGGATGGCGTATAGGTCTCTATATAGCGGGTCGTCTTACGGGCCGCGCCCGCCTTGCAGTGGGCCAGGCTGGACTCATTCCCGGTAACCAGTGCCACCATGGCCGTGCGCTGTTCCGGGGGAATGGCTTTCCCAACCGCGATCTCTCGATTCGGCTTGAAGGGCAGCTGGGCCATGAGAACCGGATCAGGTATCCGGAGGTTCATCCAGGCGGCGCGAAACTCGGTTGCCCCATTTTCAGTTTCTGCGGGTACCGGATGCCGTTGATTGAGTGATGGAAGATCGAGCGGGACGCCGGCATCACGGAGCCCTTGTATTTGCCACCGCACCTCACTGGCCAGCTGAATCCGCCAGAACATGACGACGGAAAACAAGAGGGCAGCCAGACCTACTACCGACAGCAGTCGGCGCCGTTTCCGCTGCCAAGGGGTCAATGCCGCCTTTTTCCGTCGAGCAGACACGTCGTTTAAACCGCCTGGTATTGCAAAACGGGGTTGTCGGCATCTTCGATGGCCTGATGGTTTACCACTTCGAGGATACCCCGTTCGTAGAGATACTCTACGTGGGCACCCGTCTCCAGGATGGCCAACAAGATATGGTAGGACTCCCGCTTACCGAACAACTCCAGGGAAATATCCGCCAGCGTTTTCGGTGCGTTGCAGATGCTACGGGTCTTCTCAAGGCGCGCTTCGTGGAATTCCAGTGTTTCGTCTATTCGTTTGGACACATCGGGTATATCACCCAGATGCCCACCAAGTCCCAGCCGCACGCCTTCTACCGCCTGAACGCGTTTCAGCGCAGAAAAGTAGTGCCCCAACCCCATGTTTCGCGTAATAAATTCCGGTGATTGGTGGGGGGTAATTCTGTCGAGCACATGATCGGCGGTAAAGAGAATGTCATCGAGCTGGAGACAGACCTGCCCTGGGCAATGGCCGGGCGCATGGTAGATGGTGAATGGACCATCGTCCATCGGACCTTCTCGCAACACCGTATCCACCTGTACCGGCCGGAACAATCCCTTCGACCAGCGATTCATCTCCAGCATGAATTCCACCCGTTCCGTGGAGAGCCCTGACCTACGGAGAAACACCTGGAGATCCTTGGCCGCAACGATTCGCCGCTCCTCAAAATTCTGCAAGGTAGACACGTCGAGTTCGTGAATGGCGATCTTCGCACCGGACTGCTCCAACACGTGGTTGGTACCGCCGAAGTGATCAATGTGCCCATGGGTGATGATCAGCCGTTCCACATCCTTCAGGCCCACGGTGAGTCCAAATTCGTCGCGGGCCTTGTCAAAACACCGATCCAGGGAACCATTGGCATCCCCGATCGCTGAGGAGCAATCGATGAGCGTTACCGCATCTTCAAGAACAAGATAGCAGTTCGTCACATGATTTTCGAAGGCCCATACCGGCAATTTATATACTTCTATGCCACTGCTGGTCGTATAGCGCGCAACTTGTTCTTCGCCGTTCATCGATTACTCTTTCTTCGCTCGCGCAATTAATTCTACCCCTCAATCACATGGAGCCATGGACATGAGTCTCAAGAAGCTTCGTTACCGACTGAAAACTGGATTGGACTACGGGTCACCGAAGTAGAAATTACTACAAAAACCTGGTTGATCAATCTTCCGGGGAGTCATCCGACGTATACAATTCATGACGGGTTAATAGACGGGTAACGAGGGCGGTCCAGCCGGTTTGATGGCTGGCACCCAGGCCCTTACCCGTATCGCCATTGAAATACTCATAAAAAAGGATGAGATCACGCCAATGGGGGTCCTCGGCGTACAAGGGATTTTCCCCGTGGGCCGGGCGCTTATTTTTCTCATCGGTCTTAAACAACCGTACGAGTCGTTTGGCAATTTCCCGAGCCACTTCCTGGAGGTTCATCATATTTCCGGAGCCGGTAGGACACTCTACTTTTAGATCGTCGCCATAGAAGTAGTGGTAGCGTTCCAGGGCTTCAATGATGAGATAGTTCAAGGGAAACCAGACGGGGCCACGCCAGTTGGAATTGCCGCCGAACATGCCCGATTCGGACTCGCCGGGCACATAGGAAACACTCCAGGTGTCTTCAGACTCTTCATCTACGTACGTAAAAGGCTCCTTGGCGTGAACACGGGATAGGGAACGAATCCCGTAGGGTGACAGGAACTCCTCCTCGTCCAATACATACGCGAGTACGCGCTCCAATCGCTCCCGGGTAGGAATAGCCAGCAATTCCCAGGTCGAGCCATCGGGCTGTTTCTTCCGGGCGAGATAGGTGGTGGTTCGTGCCACGTCTTTTCGATGCTTGAGGAACCAGTCCAGGCGCTTTCGAAAGCCTGGAAGGCGGTCGATAGCGTCACTCTTCAGCACTTCCACCGCGAGCAGGGGCACCAGGCCGACAAGAGAGCGAACCCGCATGGGCGTTGCCTTACCGTGGGCAAACACCTGGTCGTAGTAAAATCCGTCTTCCTCATGCCAGAGGCCATCTTCCCCGAGGTGATTCATGGCATCAACAATATGGACAAAGTGTTCAAAAAACTTGGAGGCGATATCTTCGTAAACCGGATTTTTCCAGGCCAGCTCCAGCGACATGGCGAGCATGGTGGTGCAATAGAAGGCCATCCACGCGGTACCGTCGGCCTGCTCGAGCTCCCCCCCCATGGGCAAGGGCTTGGATCGGTCAAATACGCCAATGTTATCGAGTCCCAGGAAACCGCCGGTAAACAAATTGTTTCCGTGCGGATCTTTCCGATTGACCCACCACGTGAAGTTCATCAGCAACTTGTGAAACACACGCTCCAGGAAAGCACGATCCCGATTGCCCCGCTCGCCCGTCATCTTAAAGACACGCCAGCACGCCCAGGCATGTACCGGAGGATTTACGTCGCTGAAATTGAATTCATAGGCAGGCATCTGGCCGTTGGGATGGAGGTACCACTCGCGGAGCAATACTTCGAGTTGCTCCTTCGAGAATTCCGCATCCAATTGGGCATAGGGCAACATGTGAAATGCGAGATCCCAGGCGGCGAACCAGGGATACTCCCAGGTGTCGGGCATGGACAGAATGTCCCGCGCGTACATGTGGCGCCAGTCTTTATTACGACCTGACTTTCGGTCTTCAGGCGGCTGCAGGAAGTTTGGGTCTCCCTTCAACCACTTGGTCATCACGTAGTGGTAGAACTGTTTACTCCAAAGCAGCCCCGCCCAGGCCTGACGCAGGATTTGCCGCGTTTCTTCCGAAGCACCTTCGGGCATTCGGGTTTCATAGAAGGCAGAACATTCTGAACGGCGCACCTCAAAACAATTCGTAAAGTCCGGGCCGAAGGGTGTCTCTGTTGCCAGCGCCACACTTGAGAGACGAAGCCGAATTTCCCAGCTTTCCCCAGCGGGAATTGTCTTGTGAAACAGTGCCGATGCCTTGGTACCTTCCAGGGCCGGGTTGACCGCCCCTTTGTCCCCGCGAACTACGTAATCATGAAAGGCATCTTTGCGATAGGGCGTCACATTGGGCACCCCAAACAGCCGGGCCCGATTGGTATCGTTGTCGGTAAAGAGTAGTTCCGGCTCGGAACCGTCCACATCGTTATCGACGGCAAGTACAAACTTACCAAGCGTGTCGTGTTCTGAGAAAATGCGTCCCGGCCCCGGCGTGGTCAATTGGGGCTTGTTATGCCCGCTTTCGTGCTGGGCACCCCAGCGCCATATATTTCTGAACCACAACGTCGGCAGCACGTGCAACTCGGCGGCCTCGGCCGCGCGGTTTATCACTTCAATACGAATCAGAATATCGTTGTCATCCGTTTTCGCATATTCAACGAAAACGTCAAAGTAACGATTGTCGTCAAAGACGCCCGTTTCTTCCAGTTCATACTCAGATTCCAATCGAGAGCGCTTTCCATTCTCCTTCACCAGATCTTCGTAGGGAAATGCGCGCTGCGGATATTTGTAGAGGGCCTTCATGTAGGAGTGGGTCGGGGTGGAATCCAGGAAATAGTAACATTCCTTCACATCCTCGCCGTGATTGCCCTCTCCGTTGGTCAACCCGAAGAGTCTCTCCTTCAGGATGGGATCCTGACCATTCCACAACGCCAGACCAAAGCACAGCCGGCACTGGCGGTCGCAAATACCCAGCAGACCATCTTCGCCCCATCGATAGGCCCGACTTGGGGCGTGATCGTGAACAAAGTGCGTCCACACGTCACCTTGGGGCGAATAGTCCTCTCGCACCGTTCCCCATTGACGGTCAGCGAGGTAGGGCCCCCAGCGTTTCCAATTTTTTTCCCGGCTTGCGTTTTCCTGCAGGCGGCGTCCTTCTGCGTCTGGTTCCTTACTCATATCTCTTGCACTGCTTCCTTTTGTGTGTGGAACGACTGATGAAACCCGACTATATGATTGAAAACTACGTGAAGCGGATTATATCTCTTTCCCATGGTCTATCACGACTGGTCTTTGTCGCCCAGTCACGGAAACATAATATTTTAGCACTATTGACATCAACTCTTCGGGAAAATCGCTGTGTTGACTGGAGCGAGCGCGCGGGATGGCCTGTGTCGCCCCGGAACAGTTAGACCGGGCGGAGGACTCTACACGACCTGAAAGTCTGACTCCTGATCGGCCAGCTAAGGCCGATAAGTCCGCGCCACCGGCGTTCCCAGCCAGGTGCGGCGAAGCCCACGCAAGGAGCTACCCATCAAACTTGATAGCAATTCCGTAAGCCGACACCCAACTCGGCGGGACGGCACGAATGTTGAACCCCATATCATGGTGCATTCAATGACAATGATTCCGCTACCTGTCGAAGCAAGGATAGAGGAGGGGCAACCGCTACCGTGCTATTCCAACCCGTGCAACCCGCCAAACAGGGGATTTCGGCGAATACGCTAAACCACGACCATACTATCATCGCCAGTGGAGGCCACTTCATCGCCCAGCGCGTCGCGAAAGACGCCCAGGTCATGGCGCAAGGCATCGCGCACCAGAAAATAGTCGGTGCTATGGATGATGAAATTGGCCCCTGCCCGTGCCCAGCTTACGGCATCGGTAATGCCAAAGGAATAATGGAAACCTACCCCCACGCCCTTGGCACGCCCTTTATCGATGATGGTGGTAATCGCCTTGGTAAAGATTGGATGCTGGTATTGCTCTGGGATTCCCAGGTTGATGGACAGATCATGGGGACCAACCAGGAGGGCATCGATATCGGGTACTGCAAGGATATCGTCCAGCGCCTCAATGGCGGGCACACTTTCGATATTCACAACCATCAGCTTATCCGCGGCATATCCACCGAGATAGTTCGTGAGGGTTTCGTCCAGGACTTCTTGTCCAGAGAGTACCCGCTGCAGGCGTCTTCCCTTTAAGGGCCGATACTTTACCGCCCCGCGGAGCGCCTGAATATCTTCTATTTCCTCGAGGTAGG
>CAXBPH010000272.1:0-9144 GCA_963977445.1 uncultured bacterium | reverse complement strand
TCTACCGGCTAGACTTGGATGAATAGCCGTGTTGCATTTAGTTTATGAAACCAAGACCAAGTTCCCGTCAGTGTTGACAGGCTTACCGTCGGCGGCCATACTATTAGGAGAAAGAGGTCCACAATATGTTCAAGCTATATTCCAAAGGGTGTCAATATGCACTCCGCGCGCTCACCTTTGTAGTGGCGGAGTCCGACAAGGAACGCTTTCAGGCGAAAGATATCTGCGAGAAGGCGGAAATCCCGGAGTCGTTTACCCGAAAGGTGTTCCAGTCGTTGGTACAAGGGGGATTTCTGGATGCCCATCGTGGGCCCGGCGGTGGCTATTCCTTAACCCGTCCGCCCAGCGAAATTACCCTGCTCGAAGTTATACGGGCTGTCGAAGGTGAGGACACGTTCGACCATTGTGTTCTTGGTTTTACGGAGTGCGGCTCAGCAAAGCCGTGCCCGCTCCATGAAGTCTGGATCGAGTCAAGAGAGATGCTCATCAATCACCTTTCCAGTACAACGTTGGATCAGATGGTTGCCTTAACGCTTAAACGTAAAATGAACGAGGAGAACCGCATCTCCCGAAAGACGAAACGCTAACCCGCCTCCTCCCTCTATGCTAACCACGTGCCTCCGCTACGTCGCCTGAATAGCCAATTCTTTACTCGCTTTTAAGCCCCGTCTATCCGACCTTGACAAGTCTTTTCTACTTGTGGATAATTATATCCACAATTAGTGTGTGCAACCGTACGGTCGCGTTTGGTCGGTCGGAAGTACCTGCAGGCCGGGTCAGAAAGAGGAATGCGAGCATGGACGATGGGTCAAGTTTCGGGCGTAGTCGGCGTAACCACATGATGGCTACATTCAGGTTCTTGTTACTGAGCGGTACACTGCTTCTTTTCAACGGTGCAGTCGCCCAAACGCCTCCTGAGGCAGTCCCTCCCCCGGAGGAATCTGCAACCCAGGAAAGTGCGGCCGCCGTCATGCCGCCCCCCGAAGATTCAACCGCCATCACGTTCATGATGAAATGCATGGGCTGCCACACCTTGGGCGGCGGCGCGCTTACCGGCCCGGATTTGAAGAATTCACAGTCTTACCCCCGACAGACCGTATGGGATGCCACGAAGCGTATGGAAAAAAATGTGGGTCCCATGAGCGATGAGGAAGTGGCGGCCCTTACCGACTTTCTCCTTTCCCCCGACGCCGGAGCACGGATAGAGGCCCAGCGCGCGTTGGTATCCCTTCGTGAAGCGGCCACGCTGGAGCCCGGCAATGCCGTGAAGGGCAAGGCCCTGTTTGGTGGGCACACGGCGTTTCTCAATGGTGGCGTGGCTTGTGCCGCGTGCCACCAGGCCGGGGGACAGGGCGGAAATCTGGCGGCCTCGCTGGAGGACGCCTACACCCGCCTCGGAGAACTCCCCCTGATGGCCACGGTTGAATCCCCGGGCTTTCCCGTGATGCGGGCCATTTACACCGTCCACCCCGTGGAAAAGCAGGAGTCGGTACATCTGGTGAAATACTTAGAAACTGTCGCTGAAGACCCGTTGCCCCCATCGACCATGCCACTTCATGCCATTGGCGGTGTGGGTGCCCTAGCCGTGCTGTTGCTATTAGGCAAGGCTACCAACAGGCGCGTCGCCGGCACACGGCGGCGCATGGTAACGTCCGCAACCCGTCGCAAGGGCCGCGACATGCAACCCAGGAGCGAAGTGCAATGAGCTGGATACAGGATCTGTTTGCCCCGGAGCAGCGAAGCTGGGAAGATTTTTACCGGAACCGATGGGCCCATGACAAGGTCGTCCGCACGACACACGGCGTAAACTGCACCGGCTCGTGTAGCTGGAATGTATACGTAAAAAAGGGGATTGTTACTTGGGAAATGCAGGCCCTGGACTACCCGACCTTTGATGGCACCATCCCCAATTACGAGCCCCGGGGCTGTCAGCGTGGCATATCGTCATCCTGGTATATCTACTCGCCCTTACGCATAAAATACCCCTACATGCGTGGCATTCTCCTGGATCTCTGGCGCGCCGCAAAACAAGAACACCCCGATGATCTTGTGGCCGCCTGGGCGTCGATAACGACCGACCCCGAGCGACGCACCCAGTATCAGGAGGCGAGGGGAAAAGGCGGATTCCGTCGCGTCTCCTGGAAGGAAGCCGAGGAACTGATTGCGGCGGCCAACCTCTACACGGTAAAGAAATATGGCCCTGACCGTCTCGTGGGCTTTTCTCCCATCCCCGCTATGAGCATGATCAGCTATGCCTCCGGTGCCCGCTTTCTTCAACTGATGGGCGGTGTGGCGCTTTCCTTTTATGACTGGTACTGCGACTTACCGCCCGCATCGCCCGAAGTATGGGGCGAACAGACGGATGTGGCCGAGAGCGCGGACTGGTATCACTCAAAATTCATCGCTACCGTGGGCTCGAATGTGCTCATGACGCGGACGCCCGATGCTCATTTTCTGGTGGAAGCACGGCATAAGGGCGCGAAAGTTGTGGTCTTCTCACCGGACTTCAGCCAGACCTCGAAGATTGCCGACGAGTGGATCCCCATCAATCAGGGCAGCGACACGGCGTTCTGGATGGCGGTAAATCATGTCATCTTGAAGGAATTCCACGCCGATCGGGAGGTGCCCTATTTCCGCCAGTATCAGCGGGAAAATACAGACGCTTCGTTCCTTGTGACATTGAACAAAGACGCCGATGGCAACTACCGCCCGGGCGCACTTCTGAAGGCCGATCAATTGGAGGCGACTCAAAAAGAGGAGCACGCCGGGTGGAAGGGGTTCATTACCGACAGCGAAGGTACACTCCGCATCCCCGTCGGACAGGTTGGCCACCGTTGGCAAAAGGAAAAAGGCCAGTGGAACATTAAGCAAGAGGACGCGCTCACGGGCGAATCTTTCGAAGCCGCCTTGAGTGTCATCGACCAATGCGACACCACGGTCCCCACCATCTTCGATGACTTCTCCGAGGGTCGCACGGATCGTTGGCGCGTCCGGCATGTTCCGGTCCGTAGCATCGATACTGTGAATGGCCCGGTGCTGGTAACAACCGTTTACGACCTCCATTTCGCCCAACACGGGGTAAATCGCGGTTTTGAGGGCCAATGGCCCACGGGATATGACGATGATACCCACCCATTTACCCCCGCGTGGCAAGAGCAATACACGGGCATCAAGGCCGCGACCGTAATTAAATTTGCGCGTCAGTGGGCGACCACGGCGGAGAAGACCAATGGCAAATGCATGATTATCATCGGTGCCGGCGTAAATCACTGGTACCACAACAACCTGATCTACCGCGCATGCATCAACGCGTTGCTCTATTGCGGATGCGTCGGGCGCAATGGTGGTGGCTGGAATCACTATGTGGGGCAAGAAAAACTTGCGCCCCAGGCAAGCTGGGGTCCCATTGCCTTTGGTGCCGATTGGGGTGGACCGCCACGCCTCCAGAATGCCCCCTCGTTTCATTACATGCATAGCGACCAGTGGCGTTACGACCGAAAGTTCGGCGAGATGTGCCCTGTCGCGGACAAGACCAACCCGATGGCCGATGGACACACAGCGGATAAGCAGGCCCTCGCGGTCCGCAATGGGTGGCTTCCCTGTTATCCCCAGTTTACCGAACACAATTTCAAACTTGTGCAAGACGCACAAGAACGGGGAGAAGATCCCGTCGCCCACACCGTCGCCCGATTGAAGGATCGATCCCTCAAATTCGCGATGGAAGATGTGGATAATCCGGCCTGCTTCCCGCGGGTGTGGTATATATGGCGTGGGAATGCAATACAGGCCTCTGCCAAGGGCCACGAATACTTCCTCAAACACTACCTGGGCACCCACCACAACAGCATCGCCGATGAACAGGCCAAGGAAGATGTGCAGGAAGTTACCTGGCACGATAAGATCGAACGGGGAAAGATGGATCTCATTGTCGATCTCAACTTCCGCATGGATACCTCCGCACTCTATTCGGATATCGTCCTGCCCACGGCGAGTTGGTACGAGAAAGACGACCTCAGCTCGACCGACATGCACTCCTTCATTCACCCCTTGCAGGCAGCCGTAACGCCGTGCTGGGAGTCCAAAAGCGACTGGAAAATATTCCGGGATATTGCGAAAGCCACCAGCGAGATGGCGCCCCAATATCTGCCAGACCCCGTTCAGGATCTGCTTTGTTCCCCACTGCTCCACGATACGCCCGGTGAAATCTCCCAGCCGACCATAAAAGACTGGGCCAAGGGCGAGTGCGAGGCTATCCCTGGGGAAACCATGCCCCATATGAAAGTCGTGGAACGGGACTACACCAAGGTCTATCAAAAGTTTATTTCCCTGGGCCCGAATTTCCGGAACAACGGGCTCGGCGTCCACGGATGCAACTACCCGGTGGACGACCTCTATGACCAATACCTCCTCGAACATCCGGTGGAAGCCTGGGACGGTAAGCAATATCCCTCCTTGCGAAAGGACCGAAACGTGTGTGAGGCGATTCTCCACTTCGCGGCCGAAACCAATGGTGAACTTGCCTACCGGGCCTACGAAACGGAATCCCACAAGACGGGTATCGACCACACCCACCTCGCCGCGGGGAATCGGAATATACGCTACAACTTCGCCGACTTGTGCACCCAACCCCGACGGGTGCTCACGACGCCGTTCTGGACCGGTGTAACCAACGGATCTCGAACGTATGCGGCCTATTGCCAGAATATTGAAGAGCGCATACCGTGGCGCACCTTGACCGGGCGTCAGCACATGTACTTCGATCACGAAGCCTATGTGGCCTATGGCGAGCATCTCCCCACCTTCAAACCTCGGGCGGATCTCCGCACAACGCGGGATCTGGACGCCACCGGGGCGGAGCCGGGTGCACTTGTCTTGAATTATCTCACGCCTCATGGCAAGTGGCACATCCACTCGACCTTTGGCGACACGCTCCGTATGGAGACGCTGTCTCGCGGGATCGAGCCCTTCTGGATGAATGAGCACGATGCCGGTCTGCTGGGTATTCATGACAACGATTGGGTTGAGGCCATAAACGACCATGGCACGGTCGTTACCCGGGCCTGCGTAAGTGCCCGCATCCCCCGTGGAATCTGCTTTATTTATCACGCGACAGAGCGCACGGTGGGCACACCCAAGAGCAAGCGCCGAGGTAACCGGCGCGCCGGTGGACACAATAGCCTGACACGAACGCGGCTGAAGCCCCTCTTCATGATTGGTGGCTATGCCCAGTTTTCTTATGGGTTCAATTACTGGGGACCCCAGGGCGTAAACCGCGACACATTTGTGGTGGTACGGAAAATAGACAAGCCTTCGTGGTAGATGGCAAAGGAGCGTTGTAAATGAATGTACGCGCACATGTTTCGATGGTGTTTCACCTCGATAAATGCATCGGTTGTCACACCTGCAGCGTCGCATGTAAGAACATCTGGACGGACCGTCCCGGTGCCGAATACATGTGGTGGAATAACGTCGAAACCAAGCCCGGTACCGGCTACCCCACGAAGTGGGAGGATCAGCTCAATTACAAAGGGGGCTGGGAAGTAGACGAAAAACGGGAGCTCCGTTTGCGTAGTCAGAGCAAGTCGGATTACTTCCAGAAATTGTTCTACAACCCCAATCAACCCGGTCTGGACGATTACTACGAGCCCTGGACCTACCGCTACGGTGACCTGACCAACGCGCCCCCCGGAGACGACCAGCCAACAGCTCGGCCTATCTCCGCGATTACGGGGGAAGATATCGATATCGAGGCCGGCCCCAATTGGGATGATGATCTGGGGGGATCCCCGGTTTATGCGGAGAACGACCCCAACCTGGATGCCCTCACGGAAGATGAGCGACAGGCCCTGTTCGATGTGGAACAGATTTCCATGATGTACCTGCCCCGTATTTGCAACCATTGCGCCAACCCCAGTTGCGTGGCCGCCTGCCCCAGTGGTGCCCTGTACAAACGAGGCGAAGACGGTATTGTCCTCGTCAATCAGGATACCTGCCGCGGTTGGCGCGCCTGTGTAGCCGCGTGCCCCTACAAAAAAGTCTATTACAACTGGAAAACCGGCAAGGCGGAAAAATGTATCCTCTGCTATCCCCGGCTCGAAACGGGTCAGGCACCCGCGTGTTTCCACTCCTGTGTTGGCCGCATACGCTATATGGGCGTGCTGCTCTATGATGCGGACCGCGTCGAAGAGGCCATGAAAGCCCCGGAGGAATCGCTTGTTGAATCCCACCGGAGCGTGCTGCTCGACCCCTTCGACCCCCAAGTAATCGCGGGCGCGGAAGCCAATGGCATCAGCCCGGAATTTATCGAATCCGCGCAGGACTCGCCGGTCTGGAATTATGTAATGAAGTGGAAGCTCGCACTGCCACTACACCCGGAATTTCGCACCCTGCCCATGCTGTACTATGTTCCGCCCCTACTTCCCGTTAGCGGGCGCGCGGGGGATGGCATCTACGAGCATAATTCCGATGAATTCTTTTCCAATCTCGATAGTGCCCGTCTGCCCATCAAGTATCTGGCGTCTCTTTTCAGTGCTGGCAACGTAGATATCGTGCGCCAGGTAATGAAGCGCCAGATGGCCGTGCGTTACTTCAAGCGCGCCCAGGACATCGACGATGTGGATATCTCAAAAGTTCATGCCGTGCTACGCGAAGCGGGCATCAGCGAACAGGATGCAGAAGATATATATCAGCTCACGACCTTGGCCCCACTCAATCAACGCTTCTCCATGCCTCCCATTCAACGGGAAACGCATATGGAGGACGGTGGCTGCTCCCCGGAAATGTGCAAGGGTTCGTGCGGCCTGGGCCAAACCAATGAACCGACGAGAGGTTTGTAGTAATGAATACGCTCTCCCCCCAACAGACCATATTCGCCCGGTATGGGAACGTGCTGAAGTATCCCAGACCCGAGCTCGGCAACGCGCTACACGATCTGCGAACGTTGCTGGCGTCAGAACATAACGCGTCTGCCCAAAAAGTGGAGCCTTTTATCCACCTTATGGAAGGCACCAATCTCGACGCGCTCGAAGAACACTACACCCGCGCGTTTGACCTCTCCCCCCTCGCGGTGCCCTACCTGAGCGTCTACCTTTTCGGGGCAGAAAACCCGCAGCGGGGTCGATTCATGGCCGGACTTGTCGGAGCCTATTCGGAGGCGGGCTTTGAATGGGGCAGCGAACTTCCCGATCACCTGTCCGTGACGTTGCAATACGCGGCGAAAGCCCCGGAGGAGGAATGGAATGAGTTTCGGCGAATGTGTCTCCCCGCGCCAATCAAGCACATGTGCCTCGGTCTTCAGGAAGCGGGCAATCCCTATCAGCACCTTCTCTTGTCTCTTCAATGTTATCTGGATCATATCAACGTCGGAGAAATGACCCATGTTTGAGCATTTTCTGTTCATAGGCCTGCCGTACATCGCGGTTTCCGTCATGGTTCTTGGCTCCATCTATCGCTACCGGGTTCAGCGCTTCACCTATTCCGCATTGAGCTCCCAGTTCCTGGAAAGCAACCAGTTGCGATGGGGTAGTCTCGCCTGGCACCTCGGCATTCTGATAATCGCCGTCGGGCACCTCATCCCGATCATTGCACCGGGACTGTGGCAGGCCTTCACGTCCATACCCGTGTTCCTGATAACGGTGGAAGTGCTCGGCGTGATTGCCGCCTTCCTCGCCTTCGTCGGCCTGGCAGTCCTTCTCGTCCGGCGCTGTGTGTCGGCACGGGTGTCGGCGGTGACCTCTACCGCCGACCTGCTCTTGCTGCTCCTGCTGATCGCGCAAGTCTTGGCCGGGATTACCGTAGCCACCAGCGCGCGATGGGGGGCCGCCTGGTCCGCCAGCACGACAACCCCTTATCTGTGGAGCCTGGCCGCGCTTCAACCCAAACCGGAGTATATTGCCGGTCTGCCGCCCGTGGTGAAGTTTCATCTGGTGCTGGCCTGGATCATTCTCCTGATCATCCCCTTCACACGGCTGGTGCACGTATTTTCTGTACCGGTCACCTATCTCTGGCGCGCGCCGCAGAAAGTGGTGTGGACCACCCGACAGCTAATTCGCAATCCTGTGCAGGCGGCACAGAATGCGGTGGATAGCCGCCGTTACTTCCTTCAAGGTGCCATGGGGACCGCCGCGGCAGCCTTGCTGCTTAGTGTCGGCATGCTGGAAAAACTGGGCCAGTTCTTCCGTGGAGCGCGGATGAGCACGGCGCAGGAAGCCGAACTCCTGCAGAAGAAACAAGAGCGCCTGGAGCTTGCCGCCGCAGAGCGTCACTTGGAAATCGAACGACTCCAGAACCCCTACATCCTCGTTGCACAATTGGCCGAGCTATCCGATAAGGACGGACGCTATTTTACAGACTATCAAATGCGGCCCGCTCTGGCCTTTAGGGATGAGTCAGGACTGCCCTTGCTTATCTCGGCAAAATGCACCCACTTGGGCTGCACGGTCGCCAGCACCATTAATAATGGCCGCATTCTTTGTCCATGTCACATATCGTGGTTTGACGTGAAGACAGGTAAGCCCACGCCAGGAGCCCCGGCAAAAGTACCCTTGCCCCGGATTGGTTGGGTGCTCATGGATCCCCAGGGGAATCTCGTCGCCAGTCAGAGCCCGTCGGGGGAAGTTACCGGCAAGGTGGACCTCGCTCAGGGCGGGGGTTACGGCGTCTATATCGCCAAACAGTTTGAGGAGATGGCGTGATGGGGACTTCGGACCGAATGATGCAAGCAGGAGCCTGGATCCGCGAGCGGCTTCCACTGGAGAAGCTGAACTATGAGTCCCTTTTTCAAAAGAAAGAGGTACCCGTCCACCACATGAGTTGGGGCTACTACTTCGGCGGCCTCGCGTTGTTCTTTTTCGCCATTCAGCTCGTGTCTGGCCTCTTGCTTATATTTTACTACCAGCCAACGGTGGCGGATGCCCACGCGTCTGTCGAATTCATCACGCGACATGTGAGCGGGGGCGCACTGATCCGCAACCTCCACACTTGGTCTTCGTCCGCGATGATTTTCTGCGTCCTCTGCCATCTCATAACTGCCTTTGCCATGAAGGCCTTTGAGCGGCCCAGAGAAGTTACCTGGATCTCCGGGGTTTTACTGTTGCTCATTACCTTCGGCTTCGGCTTCACCGGCTACCTCTTGCCGTGGCACCA
>CAXBPH010000271.1:0-9269 GCA_963977445.1 uncultured bacterium | reverse complement strand
TTGGGGCTGTTTGGTTCTACCCCGTTCGGGACATACCCCCGCGTTGTGGCGTTTTCCCGTTTGTTGGCGCGGGTTTGCTGGCCGGGGAGGGTCTTACTTCGCAGCTGGTCTCCTTGCGGCGGTACGTCCCTGGGTAACTTACTCGTAGACCCGCATCTCGCAGATGCGCGCGTGGTCGAGGCCGTTGGTGGCGGATAGGGTAATGCGGAGGCGCCGGACTGGGACAGGGCAGGTCACCGTGTGTCGTCGCAGTCGTTGGTAGTTGTCTTTCACGGAGATCAGGGATTGCCAGCTTGTTCCGTCGAAGCCTTCAATCGTATAGTCGCGGACGGTTTCGGGCTGAGGATGACCCCATTGCATTTTGCTGGCCGTGTAGCCGTCGTGCTGGCTCAGGGTCAGGTGGCGGTGGAGTCCCGTGTCAAAGACGAGTTGTATTTCACGGGGCGTTACCGGTTGTTCAAACGCAAGTTCCAGTGTGGCGGGGAGCGGATGGGCTGGGTCGGACATCCAGCGCTGGATGCCGGGAAATTGTCGATCGGGTGGAGCGCCCCGTTCACCGTGGACGCACCGGGTTTGGCCGTGAATGACGGCGTTTGCCGGGCCGTTCGGCTGCTCGCTGGAGGCGGTGACGATTGCAACGCGGGCGTGGTCTTCCGGGTCCGTGTTTTCGCGGCCCACGAGGAAGCAATCGTCGCGGAGAAGTTGTTGCTGAATTTCGCGCAGTGCGTCGCCCGAGTTCAAGAGCTGGGGCAGCGCGAGTTTTTGTTTCGCCGCGTGGGCCAGTGCCGTGCCCAAACCTTGTCCCATGACGGCGCAGGTGGCCATGACGCGGGTGGAGGCGAAGGCCACGTGGGTGGCGGAGATATTGCGTCCGGCGAAGGCGAGGTTGGTGATGTTTCTCGAGATGCACGCGCTGAGGGGGATGTCGTAAATCCACGGCACGGGGTGCTGCACGCAGGGCTCCATCGTGGGCGCGTCGATGCCTTCGGGGGGATGGAGGTCGATGGACCAGCCGCCGAAAGCGATAGCGTCGTCGAAGTTTCGGGACGTCATGACATCGTTTTGCGTGAGGATGTGGTGTCCGACGAAGCGTCGACTCTCTCGTTTGCCGGGGAGAAAGCCAAACCAGTCGAGGGCCCAGTGGGAGGCATCGAAGGGGTCGGCATCGGGAGACGTGCCTTCGGGACCGTTTTTTACGTGGTTCCAGATTCCAAGCACGACAGCGAGTAGCTCATCGCGAATTTGCTCGTTGTCCTTGATGGTATCCAGGGTCCCGCCGTATTCGGCCCACCAGTAGCCATACTCGTGGGTGGGCTCCTCTTCGCCGGGGGTGGCGTAAAGGCGGAGGGCCAGATCGTCTTTGCTGAAGGCGCGGGCCCATTCCGGGGCTACGAAGGGCATGGGACGGTCATGTCTCCGGGCCTGGAGTAAGATGGTGGAGCCCAGACGGTGGGTGTCGGCCTTTGTCTGGGCGAGACTTTCGCCATGTTGGGCGGTATCTTCACGGCCTTCCATGAAGAGGGCACCCGCCTCTGCACCGAGCCGCCCATCGCCCGTGCAATCCACGAAAGAGGGGGCGGTAATATGAAAGCGGTCTTCCGTGCTCTGGCGCTCGGCGATGGCGGCGACGATGGTGTCGCCGTTCATCTCGACACCGGTGACGGTGGTGTTCAGCAAGAGGGTGAGATTGGCTTCGGCCCGACATTTTTCATAGAGAATCAGGTCAAACATCGAGGGAGAGCGCTGGGGATTGCGTACCGCATTCTCCAGTCGAATTTCCTCAATGAAGCCCCCTTCACGGGCTTCCGTTTCCAGCTCGGCGCCCCGGTCAAAGTGGCCGGTTCCATTGGCACCGACGATATGCATGCGCACTTCGCTCGATGCATTCCCGCCGAGCACAGGGCGGTCATGGCAGAGGATAACCTGCGCGCCGTTTCGGGCGGCGGCGATGGCACAGGGTACCCCGGCCGGGCCACCGCCCGCGACAACAATATCGCAACGGAGGTCATGTTTCTCCAGGACGCTCATGACGAGGAAGTGGATTTTTTACCTGTGTCGAAGAAGCGGCAGGCGGCATAACCTACAATTAAATTGACCACCAGGGCGGAAGGTGCAATCCACTGGAAACTGATGGGGTCGTATCCGGTTATGGGATCCCTTCCGAAGAAGAGGCCGGAAAATGCAATCAGCACGGCCGTGGCGGTCCCGAAAATCCAACCGATCCAGACGCCCGGGGCATTTGCACAGGGCACGAAGAGGGCGAAGAAAAAGAGCCCGAATATGGGGGTGACCAGGAGATTGGCCGTTTTGTTGGTTACGGTGGTGATGTTGCCTTCAATGAGACCGACATACATGCTTCCGAGAATTACCACGGCACCGATTCCGAAGGCCAGGGAACGGGCGGCAATGAGATGTCCCCGGTCGGTGGCGGGTTTCATGCCAAATCGGTCCAGCAGGTCGGTCATGACCACGGCGGTGATGGAATTGACACCGGAGTCGATACTCGACATGGCGGCAGCGAGCATGGCGGCCACAACCAGCCCCGAAACACCGATGGGCAGGTGGTAGGAAATGTAGCGGGGATAGAGGTCATCGGCATGGGCTTTGATGGCGTAGCCATCGGGCAGGGCGCTCATATTGGCTTGGAAATAACCCATCAGCGCCAGACCGACGAAGGTCAGGGTGAGGGTAATAAAGGCATTGGCCCAGAGTTGGGTGCCGAAGGCCCGTCGTGCTGATTTGGCGTCTTTGGTGGCCATGAATCGTTGAATGGTGACCTGGTCGCCGCCGACGGTACAGATATACCAGACCCAGATGCTGACAATGGTGCCCACCACGGTAATGCGGGTGCGTGGGTCGATACTGAAGATGGGCTGGGAGTCCCAGTGGGGCTGCCATTCTGTGGGGAACCAGCTAAAACCGCCCATCTTGATGGAGATCATAATGATGACCAGTATGGCTCCACCGAAAAGCAGTATGGTCTGGACCAAATCGGTGATGACGACGGCGCGCAGGCCACCGAGGGAGGTGTAGGTAACGGACACCAGGCCCGTCACGAGGACGATCCATTTAATGGAGCTCTCGTCGAGGCCCATCATGACTGACATGGCCTTGGAGGCGAGGTAAATGAGGAGGGACATCCAGATAAGCCGGAGTCCGAGGAACTGGACGACGCCGAGGAGCCGCACGCTGAGACCAAGTTTGGCCTCAAGGAGTTCATAGGCACTTGTTACCCGGTGTTTCATATAGACCGGTAGCAGTACATAGGCTACGACGGGATAGGTAAGGGGGAGGGCAATCAGGCTTGCAATGTAGATGGGACCTTTACCAACGACTTCACCGGGGATGCTTAGATAGGTGATGGTACTCAGGAGTGTGGCAAAGAGTGAAACGCCAATCAGGAGGGGGGGCATGTTTCCGCTGCCGATGAAGTACTCTTCCGTCGAGTTCTGGTTGCGACTGAAATACCAACCCAGGCCGATGGTGCCAATGGCATACGCCGCAATGATGGCCCAATCGAGGGGGGCGAGGCCATTGTGCTGTGCCACCGCCTCGGTGACTTCCTGTGCCGTTGCGGTCGCCGCGTTGAGCGCCATGAGAACACCGGTGAGAAGCGCGAATTTCGTCGCACTCGGGGCGGATTGCCAGGTCGAAAGGTGGGGAGCCTTCACGTTCGGGATTCCTCCTGGGTGGCGGGCGTACCTTCGTATTCCGCGGGGAACAGTGCGCCCGAAAATTTACAATTTACTTTGTTTGGTGCCGTACTATACCATGCGGACTATGTACGGATAAACTTGTTATAACCAATTGGCATTCCTTGTGTTTGCCAGAGAAAGTGTCGTTTTCTATGCGAAAAAGTAAGACCCTCGCCAAAATTCGTGCCGGTGAACCGGTTCGCATGTGCGTGATGGGACATTTCATCCCGCCCTATGTTCATATGGCGGCCCGGGCGGGTTTCGATTGTATCTGGCTCGACCTGGAGCACCGGCTTATTGATGAGCGGGAGGTGCAAGCCTTGTTGGCCCAATTTCATCTGGCCGATATTGATTGCATGTTGCGTGCGCCCACCTTGGAGAAGACCCGCCTCTATCGCTATCTGGAGGACGGGGCATCCGGTTTGATGATTCCTCATGTATCCACGGTGCAACAGGCACGGGACCTGGTAAAGGCCGTCAAATTTCCTCCTGCCGGCGATCGCGGGCTGGATGGTGTAGGCTTCGACACGATGTATACCATGTGCGATCGGGATACCTATACGGAGGCGGCCAATCGCGAGACCTTCCTGGTGGTTCAGCTGGAGACGCCGGAAGCGATTGACAATGCAGAACAAATTGCGGCATTGGATGGCATTGCGGGCTTGTTTGTGGGGCCGAGTGATCTGAGTCTTCGTTTGAGCAAATTTAAAGATATGCCCAGTCTCGATGAATGTATTGAGCGGGTTGCCCATGCGGCGCAACAATACGGAAAGGCCTGGGGGTTGCCGGCCGGCACACAGGAACAACTAAAAAAATATCATGGAATGGGCGCGCAACTCCTGGCCCATGGGAGTGAATATGGCGCGTTGAAGGGGATGCTGGACGCGAGTGCACGTCACTTTGACGAGGCGCTGGCGGACTGAGGGATTCAAAAAACGCCCTGGAGTCTTCACAGGGAAGAAACTCCAGGGCGCATAGACGAAGGTCTTGAAAGGCTGGTGGACGAAGGTCTGAATCAGGGGGCGTGATCGCTCATGGGAGAGCAGTCCGTTCCGTTTTCATTCATGTTGCACCACGTATCGGGGTCACCGGAGTCAACACATGAGTTGCCATTACACCACTTTCCATTGCCACCGACGGGCGAATGGACACCTACTCGTTTGCTTTTGTCCAGCAATATGAAGTTTTTGCGCGCGAGACTTACAGACTTTCGTACTGCGCTGTCGCCATCCTGGAAGAGTTCGGTTAATGTACTTTTTCCACAACCATTGATGAAATCTTTCCAATCAGTATCGCTAACATATGCGTCCGTATCTTGCATATACATGAAGGGCGTGCAGAAATGATTCATGCGCGTCCCTGCGTTGGTGAAGAAGTCGCTCAGCAGCGTAACGATTTTCGCCAGTGGAGAATCTTTGGGAGCTTTTTCCGTGAACAAGTTTCCAAGGCTGATGTTCGGGTAGCCCGCTGCGGTGAGCATACCTTCGATTTGGATTAAGACACCATTGGTGCCCACCAATTCCGCTTCTACATCATAGGGGTTGCCCTGGGGGTCGGTCTGGAGGTTGGGGTGGTCGTGCAGGTTTTTCGCGTTGGCGATGAGTTTTCCGAGGCCTGATGTTGGTGAGCCGTCGCTGAATCGATTCACATAGAGTTCTTCATAGGTAACCCCCCCGAGGAGGAAGGACATGAGATTGATGCCTCGCGTTACGGGAGTGGTTTGCATTTCCTTCGTAATATCCGTGGGCAGTGACATTTTACTTTCCTCATCCTTCTCGTTACGGCCAGGTGCTCGGCGACAAACGCGTCCCCCAGATTATAAGGTGCCCATCAACGTCAATCGCACACTGCGGAACATACCGCGGTCGAGCTCCAGTTCTAGCTTAAAGTTTGATTCACTCTCCAGGAATTTCAGACCTTGTTGGCATTGTGCCGCCAGTTCCGGGAGTGAGTCTATGGTTTTTCCGGCGATGCGGGTGACTCGGCTCAAGGGATAGAGGTGGAGTGTTGCGAGTGGCTCTTTCCAAATGGACTCCCTGGGTGAAAGTATCCAATATCCGAAAAGGCTGTTTGGTTCCAAGGTCTGATGTAGAATTTCGAGCGTCTGGCGATGATTTACCTCAAGGGTCGTATCCGAATCCATCTGAAGCGTGCGCTGGAGGGTCTCCATCAAGGCCACCGCCTGGCTATGGGGGAGCGACACGGACTCCATTTCAACTGGCGCGGGTAAGGTGCACAGCTGGAGGTTTACGGTTTGTTCTGCCCGCGTGATTTCGATTGGAAAATAGAGGAAGGGGGCATCAGATTGGGCAGCGGCCATAGTGTCCTGCAATCTTCCGAAGGCATCCGCCGGATTGCTCTCGCTGAAATTGATCCGGTCTCCTTCTGCGAGTCGCAGGGATAGCAGGGCGGCGCGGAGCCGTGGGTCGGAATCCAGCTGAATTTGAATCGGGGTATCGGCAGGCTGTGTCGACCAATTCTCAAGGACAGCATGCAGCACATCTTGCGCGCAGAAAACGACCGCCGATGATACGGGGTCGCTACTCATTTCGGCGGGACTTTCCTCGCCGCGAGACTCATTAATTAATGCGGCGATATCTGCGTGGGTTGTTGCGGGCGTATTCGGTCGGACCGGTGGGGTGGTGTAACGAATCAAATTACCTTCCCAAGTGGCCACAATGATGCCGGGCATGTTGGCGGAGAACATGCTGATTTTGGGCCGGTCGATAGGGGAGTCCAGGCTCACCAGTCGTGCGCCGGTATGGCTGTCCCACAGGTGAGACTCTGAAAAGGAAGTGGAGATGATCCTACTTCCAGATTGATTAAATTCGATTGGGCCAGGGTGCTCATTCTGTCGCTCGGAATGGGTGCGCATCGTGCCGGTGGCGGTGTCCCAGATGCTTAAGGCACCGTCCGATGCCGTGGTTGCGATGGCGTCCCCTGACTTGGTGAAAGCCGCGTGATATTCACGGGCCGCGTGTTTGATGCGAAAGCGTTCCGTATAATCGCTCAAGTTCCAGACGATCGTTTCCTCGTCGTTGGAATTCGTGGCGAGAAATCGCCCATCCTCAGAGAAAGTAGCCGAAACTACGGTGTCCGTGTGGGCCGAAAAGGTGTGCAGCAGTGCGCCGGATGCGATGTCCCAGAGTTGGGCCGTATTGTCCCACGACGTGGTGAGGGCCTGCGTGGAGTCTCCATTGAATTCCAGGTCCATAAGGTGGCCCTCGTGCCTCTCAAACCGGGCGACTACCTTTCCCGTGGAGACATCAATGACTACGGCCATAAAGTCATCCAGTATGGTTCCCAGGAGGGTGCCATCTTCACTCAGGCAGAGACCGGTGCCCGTCGTGCTGGGACGGCGATAGACGGTAAGCAATTTTTCTCCGCTTCGCGTGTCGACGATTCGAATGGTTCCGTCGGCCCGACGTATTGCCGCCCGGTTTCCATCTTTCGAACTTGTTGCGTCGACAATTGCGCTATCACCAGAATCCAGAATCTGCCGATTTGGAGCACCCTGGGTGAGCCAGACGCGTATCGAGCCATCGGCTTGAGCGGTAAGAAATGAGGAAGTATCGCTACCCACGGCTAAGCTACTGACACGGACTCTGGTCCCACCGGTGCGATTGATGAGAGCGCCGGTCCTGAGGTCCCAGGTAGAACGAACACTATTCTTATCGAAGGCAAACAGGAGTGAGCCATCCTCGGCTCGATGACAATCCGAAACACTTGTACCCAGCGGCAATATACGGGTTAGCGTTCCCGCCAATCCATTCCACAACCGAATTAAGCCATCCTCGCTACCGATCAGTATTTCAGCGCCGTCATCATAGAGGCGGGCCTGGTTAATCCTGGACCCGATAGTAAGGGTGTGACGCACTTCAAGGGATTGGGCATCCAAGGTGGTCACGCTTTCGGCCGATGTGAGCAGAATGGTGTTCCCTGCGGTTCCCCGAACCAGACCCCGCTCTTTGGCCTGTTTACGTATGGTTCCGTCTTTTTCATTCACAAGCAATACCGTGCCATCGGTCTTATTTACCAGAACGTGACCGGGGACTTCACCGAAGCCCGCCCAGGTGACCCCACCGGCGTGGGGCGGCATGGCTAGGCGCAATTGTTTTGTGGCTACGTCCCACAGGCGCACAGCCCCGTCGGAATTTGCTGTAATGAGTCGTGCGCTGTCGGTACTGAAATTGCAGCGTTCCGCCCGACTTCCCATGGGTTCCAACAGGGTGTCCATGCTTCCATCTTGCGGGTTCAGGAGGATAAAGGACCCATCATAGTTTCCGACCGCAATACATTGGCCGTCGGGGCTGATGGCGCTGGTTTGAAATCCTGCGGTCGGAAACTCCCAGGTATGAACGGATTGCCCATCGGCCAGATTCCAGAGGCGTGCCGTGCGATCACCGGAAAAGGAAAGGGCGTGTTGGCCATCGGGCATATATTTCAGGGAGGATATGGCTTTCGAATGCCCCTCCAGTATGGTCACTTCCTGGTTACACACGGCGGTGAGATATCCCCACTCGATGTCGCGGTGTTTGGCATCGGTGGCCAGGAGGGTGTCTTCAGCGAGCTGTATGCGGCCTTCGCGGATGTAGGCGTCTGCAAGGCGAATATCTGAGACGTATTTTTCATCGGCTGTTTTAATTTCAGCTTCTTTTGCCCGGTCCTTTTCGTTTTCGGCAATTTCCTGCTGTTTTTCTGCGTGTACTTGCGCTTGCTCTGCCTTTTCCCGCTCTTGCTCGGCAAAAATACGGGCTTTTTCCTCAGCCTGTCGCGCCTGATAGATATTGAAATAGGAGACCCCACTGATGACAACAATGGCGGCCACGGCTACGATGGCGCTGTTGATGAGGGCGCGATTTTCCCGATAGAGTCGTGTGACAATATCTTTAACACGATAGGTGTAGGCGTCAACGACGGCACCTTCGAGAAAGTGTTGAATATCGTTAGCCAACTCCCGGGCGCTTGGATAGCGGGAATCGGGGGAGAAGGACAAGGCTTTGTCGCAGATTGCGCCAAGTTCTCGGGGCGTATGCGGTGCTTCGAGGGCTATCGCGGGAGCGGGGGTGCTGCCGACGCGCTGAACCGTGTCTTTGGGGGTTGTCCAGGCGTGGGGGAGCTTTCCAGTCAGTATTTCGTAGAGGACGACGCCCAGGGCATAGACATCGGACTGGGGACCGATAACGTCCATTTCGCTGCGTGCCTGCTCCGGGGCCATGTAGAGCGGTGTGCCCAACACGTCGTGTCCCTGGGTCGGATGCTCCACCAAATCCTCGGGAGCCATGTCGAGGTGCTTCAGGGTCTTGTCCAACGCCTCCTGGGGGGGCTCGTTGTCCCCGAGGTGCTTGGCCAGACCCCAATCCAGGACTACGCATTCGCCGAATTCGCCGAGCATTATGTTGGACGGCTTCAGATCGCGGTGGACGACTTCCTTTGAATGGGCATAGGCGATGGCCTGGCAGACATCCAGAAAAGGGCGAAGCAATCCCAGTCGTTCCTGGTCGTTTTTGCATTCCTTAATGGCCACCGCGAGCGTGTTTCCGCGGACCAGCTTCATGGTGTAGTAGAGCTGGC
>CAXBPH010000270.1:0-9432 GCA_963977445.1 uncultured bacterium | reverse complement strand
CACGTCGTGATGTATTGGAATCGGGTTGTTAATCAATCGGTAACTGTACCCAGAGCCCCCGACTATTCCCTATGCCTGGCAAGCAGGGCGAAGTGGGCCTGCCCGTAGTCACGTCCGAAGGCATCGCGGCGGCTGGGGTCGGCGTTGGCTTCGTCGAGTCGATGACGTGCCTCCTCGATGTAGGCCACGAGACGTGTTTCGAGGAGGGCGAGGGTGGTGTCATCCACCTGCGTGCCCCAATTGCGGCGGAGGTCTCGGTATCGCGTTTCAATTTGCGCTAGATCGTCCGCCCACTGTTTCATGCGCGCGTCGGTAGGCGCTATGGATTCCACGGGCGTGAGGGCAAGGCCAACCCGGTCGAAGCGCCCTACGTAGTCATCGTAGTGACCATATTGGCCCATCATGTCGCTGTAGTGGGTGTGATTTTTGAGGGCAGTGGCGAGGGGCTGGGCTGCGAAGCGATCGAGGAGGGCAATCCCGAAGAGTTGGAGGTGGGGATCGGCCAGGACACTCTGGAGGGCGTAGCCATTGGGCATGGTGATATAGCCGACCCCGGTGGGTCCAATACATCGGGCCAGGGTAGCGATGGCGGCATCGAGGTCTTTTACATGCTCCAGCACTTCTTCACAGAAGACCACATCAAAGGGCCCGTCGCCTTCCTCGGCGTGGGGTGCCTCCATGGAGCGATCATGGACCGCGACACGATGGGGATCGAAACCGCAGCTCCCTACATTAACTTCGGAGAGGGCCCGTTTTTCCCCGTTGATTTCCCAGCCTTCGGCATAGGCCGCCCCGGCGCGGAGTGCACCGACGAGGGACCCGCCCGAGCCACTGCCGAGGTCAAGGAATCGACACCCCACGAAGGCATCGTCCGGCAGGGAGGTAGCTACCGTTGCGATGGCGGCCATGCCGTTGCGGTTGGTGCCCAGGAGGTAGCGGGTAAGTTTTTCCCGAAAGGCCGGGTCGGCTGAAGGGTGGTTTTCCACCATGCGGAGGACCGCGTCGTGATATGCCGTGGAAATATGCTCGTAGCGAAGGGTCGCTTCACGGGCGGCTTCTCCCTCAGGGATGGCGCGCAGGGAGGCGGCACCAACGCGGAATTCTCCCGCCCCGGCGCGGGCCACGATGAGAAAGCGAATGCGATAGATGGTCCGGTCGGGCCAGGGTATCTGATGGGCGAGTTGGTGCCACATGCCGTCGCCGGGGTGGTTTCGCTGATAGACGCTGCGGTCACTGTCATCGGTGGGGTGAAAATAGAGGTAGAGATTGACCCCAACTTTTTCGGGGGCGTCGGCCCAGACGTCGATATCAAAGGCGAGGGTTGCGGCGTTCTTGACGGCTCCTGGCTCGCACCATTGGTGCACGTGGGCGTTCTTTTCGGGATTGCGCGCGATACAGGTCTGTCGGGGGCCCTCGGGGTCGTCATGGGCGGACACCACGTCGAGATTGTCCCGTTCCCAGAGGCTGGCCCCTTTGGCGTCTGGATTGTGCTGTTGGAGAAGCTCCATCGTGCCCCTATGGCCCTTTTCGTGGTTATTTTGTCATTTCCGGGATAGTATTCGGCGAAAAACGCGGTGTTATGGCCGGATTTCCGATATAGATGTGTCGAATCATTGAGTTTTGTAAGTATCTGCACAGTATATGGTTATGGTGTTGTTTATATGGCGTAACGGCATGTCGATTTCATCCGCAAGGCGCTATACACCCTACATTACAACCTTGTAATGTTACCAGCCCATTTTCTGTCATTTTCGCGGGGCATACTTCCTGTGTAGGGAAATGAAACGAACGTCGGGGGACAGGGAGGCTTCGCCATGTTAACGCAATGTTGTGTTTGTAAAAAGATTCGTAAAGAAGGTGGCTGGGTGCCCGCGCCGGAGCACTACAACGATGCGAGTCACACCTATTGTCCCCGCTGCGCCGAAGTGGCCCGACGAGAAATCGAGGCCTTTAAGGCGGCCTATGTGCCACCGACCGTACGGCGGTCAGGCGTTGGGATGCTCCACGACATGTTTCATCAGCCCCGGCCCCTGAATCGCCTGAACCGCGAGAGTGGACTGTAAGATTTCGGACTCCTGGTGGTTTGATGTAGATTCAGGGTATTTATTCTGCCCGCTTGGTCTCTTTAATTCCCCTCCTGGGTTTACTAACAACAATTCAAATCACTTCGTTGGCCTTGGTGACAAAAGGTACCTGTCTGGGTGCCACGGTCAAGCCCTCCGGGCTTGCCCGTGTGGAAACTGGATTCGGCATCGGGCGCTCGGAATTTACAAAGCGAAGACAGAGTCATTTACACAGGCCCTATCGGATATCTTTTATCTCAAGACACATCACGGGCAAGCTTGATCGCTTGACCGTGGCACCCGAAGTCGCTGTTGAGTCATCTGGTCGACTGATAGAGAAAACGCTTCGTATCCCGCCTCATTGATATTTCGGATGTCCTCTTCCAAGGGGGGAGTATTCTCGAGAATTGGACTGAAATATCGCAGCACCATAAAGGTCCAATTGCTTGAGTCAATCGACTCGCGCGTCGACGTCTCGCCTTTTTGATTGCGGCACTTACTCGACGGGCGAAACGATCCAGTCGTAGGTGGGCAAGAAGGTCCCGTCGCTCATTTCGAGGCCACGCAGGTTCATGGGCATGCCCGACGTAAACCCGGTTACGGTGACGGCCAGACCCTGAATGCCGAGGGTTAACAGGGGCTCCACTTCGCCCTGGTCGGCGATGCCATTGCTGTTGCGGTCCCGCCAGGCGGCCAGGCCGGTTAATTCCGAAGCACGGAGCCAGCCATCTTCATCGTTGTCGAGGGCCCGTAGCACGGCATAGCCATTCTCCCAGAAGAGCCACCAGGTGACCGATCCGATGAGTTCCCGTCCACTGGGCACATCGCCCTGCCCATCGCCATCCCATACGAGGATGGCCGTGTCGGGTTGTACCCAGGGCCATTGCTTGCCGGACTCCGTGCCGTCGAGGTCAAAACCCACGTGGGTTTCCGGGGCGAGGAGCTGCTGGACCGGCCGTGGCGCGTCCAGGGAGAAGATTATGGGCGTTACCATACGGGGGAGTGTTGCTGCCTGGCGAACGAGTTCCTGGGCGTTGGAGAGGAGATTCTTTTCCTCCCGGGATTTCTTCTTGCGTTCGTCGAGTATCTTGCGGATATAGCGGGCCGCTTCGAGTTCGACCGGGGGGGTGAGGAAGCCGCCGGTGAGTCGGGGGGCCGTACCCATGGCACGGCCATAGGCGTCGAGGGCTTTATTCTCCCAGGCGAGGCGCACCGTATCGCGGACCTGTTGGGCTTCGCTGTCGTCGCCCACGGGCCACGCGAGAAAAGCGGCGGCATGGGACATCTCATCGCAGGTGTAGCCCAGGCCGAGCCAGATGTAGGCCTCATCGGGCTCGATGGCTACGGCACGCTGGTAGTAGTCCATGGCCTGGTGCAAGTCACCGATGCGGGCGACAATGGCTTCGCCTTCCATACCGTGTCGGGTAGACGGATAGCCGTTGCCATGGGCATAGAGCTGGAAGTTGTCGGAGTCCCGCTCTTTTTGTACATCGACCTCCGTATCCCCCAGGCTGTATCGCAAACTGTAAATGCGCCCCAGACGGGCCAGGAGGTTGGCGTCTTTCGGGGATTTGGCAAGCTGGGCCTGGAGGTTTTCGATGAGCCGCGACGTGGGAATACGGTCACTCGGGGGCACCCATAAGGCCTGTGCGGCGGTTGCTGCAATGGTGATAAGGGCAAGGCATAGATACGAACTGCGTTTCATAACGGGTTCCTCCGGTGTTGTTTCCGAGACGGCACCTATAGGATACAACGAAAAAGTGGGTGTTTTGTTCATTTTTTGTTTGTGCGTGGTGTTTTCTCTTGAGGGTAACTCAGGGGTGATACTGGAGATCGGCGAAATCGAGAATGGCCTGCCAATAGTCCCGGGTGAGGGTGTGTTTGGTGTCGAGACGGTATTGGACCAGGTTGCCCACGGTGTCCTTGCTGACACCGCCGGGACCGACAATCATACCCTCGCCCTTCATGCCGGGGGCACCGAGGAAGCGATACACCGGGGCCGCGGCGTGGATGGTTTTCAGAGAACTCTCGTAGTTGGCCCACGTGTCTTGCAGCCCGACCGTTTCGAAAAGGGCGCGGGGGGCCACCAGGGATGCGAGGAGGTGCTGATCTACGGGCAGCCGGTTTTCCTGATCGTCGAACCAGGTGAAGGAATCGCTGAACCAGTGGGGGAACTTGTCGTTGATGCGTTTGGTCGTTTCCTGGTCGTTGTTGCGGCTGAGGGCCATGCCGCCCGTACCCGATTGATGGGGCACCACCAGGGCCACCCGCTCGTCGAAGGCTCCAGTCAGGAGGGCCGCCTTGCCCCGTCGTGAATGGCCAATGACGGCAACCTGCGCGGGATTGATGTCGGTATCGGTGACCAGGTAATCAATGCCGCGGCGGAGCCCCCACGACCAAGCCGCAATCGTGCCCCAGCTGTAGTCCGCCGTGGCGGTAGGGGGATAGGCGGCGTGGATGCCGTCGGTGAAATCATGTTGGTCGGGGTCGATGTCGCTTTCGTGGAAGGTGGCAAAGGCGTAGCCCCGCTCCATCAGATAGGGCACGCACCAGAAATCAGCCTTCAATCCCCGGCCTTCGGCTTCCGTCTTTGGGCAACTGTCATGGCACCATGTTTCGTCGTTGTAAAGCACCGCCGTGTCCGTGGTTACGGTGTAGTTACCGCACTTATTGAGACCAAGAAAGACGGGGACGGGTCCCGTGGCCTGGGCCGGGACGAAGAGGGCCAGGCGGATGGCGGGTGCGTCGGGTGCGGGCAGGTTTTTGAAGCGGATGGTGAGTTGCTTGAGGGTGGCCTTGCCCTCCAGGACGGATTGGGGCGGCGCCGTTTCCGAGACCTCGATTTCGGCTTCCGGTGCGGCGACGCCGTAGACATAATGCTCAAAGAGGGCCTTCAATTCGGGCCGTCGCCGAGTCTTCCACTCTTCCGGTGTCTTTACGGGATCACCATTCATCATGGTGAAGGGGTCGGGAAGGTCGGTCTGCACGGGAAGTTCGTCGAAGGTGGGCCAGGGTGCGGCGACACCGGTGAATGGGAGCAGTGCTGTCAGGGCCAGTGCGGCGAAAAGTCGTTTGGTCTCAGGCATGTTCGTTATCTTCCTTTCGGCATCGGTAGATCACCTGACTTGGGGGGATCTTGAATCGGTCTATTTCTTCCGCCGACAGCAGGGTGGCGGGGGTAATTTCTTCATAGGTAAAGGGCGCGAGGCGGTCTTTAAAGTCCAGCGGGGAGTAGCCGCGGACGTGGTCGAAGAGTTCCGGGTCGGGGCCATCGTACTCCTCGGTTTCGGTCTGGTTCATCATGAAGGGCACCATGAGAATGGCCTCGCCGCCGGGTGCGGTAATTCGATACAGATTGCGGATAGCTTCGCGATCATCGGCCACATGCTCCAGCACATGGAGACAGAAAATGCCGTTGATGGTGTTTTCGGCCAGGGGCATGTGATGAATGTCGGAAATGAATAGGGGCTTGGGCACACCCAATAGCATCTGTCCATAGATACCTTTGGCATAGTCGGTAGACAGGCAGCAGGCAGCGGGATTTTCATCGATGAATCGGCGAACCGTAGCCTCGGGGGCAAAATGAAGGATCCGTCCCGGCGTGGTCATGAATTCGGGGGGGCGGCGGGTGAGAAAGAGATGGAGAAAGCGGTGCCGTTCGTGCATTCCGCAATGGGGACATTCCACCTGGGGCACGATGAACTGTCCACAATCGAGGGCGCGAAAGGCGGGCCCTTCCCAGCCACAACAGGGGCAGTGCACGTTGCGGGCGGTGCCCCAACGACAGCGCAGACGCAAGGTGAAATTGGTGCCATGGGTTTGCAGACAAATCCAGGCCGAGCGGGGGCCATGGTGGGTCAGGCGCTGCAACACGTCGCGGCACACCCAAACTACGATTCCCGGTAACCGGGACAAGGCACGCACCATTGGTCTCCCTGGGGGTTGGTTGGATTGAAATCAGAGGCATTGTGGCAAAGGGGTAGGCTCAGTTCAACCCGGCTTTTCATCGGAAAGAAACCGACAAGGGTCAGCCCACGAGTCCTGTGGGGGTAGCGTCGGCACCATCGGGCGTGCCATCGCCATCGGTGTCGGCATTGCGGGGGTCTGTTTCGCCGGGGTCAATGACGCCATTTCTATTGACATCTTCCATGCCATCGGGGATGCCGTCCCGGTCACTGTCGGGGTCAACGAGCCAGTTGGCATCGCGGCCCTCTCCTGCCGCGCGACGTTGGCTGATGGTTTCCACTTCGTCGAGGATACCATCGCCATCCCGGTCACTGACGGCATAGCCCGCACGGCGTAGCCAGTAAAACAGGTCGAGGGCAAAGCTGTGGTTGGCCCGGTCCAGGAGCGCCTCATCACCGAAGGGGGTGGGGGCTGCCAAAAGGGCCACTCGGCCGTAGCCATGGGGGCGCGCGGCGAAGACCAACGAGTCCCCCGGGTCCCTGGCGATGCGGACCGTGGCGGAATCGGGCCGTTGATCGACGAAGGCCGTGCCGTTGCGGAGGGAAAAATCATCCCAGTGTTGGAGAAGTTCCACACGTTGGTCGCCGGGAAAATGGCCCGAAAGGGATGTTTCCATTTCGATCTTAAAATCGAGGGGGCGGAGCCAGGTGGATAAATCACGAAACTGGTCGCCCTCCAGGTGTTCTCCGAGGAACAGAAGGGCTCCACCGTCATTCAGATAATCGAGGAGCGCTTTCTGGGTCAGGGCGCCTTCGGCGGCGGCGCGGGCGCCGAGAATGATGATGGAATAGGGCGTGAGATTCTCTGAAACGGGACCATAGCGGGACACGTGGGAGAAATAGTAGGGGCTTTCGGCCAGCAGGGCGGCCAGTTTCGAGAGGGGGCGAGGGTCCGTCGCCTCCCGTGCGGATTCGGGCCAGAGCCACAAAATCGTGGGGAGGGGATCCCGTGGTGGGGCCACCCGAACCTGTACGGTGGCGGGACTGCCCGCAGCGATGTAGCCGGGGCGGTTGCCTTTGGGTTTGCCCGAGACGGTGACGGTCAGCACACCCGAGACGACGCCCGCGGGGTCAAAGAGTTCGGGGTCGACGCCCAGGTAGGCATAGCCCGAACCCCGGGAGTCTCGGGGCTGGATTCGCAGCCAGGGCAGGGTCTCCTCGTCATAGTCGATATGCCATTGCGCATTGGGTTCCCCATCGATTTCAATCTGGAGTGCCCGTAGTTGTCGCCCTACGGTGGCATAGGGAAAGACGAGGTCCGCAGCTACCTGCACCCGGGGCGACGGCGCGTTTGGATGGGGATCCCGGCCGTCGGGGATGCCATCGCCATCCGAATCGGGCATGTCGGGCTTCGTCTGCAGTCGGATTTCGGCGTCGTCGGTGAGGCCATCTCCATCGCCGTCGGGTGTGGGAAGGGCATGGTCCGGCAGGGGCATGAAGTCCACGGCCCAGCCGGTGGTGAGGGCGACGGTCGCTTCGGGGGTGGCCTCGGGGAGCACCACACGGTGGACGCGATTGCCTTCCGCGACCATAACCCGTCCTTCGCTCCAGTGCACCGCTGCAAGGGGGGCTTCGAAGGTATGTTGCTGCCCCCGCCCTTCCCCCCCTGGCCAGTATTCCAGATGATCGTTGAAGGCCACCATGACGTCCTCACTTTGGGTGTCGGGGGCGATAATGATCTGCTGCTGGACGCCCACAAGGGCCCAGTGTCCGTCTTTTTCCGGGGCCGACTCGGTCGTGGAACGCCGTACCCGGGTGATTTCGGCATAGCCGGTTCCGGGGACGTGGGTGGCGACCCAACATACGCCATCCGCGTCGGCCGTGAGGGAGCTCCCGTTGGCCATGGCGAGACCGTCCAATTCCAGGGGGGAGCCTATGGGTGTCAGGGAACTCACCGCCACCTCATAGAGCCAGGAGCGGGGTGTCGCGCCACTGTCCCCCAGGGTAATGGCGGAAAACAGGGCCCAGCAGTGGGTCCCTTGGGGGTCGACGATGATAGATCCCAACTGGGCTTGTTCGGCGCCCTCGATTTCCGGCGACCAGGTTACTGGCGTGCTGACGGAGTCACGGGCAAGGTCGGCGGTGAACAGGGAAAGGGGTGCTCCGCCTGACGCCCGTGCGACGATGAGAAATTTCATGGTACCGAGGTGAAATACCCCGTAGGGCGACAGGGGCAGGGGCAAAGACGTGCCCGCCGCCTGGACGTGGCCCGGAATGCCTTCCGGGGGCCAGGGTCGCGAAACGAGCGCGCCCACATCGCCCGAACTATGTTGGGGGGATGCCTGGACGGTAACGAGCAGGTTACTCAAGGTACGTTGGTCATCGATAATAGCCACGGCCCATTCCCGGGTTCCCGGCGGGGTGCGGTGGCTGGTGTTTTGCCAGGGGGCCAGGGGTGCCACATGGAATCCCGCCAGGGCCCCCAGCATGGGCGCGGGGTTACTGGGCTCAGATCCACTGCTCACAATTAACCCGGCCTGCTGCTTATCGAGCAACAGCGGTGCCGTGGGGTAGGCACCGGCCAGGGGCAGGGGGCCGGGTTCGTCCGACAGGTGATCGAGGTCTACATTGTGCACCTGGAGGCGGGTTGCCTCCCCGAGGGCGTTTCTGGACTGGCTCACGACCAGCAGGCGCTGGGCCGTCCCCATGGGCATCCAACCGACGCCCAGAAGGAGCGCCAGCGTCCAACCCGAGAAAAGCCGTATTTGCCTGCACATGGTGTATACCTTACGGAAGGGCGGGGATTGATGCAATGATCAGACAAAAGGATCTTGGGCCAGCCCTGTTTTGTTTAGTATAATTCCCCTTTCCAAATCTCAACAGCTGCAAAACCAACGTCAGGTGAAGCCATGAACACCACTTCGTTTCCTAAAAACAAGATAAAAGTCCTTCTGCTCGAAGGCGTCCATCCCCGGAGCGTTCGTCGTTTTGAGGAAGAAGGATTCGATGTGGATGCCCGTGCCGGTGCCCTGGATGAAAACGAACTCCTTGATATCATCGACGATATTCACATTCTGGGTATTCGGTCGAAGACCCAGGTGAGCGAGGCCGTTCTGGACAAGGCAAACCGCCTGCTGACCTTGGGAGCCTTTTGCATTGGCACCAACCAGATGGATCTGGACGCGGCGAAGCATCGCGGTATTCCAGTATTTAATGCACCCTATTCCAACACCCGCTCCGTGGCCGAACTGGTCATGACCTACATTGGCATGTTGTTTCGCGGCCTCTACGGTAAGATTCGCGATGCCCATGCCGGGGAATGGAACAAGACCACGGCAGGCAGCACGGAAATTCGGGGGAAGACGATTGGCATCATCGGTTACGGCCACATTGGCCAGCAGGTGTCGGTGTTGGCCGAAGCCTTCGGCATGCGGGTCCTCTATTACGACGTAATGGACAAGCTC
>CAXBPH010000269.1:0-9479 GCA_963977445.1 uncultured bacterium | reverse complement strand
GTCCGCGCCCATTGGGCCTTCGGGACCAGATGCACCCGTGGGGCCAGCGGGACCGGTTTCACCCTGAGGACCAACCGAACCATCGATGCCATTGGCACCAGCAGGACCCATCGGACCTACAGGACCCGGCGCGCCTTCGGCACCAGGAGTACCAGCGGGACCGGTCTCACCTTGGGGACCTACCGAACCGGCAGGACCTTCGGGACCGGGAGCACCTTCAGGACCAGCGGAACCCGCAGGGCCCGTCTCACCCTGAGGACCTACCGAACCATCAATACCATTTTCGCCTGCAGGGCCCATCGGGCCTTCAGGTCCGGCGGCACCTTCGGTACCCGCAGGACCGGTCTCACCTTGGGGACCTACCGCGCCATCAATGCCGTCCGCGCCCATTGGGCCTTCGGGACCAGATGCACCCGTGGGGCCAGCGGGGCCCGTTTCACCCTGAGGACCAACCGAACCATCAATGCCATTGGCACCAGCAGGACCCACCGGACCTTCAGGGCCGGCGGCACCTTCGGCACCAGCGGGACCGGTTTCACCTTGAGGACCGACCGCGCCATCTATACCATCAATACCATCAGCACCCGCAGGGCCCATGGGACCTACATCCCCTTTGGGACCCGGTGCACCTTCGGCACCAGCAGGACCGGTTTCACCTTGAGGGCCAACAGCACCTTCAATACCGTCCGCACCCGCAGGACCCACATCCCCTTGGGGGCCCGGTGCACCTTCGGCACCAGCGGGACCGGTTTCACCTTGAGGACCGACCGCGCCATCAATGCCATTTGCGCCTGCAGGACCCATCGGACCTTCAGGGCCGGCGGCACCTTCGGCACCAGCGGGACCGGTCTCACCCTGAGGGCCAACCGAACCATCAATACCGTCCGCACCCGCAGGACCCACACCCCCTTTGGGACCCGGTGCGCCTTCGGCACCAGCAGGACCGGTTTCACCCTGAGGACCAATCGCACCATCAATTCCATTGGTGCCAGCAGGGCCCATTGGACCTTCGGGACCGGCGGCGCCTTCGGCGCCCGCAGGACCCGTCTCCCCCTGGGGACCTACCGCACCATCAATACCATCGGCACCCATTGGACCTTCAGAACCCTGGGGGCCCATCGCACCTGTCGGACCTTGAGGACCTTCCGCGCCAACCGGGCCTTCGGGGCCCTGGGGACCTTCAGGTCCCGCTTCGCCTTCGATAAAGACTTCGATTTCCATCGGCCGACTCGTCGACGTGTTTTCCTTCGTGTCGACAACAACTTTCACCAAATCCGAAAGACTCGGCAAAATTGCGATACCGTTATTGGGCTGCGCTCCATCCAACCAGGATTGGACGATTGCGGTCACATCAATCAATACCGTTGTTTGGGTATCGGCGGGCGAAATGCTCAAGCTTTCAAATGCGGGCGCAAGGGCCGGTGTCGGCGCACCAAAGAGGGTGTCTTCCGTCCAGTTGTCCTGCATGACATGAAAATCGAGGCTACCCGCGTCGAGGACAGAATTAAGCCACACCCGCAAGGTAGCACGAGCTATGGTCGTGCCAGCGGGAATCGAAGACACATCGAAACGAACAAAGGCCCATCGTTCTGATGAGCCTTCGGTACTGTTTACTGTTAATGACCCGACTGCGCCACCGGATACAAAGGGTTTGGAAAAATCTACGTAGGTATCGTCTGTAGCATGTAAGGTATCCGCCATTGCCCCGAACGGGGTGAATACCACGGCCATCAAAATGGCAACAAGTGAGCCCAGCGTACGTTTCTTAACCATTACCCAAAATCTCCGTTGGTCTGTGTGCCTGGTCGCGCTTCGTTTTGGAAAATGCCATCAATTCATGCGTTATAAGAAAATTTTCGGCGCAAGGCAAGAAGGGACCCGCCAAGCGTCATAAGTGCCAGTGTCGTTGGCTCCGGGATGGGAGCCGATGCACCCCGAACGGTGTAGCTCGATATGCCAACCATATGGAAGTCATAATGCCCGTCGGTGATAGGAACCGGTGCGGCGAGGTCCCAGCCGTAACCGGCGCTGAGATTCCCAACACCCGGATATCCAACGGGATAGTTTCCCGTGATGGAAAGGGTCGCAATGTAATCCCCAGCGCCCAGCGTCACATCTTGTTTCAGCACGTCGAATTCGCCATAGCTATAGGAAACGCCACCGGAAAGTTCACTTCCGGCCGTGCTGGCATCGTCATTGTAGCCGCTGGCGGAACCCAGCCAGTTTCCCGCCGAATCCCAGAGAAACAATACGGCATCCGCCCCCCCGGTGATCCAGGAGGACGTAAAGAAGGTGACCATTCTGTCGGTATCCAGTGTAAAATCTACCGTCAGGATGTCATTGTGAAAGTCAAAATCGCCGCTGATGTCAGCATCTATCGTCACGGCACCCGCCGACGATACAACGCCCGTTACGGCCAACAATATGCCCAAAAATATATGGCACTTCTTCATGATACCGATATCTCCAATTCATTGGGATTTGCTGATTTCCCCGCAGCCCAACACCTCGATGAGGCCCTCGCTCTGCCAAAACAGTCCCAACGGTCTGGCGTGATGAGCGAAAAATGTACGGGCCGGGGTTGCAGCCAGATTCACGCCAAGATCAAGTGATGCCTACAAAACACCAACTCAAAAGAGTTTACGGGGCACCCTGTTTCAGTACGGAACCATTTTTATGGAAAAAGCGTGAAAATAGTATTCAGCGACGCATACTGTTTACCTCACTGATTACTGTTACTCTGGGGGCGCGGCGCGTTGACCACCGTGTGAAACCGCCCACTCTTTGAACCCGGAAGGGGCCATTGCGACCCGATATATATTGAGTCCTTGAACCGATTTTACAGCCTGCCACCCGGAAATTCCATGTAACGTCGAGTTACTCAGATCTACTCCCGCCAATATCGCTTCCGAAATGTCGGTTTCGCTCAGATCGGCACCAGCGAAGGAAACTTCCGTAAGTTGTGCGCCGTTTAACTTCACGCCCACCAAGTCCGCGTTAGAAAAGTCCAGTCTTTCCGCTATCGCTCCCGTGAAATTGCCGCCTTTTGCACGGCTGTCACTAAAATTGCAGTCGGTTAGATGGGCACCGCTAAAATTCGCACCGGCGAGGTGGGCGCCACTAAAATTCGACGCATCAATGGTCACCGAGCTGAGATCGACGGCATCCAGGGTCGCGCTGACCAGCGTAGCTCCGGTAATTCGAAGCTCGCCGACCGTCTTTCCCTCTCGCCAGGCATTCCAGGCGGCGACACCCCGCGAAAGCACTTCGGCAGGCGACTCTTCGGTCACCACCGCTTCTGGCGGGGCCGAGGGAGGTTGCTGTGGTGAAGTTTCAGCGTCACGGGTTGGGACGCTCGATATCTCTGGAGCGCGTTCTTCCACGGGGGACACCGGGCTACAGCCGGAAAGTGCATACAATGGTATCGAAAGAACAATGGCCCCCACCAAGCATACAATACCGCGCTGAACGAACATGACCTTTATCCTCTTCCGACGCTAAACCCAAGCGAGGCGTGCATTGACGTCCGGGCCCTACGCCTCTCCCATGTGCTTCTCTGCAATGCAGGGAATAGCCTTTTCGGCTTCCGCCAAATCGCCCAGGGCCTGAGACAAGCGCCCCACAATCACGAGGGCCAGACTGATAATCGTTTGCAACACACCCAGGACCAACAAAACAGGACCCATCAATCCGCCAAGGCTACTGAACGTAACAAGTGTGCCAATCATCGCGAGCACCAGGCCCAAACCCGATGCCATGCGCCAGCGCTCCACGTCAATCCACCCATACCGCGCTGCCCGTGCGCCAAACCAGAGACGGCCCGCGTCGCGGACGCCCTCGTAAAAGCGGGACATGCCATATTTGGACTTACCAAATCGTCGGGGGTGGTGTTCGACAGCAATTTCGCCCACCGTGTAACCCGCTTGGGCCGCCATGACGGGTATAAGGCGGTGAAGATCAGCGTAGAGCGTCAGGGAGCGGGCCACTTCGCCTCGCATCACCTTAAAACCCGTGTTTACGTCGTGAATCTGAATACCAAAGATTCGGGTAATAAGACCGTTGTAGACTTTAGAGGGCAGGGTCTTGTGAATCGGGTCATGACGCTTTTCTTTCCAGCCACAAACGAGATCCAGGCCCTCATCAAGCTTGGCGAGCAGTCGGGGAAGTTCTTTGGGATCGTCCTGCAGGTCGGCATCCATCGTCACCACCACATCAGCCTCGATGCCATTGAAGGCTACCGAAAGGGCGCGGGTCTTGCCAAAATTCCCGGAAAACTTGATGACGTCAATGCGATTATTCTTCTTGCGCAATTCCATCATCGTGCGATAGGTGGTGTCGGTGCTGCCGTCATCGATGAACAGCATACGATAGTCATGGGCTGAAAGCTGGCCGACTATGCCATCGACGAGGGCTTCGAGGGTGTGATGTTCATTACACGCGGGTATTACGACAACTACGTTCATGCTGATGATTTATCCGGTTTCCCCGCGATTGCGCCGCCAATGTACAGGTTAACGTTGTGAACTTGCCCCGCCCCCGGAGTATTCGCGCCCAATGGACACGCCAGAAAACCTATCGGATGTCCGCATCCAGCCATTTGATGACCGCCATAACGCCGCGGGCCTGTTTAAGCATGGTCGCCTTAAGCCCCTGTTCGCGCAACTTTGCCTTGGCATCGTGACGATCTTTGGCGATAACCACGCCACCGACGAATGACTTCTCTTCGTCGCCTTCCGCACGAATGGCATGATACTCGAATGTAGGCATGCGTGTCCCTCCAAGCCGGATACGAGAGCATTGTACCATCTTTGCGGGGTCATGCCAATCTTAAACGACTCGTCCAGGAGCGCGCCCGAAGAACCCATAGTTTTCACATTAAGTTCGTGGAAATAGGGTCCATTCCGGGGCACTTTGTAAATAGCCACCGCTCCGGTGAGACGGCACACCCGGCATGCCGCCCCACCTCGGCCTGCTATTCCCAGCTCAACGTGGAGCCGCTCTGGTATTCCGTGACCCGGGTTTCGAAAAAGTTCTTCTCCTTCGCCAGGTCAACCGTTTCGCTCATCCAGGGAAAGGGATTGGTGGAACCATATTGGGTTGGCAGGCCAATCCGCTCCAGACGCCGGTCGGCGATATGTTCCACATAGCTGCGGAAGGATTCCCGGTTCAGGCCCAGGATACCGTTGGGCAGGCAGTCGTTGGCATAGGCGATTTCCAGCTCGACGGCCTCTTTCACGCGCGTGATGATAGCTGTCTGAAATTCAGCGGTCCAGACCTGGGGGTTTTCTGCCTTGATGCCATTGATAAGATCGATGCCAAAATTGAGGTGGATGGATTCATCGCGCAGGATGTACTGAAACTGTTCGCCGATACCCGTCATAATATTTCGCCGGTGAAAGGAGAGCACCATGACAAAGCCCGTGTAGAAAAAAATACCTTCCATCACAATGTAGTAGCCGATAAGGTTCTTCAGAAAAACCTGTACCCCTTCCGGCGTGCTGGTGTCAAAATCACCGGAGAGAATTTCGTTGGTCAGTTCCATTTCCAGACGGTCCTTGGCCGCAATGGCGGGAACCTCCTGGTACATATTGAATACCTCCCCCTCATCCAGCCCCAGACTTTCAACGATGTAGAGGAAGGTGTGGGAATGGACCGCCTCTTCAAAGGCCTGACGAAGCAGATATTGGCGGCACTCCGCATTGGTCACGTGGCGAAATATAGCCAGGACCAGATTATTGCCCACCAGGCTTTCGGCCGTGGCAAAAAAACCGAGGTTGCGCATGATGACCCGCCGCTCGTCGTCCGTCAGCAGGTCGGAGCGCCATTGTTCGATGTCTTTGTGCATGGCCACTTCCGTGGGCATCCAATGGTTGGCACAGCCATTGAGATAGTGTTCCCAGGCCCAATGGTATTTGAGGGGCATGAGTTGGTTCACATCAACCTGGTCACAATTGACCAGGCGTTTATCTTTCGCTTCAAAACGGCCACGGGCCGGGATAGTTTCGGCGGCTACGTTAGACATTGTATTAATTCTCCTGGATGTATGGGATAGCTTCGGTGGATTGTGGTAGGGACCAGCGGCATCGCGATCGTCCTCGTTGGCCAGCAATTGACTACTACTGGCAGGCATCGCAATCCGGGTCCATGATGTCGCAAGCGGCACCGCGGGCTACGTTGATATCGCCGGAGGCACTCTTGTTCTTCATCCACCGTGGCTGAATCCCAAACTTGTTTACATCTACCGTGGATTTTTCCACCTGGGTAGCCGCGAGGGTGCGCAGGTAGTAGGTTGTCTTCAAGCCTGCTTGCCACGCGGCGAAATACATCTCATGGAGCTTCTTTCCGCTGGGCGCTTCCATGTAGAGGTTGAGTGACTGGCCCATGTCGATCCATTTCTGACGCCGTGCCGCGCAGGTAATGAGCCAATGGGTATCGATTTCAAACGCGGTCTTGAAACGGCGTTTGATGGCTTCAGGAATGCGCGTAATTTCTCCAAGACAGCCGTCGTAATATTTCAAGGCTTCCAACATATCGCGGTCCCACAACCCTTCGGCCTTGAGCACGTCGACCAGCGCACCGTTCACCTGGGTAAACTCACCGGAGAGGTTGCTCTTTACATAGAGATGCTTATAGGTCGGCTCGATGGATTGCCCCACCCCGACGATTGCGCTAATCGTGGCCGTGGGCGCGATGGCGAGGCAATTGCTATTGCGCATGCCATGGGATTTAATCGCATCGCGCACGGGCTTCCAATCGAGTGCACTGCACTTGTCGGTAACGATGGCCTCCCCCCGCTCTTTCTCCAGCAAGGCAATTGTGTCAAGGGGAAGCAAGCCCCGGTCCCACTTGGATCCCGTATAGCTACTATAAGCACCCCGCTCTTCCGCCAACACGGTAGAGGCGAGGATGGCATGGTAGGCAATGCGCTCCATACTCGTGTCGGCAAACGCCACGGCGGCTTCGCTTTCGTAACTGATACCACAGGCAGCCAGGCCATCCTGGAATCCCATGAGGCCCAGGCCCACGGGACGGTGTCGCTCGTTGGCCGTGCGCGCTTCGGGCGTGGGGTAATAGTTAATATCGATCACGTTGTCGAGCATGCGCATGGCCGTTTTCACCGTGTCGGCGAGGAGGGCTTCATCGAGCACACCATCACGAATATGGGCCTTCAAATTTATGGAACCCAGATTACACACGGCCGTCTCTTCGCGCGATGTATTCAGTAGAATTTCGGTGCAGAGATTGCTGCTGTGAATCGTGCCCCGGTGGTCCTGCGTCGACCGAATGTTCGAGGGGTCTTTCCAGGTGATCCAGGGGTGGCCCGTCTCGAAAAGGCGGGTTAACATCTTCCGCCACAAATCCATAGCGGGAAGACGGCGAAACTGTTTGATGTCACCGGCGTCGGCCTTGCGCTCGTAGTGCTCGTAACGGGTAGCGAACGCCTTACCGTAGAGGTCGTGAAGATCGGGTGTTTCGTTGGGACTGAACAGCGTCCAGTGCCCCTTTTCCTTCACGCGACGCATGAAGAGATCGGGAATCCAATTGGCCGTGTGCATATCGTGGGTACGACGTCGGTCGTCCCCTGTGTTTTTCCGCAGGTCGAGAAACTCTTCCACGTCGAGGTGCCAGGTTTCGAGATAGGAGCAAACGGCCCCCTTCCGTTTGCCACCCTGATTAACAGCCACAGCGGTGTCGTTTACTACTTTGAGGAAGGGCACGATGCCCTGGCTCTTCCCGTTGGTCCCCTGAATGTGGGCGTTGGTCGCCCGCACATTGGTCCAGTCGTTGCCCAGTCCCCCGGCCCATTTCGACAGGCGCGCATTGTCGCCCACGCACTTGAAAATATGCTCCAGATCGTCGCTCACCGTTGTGAGATAGCACGAGCTCAGTTGGGGATGAATGGTCGCCGCGTTGAAGAGCGTCGGCGTGGCGGAACAAAAGCGGTGGGTCGAAAGAACTTCATAGAATTCGATAGCCCGGGCCTCGCGATTTTCCGGCTCCTGCACCGCCAGTCCCATCGCCACGCGCATCCAGAAATACTGGGGCGTCTCAATACGTCGCCCGTCGATATGGAGCAGGTAGCGGTCATAGAGCGTCTGGAGCCCCAGGTACTGAAAGAATTGATCCCGGGTCGGATCGAGGGCCGCCACGATGGGGGCCAGGTCAAATGTCCGCAATTCCGGTGAGAGATTGGCCCCATTGATACCATCAATGAGGTAGTGTTCAAAGTGCTGGCGGTACTTGCTGTCGAGGTCCCGGGGCGCAACGCCCGCCCCCAGACACTCTTGATAAATCACCGCCAGCAGCAGGCGCGACGTAACCACGTCGTAGGCCGGGTCCCGTTCGATATGACTGCGCACGGCCAACACCATGGCCCGGGATAATTCGTGCTCGGTGATACCATCAAAAATAGAGCGCATGACTTCGTTGTAGAGCTCTTCGACAAGACAGACATGCTCCAACCCGACGCACGCGTCGTTCAAACGGGTGCGCACGGCGACGGCATCGAGGGGAATGCGGTGACCGTTGGTCAGCACCATATGGGGTCGAATCGCTTCAACGTCGGGCGCGCTGGTTTCCCGAATCGCCCGCACCTTGGTGTGCTCCGCACGATAGACGATATAGCGACGGGCCACGGTATAGTGCCCTTGCCGCATGAGGAGGACTTCCACCAAATCCTGGATGGTTTCCACCTCCACGCCGCCATCACTGCCCGCCACGCCCGCGATGTCAACCACCACCTCTTCGGCAATCGCCTGTACCGACGCCTGAATTCCTTCGTCCAGCGCGACCCCATCGGCCGTTTTTCGGTCCGCCCGAAAAGCATTTTCGATGGCCCGAATAATGCGATCCATTTCGAAGGGAACCGACCGCCCATCCCGCTTTTTTACTACCCACAATTCCTGTTTTCTCGTCATCCGACACCAACCTTCCGGCCCAAGGGCCATGGCAACCCGCGTTTACGCTGACTGCGTCGGAATGGGAAAGGGGTATCGCCGTCTAAACACACCGGTAGCGGCGAGTCTCAGACGGGAAAAAGGAAGAAGGGTAAACGTATCGGGCCAATCGGGGCGCGCCTCGCCAACGACCGAGCTCGCACTACACGCTCGCTCTTCGACCGTCCCTTTCCCACGAAGGACGCAGTCGTGATACTTCTCCCGGAGGAAAAGCACCAATCATTGGCAGGTCTTCGGACTCTTGAACACAGTCACCGAAGTGACCAACCTACTCCCCGTCGCTTCCCAGTCGCGACAGGCGACCAGTGCTTAATGACAGGTTTCGTTTTCAATTACCGCTGCGGGGCAGTCCCGGATTCGCACCAGGTTCCCTCTTACCGCCGCCCTTGTGGGGAGGCACCAACAACAGGGGTATCTTATCGGAGTGGCATCGGCGTGTCAATAAAAACCGCAATATGGGGTATATTGAGACGAAAGAGCTACCATATGGGCAAGCCCTTTCCCCCCACTCCCCAGGACCTC
>CAXBPH010000268.1:0-9622 GCA_963977445.1 uncultured bacterium | reverse complement strand
GAGTGTGTTCGTGGCCCGATTTAAGAGAACATGTATTTTGTTCTAATAGGTACTACTCAGGTGGAAGGCAGGCAAACCCCATCTTCAGAGCCAGAGCACAATTCATAGCTGCCCACGTTAAAGAGCTGAATCGCGCGAAGTAATTCCGACGTATTAATTGCCCAATCCTGGGGAGCGTAGTCGCTGAAGTGGCTATCGCAGGAATCGTCCGTACCCTGGGGCACAAAGCCATCTTCTGTTCCCGTCATACAGCCAAAGCCACTGCTGTTGTAAAACTGAATCACGCGCAGCAATTCGGAAAGGGAAATCGTGTTGTCTTCGTTGGTGTCGGCAGAGTGGAAGCCACCCTCGCCTTCCCCTTCACCCTCGCCACCGCCAACGCTATCGGGGTCGGCCGGATCGGTGCCCGCCAGGATCTCGTCGTAGTCATAGGCCCCATCCCGGTCCTGGTCCAAGGCCAACCGCACGCCTGTGCCCGCCGGAACGACCGTGAAGAGTATCTTCTGACCTGCGTCCACAGCAGCATAGAGCGCACTGAGGGTAAGCACGTCGCCCTCCGTGTCCCGGTCAAATAGGTCATTGCCGCGATAGCGCACACCCCGCATGATGCCTTCTTCGACAAAATGTCCCACAAGCTCAATGCGATCGGACCGATCGACCAAGGCGATGAACTGTTCAGCGAGCGATGGGATTTTTTCCGATGCCCCGGGGTTTTCCAGAGACTGCTGCCCCACCGCAGCATGGACATCCGAGCTGGGCTCCCCGGCAATATCCAGGAAGGACAGCGCGGGAGGCGTCGTGTCCGCAGCGAAATCAGAGCCGGTGAAGGCAAGCATGAGGGCAACCAGGTTGGAGAGTTCCTGGGCCGTGGCCGTGTTGAAGGCACCCTCAGAAAGGAAGCGCTCCAGTGTGTCCACACTGCCATCATGAAGGAAGCCAAAACCAGCACGGCTTTCCGTGCCCTGCATCGTCATGCCCACCTTGTCATAAAGATTGCGAAGTTGAGCAACCTTGAGGGAAACGTTCGTCGACCCGTCAATGGCAACCAGCATGAGATGTTTTTCGCCCATGGGGCCATCGGGTATCGCCTGAGGAACGAAATTGTTGAGGGAGGCATTGGGGCCATTGCCACTGGGCAGGGAGTGACAGGTGACGCAGGCGACCAGGTCACCATCAATACGGCGGTCGTGATCCCGGTAGAGGGAAAGGCCCGCAATCGCATCGCCGTTGGGCAGGGGAGTTCCGGCAGCCACGTCCATAGTATGGGGCAGGAAGTGTCCTGGAAGCGGCAAATTCGTGGGGAGGGTATTGTCCAGATTTCGAAAGGGGTTGGGCGGGAATTGAATCGTGGCGAGGAAATCCTCAAACTCCTGCATTTCCTGAGCACTGAGCTGTACGTCGTCGCCCTGCAGATCCTCAAAGGCGGGATTGAATTCTTCCAACCCCAGCCGGTCGCCCCGCCAGTGGAAGGGCTCGTGACCAATAATGCCCTGGAAGGTCTGGGTGCTCATGGGCCCTTTCATGGGATGGTAGGGCTCAAAGTCTTCATTCAGCTCCGGTATATTCGCACCAAGATTACGGTTCGTCAATGGAATGATGTCACCGGCAGGATTGCCCAAATCCCACGCCAGTCGATCCATTCGTCCGTCCACGTGACAGGAGGCACAGGCTATTTGGCCCAGTCCCGAGCTTTTGTGGGTGTCGTAAAGATGCTTACGACCAATCTTGATCACGTCCGGCGTAGGGTCGAAAAAGGGAAGGCGTGCGGTTTCCGTTTCCGTATCGGTGCTGACCACGGAGAGGGAGCCGTCGAATCGGTTGAGCACATAGAGTTGCTCCCGGGCTTCATCGAGCACCAGTCCGGTAGGGCCTTCACCCAATTCAATCGGATCGTTCAGTCCCGTTCGATCACCGCCACTATCGACCACGACCAGATTGTTCGATCCCATTCCCGTGATATACGCCTTCGTACCTGCGGCATTCCAGGCGATACCCCGGGGGTCACCAATAGATAGTTCTCGCATCTGTTGGGCGATTTGGCCCGAGGCATAGCCATTGACGTGGTCCACATTGAGATCGACGATGGCGTCAGCCTCCAGGGTGCTCGGATTGGCCTTCGCAAACAGTACGCGGAGAAACTTGCCGCGCAACACCGGTTCAAAGCGAATCTCGTTGGTTCCGTCCGTCCCGATGACAGTGGGGGCACCCGTCGCAGGATTAACCGCGATAGCCATACAGATGTTCATGAGATGATCGACATAGCTCACGGCATGACTATCCGCGTCAATGACCGCCACATCGTGATCGATAAGGGTCCAGCCCGTGGGGCGGCCCGAATTCGCTGCCTGGGCACCGCTTACAAAATCGGTCCAGTCGGCATTGGTGTCATCACGCCATTTACCGTCGTCATCCTGCTTCACAATGAGCCCGACTTTCGGCGCCGCTCCATTACCGGGATTTTTGGGCGGAAAGAAGGAAGCACCGTCGTTGGGCGCGGGATTAACGACACCATGGGGCGTGCTCGGGTCGTCCACCACATTCGGAGGAAAGCTTATGGTGCCAAACCCATCGGCACCGCCACCGAGGAGGGTGCTGCGATTGCCCGACTCAAAAATAGCCGCATAGACCGTCTTGCCATCGGGACTGACCGCCAGCGCCCGGGGGTCTTCGGCATTGATCACAATTTCATCCTGGAGCACACGGGTGTCGACGTTGAACACCTGGATGGTATTGGCCTGAGAGCAAGATACAAAAGCGCGAATCGTCGTGCCGGCGAATACCACATCGGCAGGTTCGTCTTTGGTGGAAATCAATCCAACCACTGCCCCGGAAGATACGTCGACAATGGAGATAGAATCGGATATGTGATTCACGACCCAGAGTTCATTGTTCGTGCGGAAACGTACGGACACGGGATCCAGACCTACTGGAATCGAGCGATCCAGAACGGGGGTGCCTGTGCTCAGGTCGTATAGCAGGACCCGGTTGTCCGCCAGATTGCAGACCGCAAGCACCTCACCCGACGGACTCATGTCGACAGGATGGGTCGTAGAGTTTTCGAAATTGACGAAATCTTCCCCCGGCGTCGGTGCGGCAAAGAGTCCAGTAACGACAAGCGTCGCCAGTGGAAACCATACTCTCAAACCCAACCAGCATTTCATAGGCCAGAAAACCCTTCCCGTTACGGCGTAGATGTTGCCGGTTGTCCTGTCAACTGCGACGGTGGTGTCGCCGACTGTTCAGGTGCCCCGGTGAGCCAATCACTCGGTCAACAGAATAAGGGAAGGGGATGGGTTTTGCAACCCGTACTACTTTTTGAGAATACCCCCTCGGCCACTACTGATGTAAATGCCCTGGAGATTCATTTTCAGCTCATCCGGGTTGTCCGAATGGGAGTAGGCCACCTCTTCCTTGATGAGGCCCCGCTTGATGAGACTGACGAGACTCATGTTGAACGTCTGCATGCCATCTTCTTTACCGCCCATGATGGCGGTCGGCAACTGTTTAATGTTGTTGTCACGAATCAGCGCGGCAATGCCCGGGTTGTTAAACATGAGCTCGATGGCAGGGGTCCGCCCCTTGCCATCGGCAGAAGGGATAAGACGCTGGGCGATGCACGCCTTCACCTGCATGGAAAGCTGGGAGCGAATCTGGTCGTGCATGGTCGAGGGGAACATGTCCATGATACGGTCAATCGTCAGCATGACATTGGTGGTGTGGAGGGTGCTGAAAACGAGGTGCCCCGTCTCTGCCGCCGAAATGGCCGCCTGAAAGGTTTCCGCATCGCGCATTTCACCAATGAGTATGACGTCAGGATCTTCACGCATGGCCGCACGTAACGCGGTGGTGAAATCCTTGGTATCGATGTTAATTTCACGCTGCGTGATGATGCTTTTCCTATTGGTGTGGAGGAATTCGATGGGGTCTTCAAGGGTAACGATGTGGAAACGGTTACGCTTATTAATCCAGTCGATAACCGATGCCAGCGTCGTCGATTTACCGCTACCCGTCGTGCCGGTAATCAACACCAGGCCCCGGTGCAGGTCAGCGACCTTATCCATAGCGGAGGGAAGATTCAGATCCTGGAAATTCAGGATCTTCCCCCTCACGTGACGCATTACAATCCCCACCGATCCCCGTTGCATCATGCAATTCACACGAAAACGCCCCAAACCCGGCACGCCATAGGCCAAATCGGCGTCGCCGCGCTCGATAAAGGTCTCCAGCTCTTTTTCGCTCATGATCTCCGTCGCCATATTGTGGGTGTCAGACGGATTGAGAGAGTCCAGGTCTATAAATCGGATCTTGCCATCGATGCGGACTGCCGGCGGACTACCCACGGTGAGATGGACGTCGGAGGCACCGTTTTTCACTGCGTAGCTGAGAATCTTATTGAGCGAGGCCATAATATGTTCCAGGTAAGGGTTCTATAGTCTAGTGTGGCAGAGTATATCAGGTCATGGCGAAACGCACAATACATGTTTACGTTAAAGCGTATCGTGCGCTCTCGGCATCGCTAATTGCTAGGGGTCTGAGTGATAGTTGAAGGCCTTTATAATTCCGTGAAATTGAGTAGGAACCGGGTATAGATTCCCTTCCTTGGAGGGGAGTTATTCACCGCGCTTTATGCCATACGAAGTGCCGGGATAATGAACCATCAGGGTGATTCAGACCACTAGGTTCCAGCCTGAATCGCCGCGAATCCATCGATAATGTGCGTCATGTGCGCTTCGGACAGGAGGAGCATGGTCTGTTGCATCCACAGGCCCTCCGAGGCACACAACCCTTCCGTGACAGGACAGGAGCATCGGTTGTAGTCGGCCCGATCGAGAAATTTCTGAAACACGGGCTGTTGGTACAAGGGCAGGGGATAGCCCGCACCCACAGGTAAGCCCCGCAGCTTCGCGGCTTCCAGAAAGGCTTCACGATCCATGCCAAATTTCTCTGCATCAAGGCGGAAGCAGTAGAGATGATAGGAGCGACGGGTCATGTCGGCGCAGCGAGGCTGGGGAATCAGGCCCGGAATGGCGCCAAGGCCGGCGTCAAGTTGGGCCGCCCGGGCTTCCCGGGTCGCGAGCTGCTCCGGGTAGCGGGCCAATTGCACCGTTAAGAGGGCCGCACCGAATTCTGTCATACGGGCGTTGGTGCCCAGGTTTATGTGGTGATACCAGGCGGCCCCTTCCTCCCGACCACAATTAACGATGCTGCGACACCGTGCCGCCAGCGCCTCATCCTTGGTGACGATGATGCCACCTTCCCCCGCAGTCAGATTCTTCGATTCCTGAAAGCTGAATACACCACAACATCCAATAGAACCGGCACCCTGTCCCTTCCAGGCACTTCCCCAGGCATGGCAGGCATCTTCAATGAGTTTGACGCCGTGCGCGTCCGCCAGCTCTTTCAGGCGTTCGATATGGGCCATGGAGCCCCCAAAGTGCACAGGCATGATGGCCTTGGTATTCGGTGTGATCACCGCTTCTACGGCAGTGGGATTCATACACCAGCTTTCGTCCACGTCGGCAAAAATGGGGGTCGCGCCGACGCGAAGGACGGCCGTTGCCGTGGCAACGAAGGTGTAGGGGGGGACAATTACCTCATCACCGGGTCCGATGCCCAGCGCTTCGAGGACGATTTCGATGGCCGTGGTCCCACTGGTACAGGCGACACCGAATGGACTGCCCTGAAAATCCGCGTAGGCCTGTTCAAAAGCGGTAACCTCATTCCCATTGAACCACTTACGACGTTCCAAGACGGCAATAAGCGCGTCTTTTTCACCCTGATCATAAACAGGCCAATCGAACTCAAAATTCATGGGAACAATTCCTTTTGACGAATTTAAAACGATGAAAAGTAATAATAATGATTGCGCCCAACAAATCCTAGGCACCAGAGACCCACTGTGCTAGACTAAATCATGGAATGAATACAGTGCAAGTAGGCCTTGAGTGGGTCGCCGATTGGGCTGAAGTACCGGGAAGGAGTAGGTGGCGTGCTCAGGAATTGTAACGTTGGGCGTCGAATCGAAGGAGGTAGGTATATGCAGTTGATCGGAGACATCATTAAGCCGCGCGATATTTATTGGGTCAGTGCGGACGACACCATTCGGCAAACCGTGCATTACATATGCGAGCGCAAGACGGGTGCCGTGGCGGTGAAGGAAAATGAATCGGTGGTGGGCGTCTTCTCGGAGCGCGACCTCATGCATCGGGTCGTAAACGCGGGCGTTGACATGGATGCGGTCCTTGTTCGTGACGTAATGAGTAGTGAGCCCATTACCGTGAGCCTGGATGACGAAATCAGGTTTGCGAAAGCCATCATGTTCAAATGTGGCGTCCGTCATCTCCTGGTCGTCGGCAAGGGGGATGTGTTCAAAGGATTAATATCCATGCGCGATCTCATCGAGGCCGACATGGCAGAATCGTCTGAACTCATCGAGAAATTGAACGATGGCTACTATGAGTCCGCCTATCGCAGTCGTTGGCGACTATCATCGAATCGGGTAATCGTTGAGCACTACCAGCCCCAAGTCTGACTTGAGATTTTGTGGTAACAATCCCCGTCCAGAAGAATGGACGGGGATTTTCTGTGAAATGGGTGAAAGTGCACAATTTTTCCCATTTTGGTTGCATATGTGGGGTCGAACAAGGGATACTATGTGCCCAACTTCGGTCCGTACGACAGTCTGTCGTGTGCCGGATGTCAGCCGGTGCGCGAGGTTTCCCTGTGACTAAACGTGGACGCTGTTGCGCTCTTGGTCTCCATAGTGGGGCCGCATCGTTCAATTGGCCCGGCCTGTTGGGGGTGGTATGCATGTCCACGACAAGCTATAAGTACATGTTTTAAGAATCTTACGCCCCCCCGTCGGGGTGATGTTTTGGAGGTAACTACATGGTTCAGATGCAGCCCGGTGACATCGCGTACTTTGAAGGGGACTTCGTCCCAGTCGGTGACGCCCGTCTCAGTGTGATGACACACGCCTTTAATTACGGTACGGCCCTTTTCGAGGGCATCCGTGGGTATTACAATGGCGACGTGAATGACGTATATTTGTTCCGGTTGCAGGAACATGTGGATCGCTTCGTTCGGAACTTCAGCATACTCTGCATGGAGATTCCGGAAGACGCAGCCCGCATCGAGGAAATCTGTCTGGAAGTCGCACGCAAGAGCGCGCTGCGGGAAGACATTTACCTGCGGCCTATATGCTACAAGGATCAATTGTCCCTCGGGCCTGCGGTCCGTGATGTTTCCAGTTCCATGTGCTGCTACGTGATTAAGCTGGGTGACTACGTCGACACCAACGACGGTCTCGATGTAGCCGTTTCATCGTGGCGCCGCCTGTCGGACAACGCCATTCCGACCCGCGCTAAAACGACCGGTAGCTATATCAATTCTGCTCTGGCGGCTACAGAAGCCAAGCAGTCCGGATTTCACGAAGCGATTTTCCTTCGGGAGGATGGCACGGTGGCCGAAGGCAGTGCCATGAATATCTTTGTTATCCAGGGGAACGACCTGATAACGCCGCCGCCCAATGCCGATATTCTGGTCGGAATTACCCGCAACACCATTATGCAGTTGGCCCAGGAGCAGTTTGGCTTCAACGTCATCGAGCGTCCCATTGCCCGCACGGAACTCTACATCAGCGATGAGATTTTCTTCTGCGGCACTGGAGCCCAGGTCGCGCCGATTCGCTCGGTTGACCGTCGCCTGATTGGCTCGGGAGAACCCGGTGAAAAGACCCGCATGCTTCAAAAGCTCTATTTTGACGTGGTCCAGGGCAAGGTGGAAGAATATCGCCACTGGTGCACCCCTGTATATTCATAATTAGTCACGGTCAGGGTACAAGCCCGTCGTATACACCGGTCCGGTTGCTCCATAGGCACGCCGTGCCTCCAGGGTGCGATCGACCTCATCGGCCGACAGGTGGGCCATGTTGCCCAGAAGTCGGGCGGCAAAGAGGGTTTGGGCGGCGTGTTCGAGCTTTTCCAGCTTGAAGTACGCCTCTTCGACGCTTTTTCCAACCGTCACTGACCCGTGGCGGTCCAGCATGGCCGCATCGCACTGGCGAATCAAGGGGCGAATGACTTCATTGCCTTCCGGGGTGCCCGGTGTCGCATAGGCACTGGTGGGAATGCCGCCGAATGCCGCAATGACTTCTGGCAGGACCGGCTCGCTCAGCGAAAGGCCGGCCAGGGTGAAGGCGATAGCGTGGGGAGGGTGCGCGTGGACCACCCCGTGGACATCGGCACGCTCCTCATAGCAGGCCAGGTGGGTGAAGAATTCAGACGTTACTTTGCCGGTGCCCGACACTTTCTCGCCCCGTGCATCGGCAATGATAAGGTCCTCCGGCTTCATAAAGCCCTTGGAAACGCCACTGGGCGTGCACAGGAAGGTGCCATCGTCCAGGCGTGCCGTAATGTTACCGTCCGATGCCGCCACAAAATTTCGGGCATACATACGCCGTCCAATTTCACAAATCTGCTCGCGCAGCGTGTCGCTATCCTTCATGATTGGCGCTCCTCGTAGACAGAACTAAGTTTCTTGGGGCCCGTGAACCAGAGCCACCAGGCGTGTTCCAGGACGGCGCTCAGGCGATCATAGGTGACCACCTCCGCCGGTGCGAAAGCATCGAGCCAACCGTTTCGCTGCTGCCCACTGTCACATCCACTGAGGTAGACAAAGCGAAGGGACGGGCTGATGGGAACGCCTTCCAGATCGCCCGGAACCAGCCAGCCGTCTTTCAACATCAGGCCCTTCGCCGTACCGTGACTCCCAATATAGAGGACATCGGCCTCCGCTACGGCGTGCATCGCAGACTCCCGATCAAAGCGTTGAACAACAACACTTTCGGGCCCCCACAAGTGTGTCGCCCGCTGGATCATGGGATAGAACGCCAACAGAAAGAACCAACGAGGGAATATATCGTTGTCTTCATAGAGAAACTGGACCGGGCCATGGCTTCGGTCGATGGGGGCGAGGGCACGGGCATGAAATGCCACCGGAACCAGTGAGAGAAGAACGGCATAGAGCAAGAGGGCGACCCCACAGGCAGAGCGCCACAGGAACGCTTTTTTCATCAGTCGCCGAACAAATGGCATGGGCCGATCCGAACCGACAAGTGCCAATCCAAAGCCGAAGGCCCAGAACACGAACCAGGCGAGGTAAAGCTTTCTCAGAAACCCCAGAGAATAGCGCTCGAGATGAAGACCCTCATAGGTGCCCCGATGGAAAACCAGCATGTAAGAAAGACTCACGGCCATGGTGGCCAAGAGCGCGGTCAGGAGCAGAAAAACAGAGAAGAGTGCACCGGTCTGACGGGCGTGATGGCGAAAAAAACTATCCGTGTCTTTCTTTGACATAAAGAAAGCGATGGGGAAGAGACCCAGATAAAGGCTCGCGGCGCGGGCGCGCTCACGCCAGGATATGGAACGATTGCTCATGATCTGGGATAGTGCCTGGTAGTGTTGTCGCGTCTCGTACCATTGCAAGTAGCGCGCAGGTGGGTGCCTGTTTCGTAAGACTCCTTGCGCCAAGCGACATGATAGCAAAATAGATGCGGTCTTGGCGAGAGGCTGGATTCAAGTACTAAATGCAACATGCTGTATTATTCGTTGTTCAGTGAGGA
>CAXBPH010000267.1:0-9678 GCA_963977445.1 uncultured bacterium | reverse complement strand
ATCATTCTACCTCCTTCAAACCAACACGCATCTATGCATGCTAACAGTCACGCCCGTGTAGGTGAACGATGGTGCCGCGCCGTGGCAAATTAATTTGCCTACTTTTTATTCAAGCCGTGGTGCACGGGGACGAGACAGTCCCAAGGTCTGTCGCTCGGGGACGGCCTCACCACGTGTCGGAGGCATAGGGGCAAAGCATACTCGTGTCGCGTCCGAATATTTCGGTGTGGTGGTTGCCATAGAGCGTCAACACCTTGGCGTTCGGCTGTACACCACACATGGACGCTGAAGCAGCACTCAGCTTGTCGTCTTCGATGAAGGAGCGAAGGGCTGCTGCGCCGGGGTTGTCGTTGGCAATGGCGCGCCCGGCGAGAAAATTTGGCACGCTGGGGAAATAGGTGCAGCACTTGGAGTCGGGATGGAAATAGCCGGGCCCACCATCAATGACGGCTCCCTTGCCGGGGCACATGGCGCAGTCGAGGCAGGTGGCCTCCCGCTCGCGGGGGATGCCATCGGGCAACAATTCTTCGACCCAACGCTGGTACAAATCGGGCAATTGCTCGAAATCAGCTTCTTCCTGCACGGTTATCACAACGATGTTCCTCCAGGTCGAGTACCTGCACTTCAATGCCGTGGGGCAGTTTCCCCTCGGGGAGATCGGCCTCGGGTGCCGATTCCGTGGCCACCGCACCGAGAAATAAACAATGCTTTAACGGGGGGGAGCTTCGGAGTGAGAAGTTCATGGTGTTCCCAGCTTTCGTCGTGGTAGTTCCCGTCCGGTCCAATCTGGTGGGTGTGCGTGTAGTGTAGCCGCCCTGTAGGATGTGGTCAAGGTAGTGGAATGGCCCAACATAGCGGTGGAGAACCGCCGTAATCGGCGCGGCCGTTCATGTCAATGGACCGCGACAATACCGCAGTTTATTCCACACGAAACGAAGTGGACCGTGAGGTAAATACGATCTCCGCACCGTCTGTGCATTATGTCCACGGTGGTGAATGCCCCAGCGACGTGAGCGATGGCACCAACTCATGAACTACTCCGGGGTGTCCCCAACGGGGGAGGACGGGGTGAACTGGAAGGAATAGAGGTCGCACTCGGTCATCACAAATCGTAGTCGGACAGGCTTATCTGCCAGTGCCCCAAGATCCGGATTGCCCACCCAACCCACCGTCTGCGCGATGGAATCACCGAAAACGGGCGTACAGTCGTCGAGGCCAAATCCCGCCACGGGTGTGCCGTCGGGATTTTGTATTTCGACACGGATGCTGCCCGCTGCGGAGGTGCTGCAGTTGAGCACCAGGTCGTTTCCCTGGAAGCTCAGCGGCTTGGTAAGCAGTTCACCCGCACCGCTACCGGCGTTGACGGAAATGAACCCGTCCGTGCGCAGGGTGTAGCGGTGTCCGCTTACGGCGTGATAGATGGACATTTCTCCCTCGCCCGTGGGCACCACGTTAAGCGCGGCATAATTCGACCGGTTGCCCCACCGCGCCGGGTCGAGACCAGGCCGTATGAAGGCTTCGGTGAACAGGCGCTCATAGGATTCCGAGCCCGCCCGGGTCGCCATAAAGAGGATATCCGTGGAATCGCCCCGATCCGGCTGGAAGCGGGTTGGCAAGGCGATATAGAGGTGGGGGGCACGAAAATAGGGGTGGGTGTTGCTGGTGTACAGGTGTTCGCCCCGCAAGTTGGGCTCCATGGCCACCGGGGCGCTCCAGTTCAGGTAATCCGGCGAGGTGCTCCGACTGATGGTCCGCAATTGGCCGTACTTGGTTTTCCAGGTGCGGAAGTAGCAGACGTACTGCTGTTCCGCTTCCGACCAGAAGGAGACATTCTGCGAGTCGAAGGCGTGGGGCCACGAGGGATCAAAGGGGATGACTTCTTTGTCACCCGTCTTGGTCCAATGAATACCATCGGGAGAGGCGAAAGCGTGGAGCCCTTCCCCATGATTTTTCCGGTCGTAACCGGGGTGGCCCGCCAGCGCCTTGAAGCGTTCCTTATCGTCTACACCAGGCCGCGTATCCAGAAAGGGCGAAAAGTTGTGACAGAACGGGGGGCTATTCGCCAGGATAACATTGTTACTCTTGGTGCCGCCGACCTCAAAGAGCCCCAGGTCTGGGAAGGTCCACTCGTGGCCGTCTTTGCTCTCTGCGTAGCAGGTGGTTTCACCGGGATGGCCGCTGAAGTCCTTCTTTCCTGTATAGGCGGGGTCGTCCCCTCGGTAATACCCGCGATAGAGATCGCCGTCTTTGATTACCGTCGCGTAATACCCCACCAGAGGCGATGCCGCCAGGGGGAGCTTCTGGGGGTGGTGCAGTCGGAACGTGACGCCGTCCATGTTGTCGACAAGCATCTGGTCGACAAACAGCTCCAGCCGTGAGCCAATGGCAACGACCTCGTCGGGAGCCGGTGTATCCGCCCACAAGAGTCCACCCGTCATTACCAGATAGCTAAGTATAATTGATTTACCAAGACGTGATTTCATAATACTTCCCATTTTCGTTTAGGGCAGTTCGCGTACGCGGAGATTCCGGAATTCTACCGGGGAGCCTTCCGACTCGAGGGCCAGATAGCCCGTGCTCGGTGTGCACCCTGTGCCGCCAGAGACTTCTTCGCCGTTGACCCAAAGGCGGACTTCGCCGTTGATGGCCCGGACGTAGTAGTGGTTCCATTCGCCCACTCCCTTAGAAAGGTTCTTCGAGGGGAAGCTCCGCTTGCCACCGGGCGCGACCGGGGGGAAGGGGGTCATGTCGGAGACGCCCACAGGGAAGACGTCGCCGTTGCTGGTGAACCAGTCGGCTTTCTTGCCAGATTTTTCGTACTGCTCGGTGTAGCCGTGGTCGAGTACCTGCACCTCAATGCCATGGGGGAGACTTCCCTTGGGGAGGTCCGTCACGGATTCCTTGGTAACCCACAGGAACACGCCCGAGTTGCCGGCGGACTTGAGGTGGCGCCACTCCACTACCAGCTCAATATTCGTCACGAACTCTTTGGTGCGGATAACACCGACAGGACTTCCGGTGCATTTGAACATCTCGTCCTCCCAGGTCCACGTGTCCGTATCGCAATTCACATTGACGAAGTCGTCCAGCGTGAGGACGCGCCAGCCCGGGCCGTTGCCGTCCACAACGGCCTTGGGAAGATCGGCCTCGGGTGCCGATTCCGTTGCCTCTGCACGAACGGGGCTATTGCCCGAGAGGGCGGCCGTGAAGGCCGTGGCCATCGCGCCGAGAACAAGACAATGTTTCAGGTGGGGGTAAGTTTGAAGAGAGAAGTTCATGGTGTTCCCAGCTTTCGTCGTGGTTGTTCCCGTCCGGTCCAATCTGGCGGGTGAGAGCGTAGTGTATCCGCCTTGCGGGATGTGGTCAAGGTAAGGAAATGGCCCGATGTAGGTGCGGCGCTGGACACCGGAGGCGAACCGAAAAATAGCGTTGCTGCGATCCTCTGATTCTAATTTGTAACGGAAATGAGACGATAGGAGCGGCTTTTTTCCAGACGGGCCCGTTGATAGTTCGTCGAAACCCCGTAGATAGGGGTTATGTAGTTTGTTAAGTCACAGATTAGGTGGCGGATGCCCACTTTTTTTCGGGGTGTACGCCCGGGAATAAATATAAAATTAAGCATAATTTACACTTGACAATATGCACACTAACTGCAATTATAGTTGTACAAGTTTTCGCCCTTGCTATGATGGGGTTGGGCGGACAAATCAAGCGGCTCCAAGTTACTGGAGTCCCCAGGAGTGAGGGAGCCAAATGGGTAGGTTGCTTCTGGTTCGGCAGGAGGAAGGAGTGTTGCCTTTGGGGTAATGGCAAGCAATCAGTAAATGCGGCACGCGCAGGCAGCGTCGGGGCACAACAAGTCGTTTTTCAATCCCGCACTGATCTCGTGGCTGAATGTCTTTAAACAAACAAGTACTTTAAAGATTTTTCTACTTTATTGAGCATCAAAAGGGACAACTTCTATGAATATGAATTCACCCAAACACGCAAAACGCGGCTTCACCTTGATTGAACTTCTGGTGGTAATCGCTATTATCGGTATTTTGGCCGCAATATTGTTGCCTGCACTTGCCCGCGCACGGGAAGCCGCCCGTCGCTCAAGTTGCCAGAACAACCTGAAGCAGCACGGCGTCATTTTTAAAATGTATGCCAACGAAAGCGAAGGCGAGGCGTTTCCTCCCCGTGCCGTCCGCTACGCACAAGACTATCCCTTAGGTAAGGGGCTGGGCGTAACCCTGGAACGGGCCTACTCCACGGAAGATCTCTATCCCGAGTATTTGACGGACTTCCATATCCAGTTCTGTCCGTCCGACGGTGATTTTAACCGCTCGACAATTCCTAATTTTCTCACGAGCCCCGATGGCTCCAACATGCACCGCACGATTGGTACCGGTTGGGAAACTTCCGGTGATCCCCTCATGGCAGGTAAAGTATCACCCGCTGGTGGCGGCAACAAGCGTTGCGATCCAGCCACCTATGATGCTGCCCTCAATTGCTATTATCACGGGGGCTACTGGTCCTACAACTACTGGGCCATCGTTGTCGATGGTGCCTGGTTCCAGACATCCGACGATATCGCTCTTTTCTTCGGCCAGACCACATTAGAGGGCGCGGGCGACCAAGCGATTAACACGAGCAGCAGCGCGAGCGCGAATGTATCCCCCAATGCTCGCGGCCTTTATGCAAACCGTGGCAAGCCCGCTACCTTCCAAATTTCCACCGGTGAATTCGTGACAGCCCAGCCCTTGCGCGAAGGTATTGAGCGTTTCATGATTACCGATATCAACAACCCCGCGAGCAGCGCCAGTGCACAATCCAATGCTGCGATTATGTGGGATAACTCCTTCTCCACAGAGGGCGCAATTTCGGGTTCCGGTAACTTCAACCACGTTCCCGGTGGTGCCAATATCCTGTATATGGACGGCCACGTTGCCTTCGCTAAATACCCCCAGCCCGTTGGCAGTCAGGCGTACGTTATGACCCGTGCAAGCCAGGAAAGCCTCATTCGCAACGCGCCATGATGTTGTTGAGAACATCAAAATAGAATCAGCATGACCCGTAGCCGGATTCGCCAGTCAATGGCGAATCCGGTTTTTTTATCCAGGCGTCCGACTCCCAGGGTCCAGGGCAATAATATTCACTACGAACCAAAGCAGTCCCTTGTCAATCCTTGGGCCGTGCCGTCAAATTCTGCTATAGTTAGCGTTGCAGCAAATGACTCGTGGACCGGAATGGATGGTGGAGTTCAATTACCCCATGGTGCATTCCAGCAGCCCGGTCCCGTTCGTCTGGTGCACACGTTGTGTCGTCTCCGTAGAATCAAGGTTCTGAGCGGTGTTGGAAGTTCACGAAAAACTTATCAGTGAAGCGGTTACCCCGGTATTCGATGGTGATGGCGGCGCTGAGCTTGTCGTGGCCGGTGAGCCCATCATTCCGGGGGCGTTGATCTGGCGTGGAACTACCTATCCGATCCTGCACATGCTTTCGATGGGTAAAGGCGTGGGTCCATGTACCCACAATAGCGGCGAGCGCTATGTACAGAAACACTGGTACCGCTTTGAAACGACGGGCGGAATGCTCATGCGCGTGTATTTCGAGCGGAAGGCACGGGGTGGTCAGGTTAAGCGGCGGTGGTGGCTCTATTCCGTTGAAAAGCAGACATGACGGTACGAAGGAGAGTCGGGAAATGAGGTTACTTGGTTGCTACGGTGCGTGGACAATGGCGCTCCTTTTGGGCGCAATTTCTGGAGTTCAAGCAGATTCAATGAAGCCGACTACACTAAAAATTCTCTCGTTTAATATATTGCATGGTGCCACAACCGCCAATACCTTCGATCTCGATCATATCGCGAAGGTGATTGCCGACGTGGATCCGGATCTGGTTGCCTTGCAAGAAGTGGATTTTAAAACCCGTCGCGCGCGGGGTTACGATCTTGCCACGGAACTGGGCCAGCGAACCAAGATGGCGTCGGTTTTTGCCAAGGCGATGGATCACGATGGGGGAGAATACGGCGAGGCCATACTTTCACGATATTCCTTTGAGTCAACCCGACGAATTATGCTCCCCTATACGGAAGGCCACGAGCCACGGGCCGCTGTTTCCGCTACGGTCCGTCTGCCCGGTGGGGAACTACTCACGTTCATGGGCACCCATCTGGACCATGAATCCCAAGCGGACCGGGAAGCCCAAGCGACGGCATTGAACCAGGAGGCGGCCCCAATAACCCATCCGATAATTCTGGCAGGTGATTTCAATGCCACCCCCGAAAGCAAGACGATCTCAATTTTAAAGAACTTCTGGACGGTAGCCTGTGGAGAGAATCCGCCACCGACCTTTCCCTCCGATGATCCCAAAATCAAAATTGACTACGTCATGTTCGCCCCATCGGAGCGTTGGTCCGTCGTGGAGACCCAGGTGCTTCAGGATTCGGTCGCTTCCGATCACTGCGCCTATCTGGTCACCTTGACCCTGTCTGCGCCGTAGGAAGTTGTCAACAGGGGGCTGTCTGTGTTCGACACCGGACTAACATATACACTGTCCTGCAGACTCGCCACTCTTTTCCTTGGCATCCGTCGACTAAATCTCTATACTTAACGGTAGGGTAAGATGGATGGTACTTAGATTTCCGCAATAATTCGGAAAATGATTAAGGAGAGCAAGCATGGGAGAAGTGTATATAGTAGAGGCCGTACGTACCCCAGTGGCGCGGGGCCGTGATAATGGTGGTCTCCACAATATCCACCCTGTGGATGTGTTGGGTGCGGTTCTCAGCGAAGTTTGTACCCGTGCTGGTGTCGAAAAAGGGCGTATCGACGATGTCATTGGCGGGTGCGTTTCTCCCATTGGTGAGCAAGGGGCCAATATTTCGCGACTGGCCCTCCTCAAAGCTGGATTTCCCTTCGAGGTTCCCGGCGTACAGCTCAATCGCATGTGCGGCTCCAGCCAGCAGGCGGTTCACTTTGCCAGCCAGGCCATAGCCAGTGGTGATATGGACCTGGTGATTGCTGCGGGCATAGAAATGATGAGCCGTGTGCCTATGGGAAGCGACTGGGGTGGTCTGACCGAAGAGTTTCTCGCAGACTTTCCCTTTCCCCTCCGCCCGATGGGCATTTGCGCGGAAGACATTGCAGACGAGTGGAATCTTTCCCGAAAAGAGCTGGATGAGTATTCGGCGCAAAGTCATCGCAGGGCGGCGGCGGCTACGGAGGAGGGTGCCTTTGCGAGCCAGATTATGCCCATGACCGTCACGGTGGAGGGGGAGACCCGCGTGCTGGACTATGACGAGGGTTTTCGGAAATCGATTGACGTTGAGAAAATGGGCACCCTGAAGACGATTTTTAAAGAAGACGGGAAGATTACGGCCGGCAATGCCAGCCAGATATCCGACGGTGCCGGAGCGATACTGCTGGCCAGCGAAAAGGCCGTTGCCGAGCTTGGCCTCAAAAAACGGGCTCGAATTGTAGCCCGGGTAGTCGTTGGCAGCGACCCGCGCCTGACCCTGACAGGCCCCATTCCTGCAACGAAAAAGGTCCTGGAAAAGGCCGGACTATCCCTCGATGACATGGATATAATTGAAATCAATGAGGCATTTGCCTGTGTCGTTTTGGCTTGGGCAAAGGAGTTGAATCCTGATATGTCCAAGGTCAACCCCAACGGCGGGGCCATTGCCACGGGCCATCCCCTGGGAGCCACCGGGGCGATTCTCATGACAAAAATGGTGCATGAATTGGAGCGGACGGGGAAACGGTACGGACTTCAAACCATGTGCATTGGTCATGGCATGGCGACGGCGACCATAATCGAGCGAATTTGAGGGAGTCGGTTAAAATAAATCGTTAACTATCTATGCCGCAAGCTTTTGTGGCGTACCTTTCGCGATTCGGGATGGGTGCGCCACCACAATTGCTGGGGCAGCAATACGGGGCCGGTTTTCTTGATTTCCAGCGGGCAGGAACGCCCTCACTCCGCAGATTATCTGGGGGTAAAGCCGGGGCAATTTGGTTCATAATAAATGCCCACGGAACCTTTACAGAAAACATGATATATAGTACTTGGATGCTTACGGTGGTCAGCATAGAGCGTTGCACACGCAGAGTTTGTGATCGGCACGGGTCGACATGTAGAATAGGCCTGCGCGAGTAGAGACCTCTACATTTCAAGCGTTGGGCTGCTGCGATGCCTGAAGAAGTTTCTGTAAAAACTGGCTACCGTCTTGCACCCACTTTGTGGACGTGTGTATTTCAACCATTTGCTTAAGGGTAGAAAAAATGCCAACCCAAATTTCGCTTGCCAGACGTATCATCACCATGTCACTTTGCCTTTTCCTGGCTGCTTTTGTCCTTACGGGCTGCAAGAAGAAGGATAAAGGCCCGATTCTTGACGAGACTGCCACGGATAATTCCTCCATGTCGAGTACAGAGACGGATAGTGGTGATGCCGGAATGAACCAGGACCTTGAGTTGGAACGCCTTCTCTTCTCGCCGGACAAGGGTCTCAAAACGGTCTATTTCGACTATGATAGTTCCTCCCTGAATTCCCAGGCCATTTCCATTCTTCGCGACAACGCAGAGAAAATCAAGCAGGTACCCAACGTAATCATCCAGGTTGCGGGTCACTGCGACGAACGTGGAACCCAGGAATATAACCTTGCCCTCGGTGAACGTCGTGCCCAGAGCGTACGTGAGCACCTTCGCCAGCTTGGTGTTTCCGGCGACCGCCTGATCACCATCAGTTTCGGCGAAGAGGCTCCTGAAGTATCCGGCAACAACGAATCCGCCTGGTCCAGAAATCGTCGTTGTGAGTTCCTTCAAGCCCAGTCCATGTAATCTGAACCCTGGAATCGATTGAAGCGTGCGTATTCAACACATAATCCTATGGTTTGCCCTGGCCTCGGTTGCTCTACTGCCCGGTTGTGCCAGTAACGGTTCCCGTAACATGGAAACCGTCGTGACCGACATGCACCAGCGAGTTACTTTGCTGGAAGAAGGCCTGGAGCCTTCCCTGGCATCGTTGAATGAAAAAGCCGCCGCATTAATCCAGCGGGTGAATGAAAATGAGCGCCAGGTCCGGGTGCTTACATCATTGATAGAGGAAAACCAGCACAAGCTGGATAATCTGTTGAAGATGCTCTCGGACCTGCGTGCGACCCTATACCGCCATTGGGGATTGAGTCTCGGCCCGTCCACGACCCCGTCTAAATCCAGAAACAGCGGTATCGAGATTATCCCCCCGCAGCGTACCGAGGCGGAACGTCCCTCGGAAGATCGTATTGCATCTCCCGCAGCGGCACCTCCCTTGAAGCAGGCGGGTCCGGGTAGTGCAGAAGCTTATGCTGCCGCCAAGGTGCTCTACGACCAGGAAGACTTTTCTGGTGCCGAGTCGGCTTTCGAAGGTTTTCTCAAGGCCTATCCCCGGTCGGAGCAGGCCCATATGGCTCGCTTCTGGCTCGGAAAGTGCTTTCTGAATATGAGCCAGTATTCGCGGGCTATCAAAGAGTTTGAAGCCTTGCGACGAGATTATCCCGATAGTGCCTATATTGCATTTGCCCTCCATAATCAGGCGGTCAGTCACTATCAGCTGGGAGAGCGGAATACGGCAATCGCATTGATGGAAGCCGTAGTGGAAAACTATCCCACGACGACGGCAGCCGATGATGCGAGACGAGACCTCCAGCAGCT
>CAXBPH010000266.1:0-9693 GCA_963977445.1 uncultured bacterium | reverse complement strand
CATTGAGCCCGAAGTCGGCGTCTTTGCCTGGTACACGCTCAGCGACAACACCACGCAAAAGGAATATTTTCTCCGCCAGGCCATCGTGGCTACCGAAAAAGTCAGTCGGAAAGACGGGTATTGGCTGGAGACCGAATTGGTGCCGAAGATCGGTTTTTCCTCCGTTTACAAAATGTTACTCACCGGACCCGCCCGTAATCCCAAGAATGTCCACCGACTCGTCGTTCGAGAAGGGCAGGGGCCGGTAGAAGATATTGATGTGTCCCAGGCAGAAGATGGCCGCAAAGACGAAGAGCTTCCCCGTGCGGCCGCAGGTACCGAGACCATCACCTTTCCCGGTGGCAAAGTGGAGGCGGAACACTTTATCGTCGAGGACAGCACCGGCACGACCGAAATATGGGTAAGCGACCAGGTTCGTCCCATGGGTCTGGTTCGCATGAAAACGCCGCAGGGTGAATTGATGCTGCAGCGCTATGGGATTGGCGGCAAAGATGGTGATAGTGCCCTGCCCGTGGCACAGGCTCCCGGTGAAGCCGCGGTGCCTCCCAGCGATGGCACTGCCGACGAAGGTGGCAAAGACTCGCGGAAATCCAAAAAGCCGCGAACCAATTTTGGTTCAAAAAGGAGGGGTAGATGAGACGCAGACCTATCAGCGCACAAATCATGCTGGCGCTGCTCGTGGTGATCCTGGTCAACCTGACCGGTTGCAAGACCACGTCCAACGGGGAAGACACCGGCAAACTGGTTCCCGCAGCGCGGATTCCCTTCCAGCCCCATGTGCGCCAGGTTTCGGTGCAGGCGGGCGAGGGGCGCTATCCCAACCTCTTCACCGGGGGCTCTTCCGCTACGTGGGGTTCCATGGCGATGAGCGAATCTACCATGGGTGCGCAGGACGCCAGCGATATGGAAGCCACCGAGGCGAAGATGATGGAGAGTTCGGGCGACGCCATAACAAAAGACGGGAAGACTGATAAAAAAGGTGAGATGGCCCCGGAAGCAAAAATGGCAATGGCTGGGTCCGGTGGCCCGGGTCAGCCTCTTGTAATTGAATGCTACCTGGAATCCGAGTTTCCCGATATGAGTATCGCCTACGATGCGGTGGGGCTTCGGGGCATCCAATTTCACCTGGAACTCCCCGATGGTGGGGAGGTCTTGCCCGTGCAGAAAACCCTGGATAGCAATCTGGTCGAAGTACCCGTTGGTGCGCTTCGCCGCTATGGCCGGAAGGTAACGCTCTATTTTCCCAGTCGGGTCATCATGGTGAATAATCCCGCTGTAACGCCGGGTCCCAGTGGCATTCGGCTCGTGCTCAGCGGCCACGAAAGCCTCTTCTATTTCGAGTGGCCCGCCCGACCGGACACGACGGCCTCGGAAAAACCCGTCCGTTGGGATGCCCATGCGCTGAAGGCGTCACAATCAGCCTACCGGGGCGTGTCTACCGGCGTTAAGCGCATTTCCCACGAATTTGATTGAGGGGCATCGTTAGCATGGGCCAGGACTCCCTATCGTGAAGGCTGCCATCAAGTTCATCATGACGGCCGTTGGCCTGCTGCTCATCGGGCTGTTGCTGACGGTGATATTGCTCTTCACCCGATTTGAGGGCGCGCTGCAGAGCGGGCTGACCCATCAGGCCGGTAAAATTCTGAAGTGTGAAGTCCATCTGGAAGGCATTCGGGTGGACTGGACGGCCCGCTCGGTGGTCTTCAAAGGCCTTTCGTTATTTAATCCAGAAGGCTTTACCGATCGGGAAGCAATACGTGTCGGCACGATGACGGTCAAGGTGGAGCCCCTGACCTTATTTTCGAAATCGCCGGTTCTCCAGCAGATAACCCTCAACGACATGCGTATGCACCTGCAATATACGGGCGAAAATAAGAGCAATCTCGGTGCCCTGCTTACCCAGGCGAGAGACTATGCCACCAGCCAGGATTCGGGCGAGGTGGCCATCTGGGGACGACGTCTGAAGTTTAATACGATTCATCTGGGGGCCAGCGCACTCGCGACCGAAGGCATCGAGCCGGCCGTCGCCGTCGCCACGCTGGAGACCTTGCCTCTTACGACCGAAAATCCCAATCCGGACGAAGTATTGACCGTAGCAAGAACTTTCGAGCGAATTTTGATGGATGTGGTGCGCCAGGTGCAACAGACTGCGGGCGTGTCGGATGCACTCCGCATTATGTTGGAGCCGACGCCCGTGCCTGTGGCTGTGCCTGTGCCGGCCCCCGCTTCCGCATCGGTGCCCGCCCCCGAGGGTAGTGCGTAAGTCTATTGCATCGTCGATGAGCCCTTGCTATCATCCGAGGCACATGAAGTTTGGGGGAACTTCGCACGCCGACGTGCGAATCCCCCGACCCAACGTGGAGATCAGACCCCGTGGCCCAGGTAACGTTGACAAATCTGCAAAAAGTCTACGCAGGCGGTGTTGTCGCCGTGAAGAATATTGATCTCGTAGTCAATGACAAAGAGTTTGTCGTGCTGGTGGGGCCATCGGGTTGCGGAAAATCCACGACGTTGCGCATGATTGCGGGATTGGAAGAAATCTCGGGTGGCGAAATCAAAATTGGCGATACCCGTGTTAATGACGTGCCTCCGAAGGACCGTGATATTGCTATGGTATTTCAGAATTACGCCCTCTATCCCCACAAAAATGTCTATAAGAACATGTCCTTTGGTTTGGAAATGCGCCGTTTTCCAAAAGATGAAATTGACAAGCGCGTCCGTGATGCAGCGGAAATTCTCGGCATCACCGATCTCCTGGAGCGCCGACCCAAGGCCCTCTCCGGGGGGCAGCGCCAGCGTGTGGCCGTGGGGCGGGCCATTGTTCGCAAGCCCAAGGTATTCCTTTTCGACGAACCCCTCTCCAATCTGGATGCCAAACTTCGGGTTCAGATGCGTGCTGAGATAACCAAACTGCACCAGCAGCTTCAATCCACCATGATTTATGTGACCCACGATCAGGTCGAAGCCATGACCATGGGCGATCGGATTGTGGTCATGCTCGATGGGGTCATTCAACAGGTGGCTCCGCCCATGGAGATATACCAGCGCCCGGCAAACACCTTCGTGGCAACGTTTATTGGTAGCCCCCCCATGAATCTGCTTCGCGGAAACCTTGACCGAGATGAGACTGGGCTTTTCTTTGTAAACGGGGAGGGGGGCGCCCGCCTGTTGATTCCAGAAGACCGGGCCACTTCCCTGGCGGCCTATATCGGCAAGCCGATCATTCTGGGGTTGCGCCCCGAAGATTTGACCTTGATACCAAGTGGAACCCCGTCAGCGACAGGGAGCCTGGAGGCCGAAGTAGACCTGGTAGAGCCCATGGGCGCGGAAACCTATGTCTATCTTCGTGTGGCCGGTCAGGCCGTGACGGCCCGAATCCATGAACAGGCTTTACCCGAAGTTGGTAGTCGTCTGATCTTAGTTCCCCGATCGCAGTATTTTCATTTCTTTGACCCGGACTCGACAGGAGCGATTCGTTGACGACGTAATCTTTGCGTGAAAGTTCGACAAAATCCGGAAGCGTATAATTTACCAGTAACCGCGAATTTTTTTTATATCGTCCCTAAGGTGCTGTGGATAAACCTTTTGCGTGCATGAGGAATTCCTCGGCACTTGTGCGTTGGGCAAGCATCATGGCATAATCAGGCAGATTAACTCTTTACACCGCCCTTGGGTGCAGCCAATGTTGACGGTGGGCTGATTGATTTATTGGCGAAGGTATGCGCTGTCCGCGTAGTCCACCAAAACTGATGATAATGGAGGGTAGGCTATTGGATATAAAACGACTTGTTAACGATAATCGGGGCGTCAGTCTCGTAGAAGTATTGCTGGCCATTGCCATCTTTGCCGGGGTCATCGGGGTTACCGCCCAATCGCTTGCTTCCTTTTATGTCTCTATCGACATCCAGGAACAGCGAATTGAGGCTGTGAACGCGTGCCAAGGCGTTATGGATGCCTTACGGGAGAAACGTAGACAGTTTAAGAACAATTTTCCTGAAGACTTGCTATCCTGGGTAGACGCCGGCAATGCAGCCTCCTGGGAAGCGTACATGGCGGACAATAGCGGTCACCAGGAACTTGCCGAGCAGTCTATTACGGTGGCCTGCTACAACGACAATGGTGACGCCGCCGGTGCCACAGACAATCCAATTATGGTGGAGATCACCACAAGCTGGAAGGACCGCAAAGGCAGAACCTTGACGGCCAGTGTTTTCAGCATGTTGACGGATCAGTAGGAGGTATGACGATGAAAGCCTCAGGCTATAGTTTATTAGAAGTAATGGTTTCCACATCCATACTTGGGGTGGTTTCGCTACTCGGGTTTGTGGTGCTGAGTTCGTCCAATGAAGCGGCGCAGCTGACTACAGCCAAAGTGGACGTCCAGAATCATTTGCGCGATACCATGGGATCTCTGACCAGTGAATTGCGCGAGGCCGTCTCGGCCGATACGACACTTCTCACAGGGGCCCCGGACGATTTGTTTCCCGCCAAAGTGGTTTATGAGGGCAAAGGAATTACCTTTCAAGTCCCCGAGCCGGTTGAAAGCGAATTGCAATATGTGTATTCCACCCCTATTACATTCTCTTTGGTAAATGAGGATGCAAACGGAAACGGAAAGTTGGACAACGGCGAAGATGAGAATGAAGATGGGGTCTTGAATCGCCATCTTGTACGTACCCAGGACGGTGTGGTCGTCGGTATCGCCAGCGCCAACACGATCGACACCGCCGTATTTACCCTGGTGAAGAACCAGGCGGTGAGCAATCTAAATCTTACTACCGTAAATATTAAATTGAGTGGCAGCAAGCGTTATGGCCCCGGTGAAGGGAAGTTGGTCGTTTCTGAAATGGAATCCAACGTCCGCCTCGCAAACTGAAGAAAGGAGGCATCTATGGACAAACGACGCAACAGAAGAGGTTCAGAAGACGGAATAGCATTAATCTTTGCAATGATGGCCATTATCGTCATTCTCGGCTCGATGGGGCTGGTGATGACCGGAGTGCAGCGAAGTAAGAAAGAAACGGACCATGCCTATACGGACGTGATCCTGGAAGAAGCGGCCCAGGCCGGTATTGATCTTGCCGTGGCGAAGCTTTGGAATTCCTATCGGGAGAGCAGCGGTAACACCACAGGCAATGTGGCTTCCTACAAGTTTTACCTGAACAACGAACTGGGTGTTCCTATCAATGAAGACCTGAATTTCAATGGGACGCAGGACCTTGGCGAAGAAGGTAACGGAAACGAAACCTTCGACACCCTTCCCTCCGGTGTTTCAAGATTTGGTCTCGCCGTCCTTGACTCGCCCATCGAATTCAAGAAGCCCGACACCGATGTCGTTATCGCCACGTTAGACTCGGTGTATGTTGCGCGCTACGACACGGTTTACGAATCCCGTCTTACCGTTCGGTCAACGGCAACCCGGGAAGGTAAGTCAAAAACTGCGGTTCAGATACTGCGAATTGGTGGCGAGCCGTTTGACCACGGACAGTTTGCGATTCTGGCCAACAATATCAGTTGCATCTTGTGCCACGCGGAAGTGCGTTCTCTCGATCTGGAACGCAATGCCGATCCCGGCCTCTATGGCACCTTTGACCGGGTTAAGATTGCGGCACTGGAATCGCTTATGGTTCGAACCGGTTCAGAATCGGATTCGACGATTGCCGGTACCGTTTATACCCGTGGGAAAGTATATAAGCCCAATGGCTCCCTCTATGGCGACAGCGAGTTGGCCGGTACAAATTTTGATAGTTACAGCTTTAATACGGACGACGGAAAACTGATTCAAGATGGCAGCGGCAATTTAAGTTCGTCGAATCTCTCCAGTGCCCAGAAGAACGATGTAGGTGAGTTGGAGCAGTTTGCGAATCTGTATCTGGAATATCCATCCGATCCCGATGCCCAGACGGACGGCCCTTTGCCGGATACGTTTCCGGCACCCTATCCCGATGAAGACAAGGACCGGTATGTAGGTAACCAAGAGTTTGGAGTCATCGTTAACACCGCCAATGGCGCGCTCGACTTCGACCTTGGAGAAGTAGATCCGAGTGGAGCCATTACCAACGGTGTCGCTTTTGGTATTCCCAATGGTGGCGTGTACACGGGTACGGATTTGCCGTCCTCTTCAAACAGTGCCCTGTCTTCCCTTTCGGCCGATGGCTACTATAATGGTAATCTGATTCTTGTCGGTACGGAAGATGACCCCATCAAGATACAGCGGACGGTCGCTATCGATGGTGATCTTGTCATAAAAGGTCCTATTGAAGGTGAGGGGCAGCTCCTGGTTCGCGGTAACACCTACGTAGTGGGTGACGTAACCTATAAGGACGCCCCGGGTGAATTTGGTAAGTCGGAAAGCGGTGCAACCAATGCGTTTGCGCTGGTATCGGGCGGAAGCGTGTTACTCGGTGATTACACCACAATCCGGGGCGTAAACCACAGCGCCTATGACAACAACAAATATCCCCCGTGGAATCAGTACAGCATTCATGTGCGGGATGAACACCGAAGCAACAACGTGTCTAAATATGGCAACACGGAGAAGTTGGAGTGGGGCTATTTTGACCCCTATTCCACCGACGCCAATGATGTGGTGGCAGGCCGGCCGGGTCAACAGTTCAGCTTCACCATGTCGGAATTGCAAGTGTTCAATAACCTGGAATTGGAAAAGGCTGTCACGGATCCAGATTATACGCCCCGGTTTTACGGCTTGCGCGAAAGCCAGCCTGACAACATCTGGGTTTATGATTCTGGTGACGAACACTCGGTCCGATACTCTGAGAGTGGCGTGAAGCTTCTCAGCGATTTCGTAGTGGAAAAAGGCTATTCACTCGACATACTGAGCAAGGCTGCGGTGCACTACCTGAATCCCAAGAGTAACTGGCTGTCGGAAGACCAATTGCGTCAGTTCTGGTATGACGACGAGATGAGTCGGCCTTCTGGTGGGCGTGATTTCAAGTTTGACGGATTGCTTTACAGCAATAACTCCATATTCAATATTGTGCGAAGCAGTGCACGTCACAACTCGAATACCAAGGGGAAAATGACCATTCGTGGTGGCGTTATTTCCGCCGACCTGGGGATGTTTGTACCCGGTGGTCTGAATTTACAATATGACCCACGTGTTGAGCGTTTCCTGAAAGTGTCAAATACGGAGCGTGTGCGCTTTCGGCGCGCGGCATTCTACTTTGCTCGTGGTTGATTGAAATCCGTTCACGTTGAAGACGTTGGAGGAATATAGATGGCATATAAATACGGATTGGTATTGGCCTGCGCCTTAGCGGCGATGGTTCCTGCCCAGGCCGATACCATATATCTGAAAAACGGCGTACGCTTTGATGGCGTTGCTACGCCGGTTCCGGATCAGGAAGGTATCTTTAAGGTTTCCGCAGGTGATCGTCAACTCATCTATCGCGATTCGGAGATCGACCGTATTGAGAAAAACCAACGAACGGGCCATCTGGACAAGCAAGCCCTGGTAGCCCGTTGGGAAGAACGGAACAAGAAACTGACCGAAGAGACCGGGCTGACCGCAGATCAGCGTCGACTTGTCCGTGGGCTGGTGTTCGAGTTAAAAAGTGAAGATGGCTCGGTCTTTATTTCCGTAAAAGATAAGTTGCAGGCCCTGCAATCCGAATTCGATGTGTACGGCTACCTGCTCACAATCTATCCGGAATTGTCGCCCCTGCTATCACCCAATGTACTACGGGTCATGGCCTATCTGGATCCAGCGCGCAGCGTTCCGTTGTTGCAAGAGGGTGCGGAAAAGAATTACTTCCCGGTCCGTGTAATATCGATTGAAATGCTCGGGCGGCTTCGCCACCAGGATAGTGTTCCGATCCTGGCCCGTGGTCTGGTTGACTTCAGCTACCCCGTGCAGATTAGTGCGGCCTACGCCCTTGCCAGCATGGGGGTGCGCCAGGCGACACCAGCGCTCATCAGCTTGCTCACCAGTGCTGATTTACGGGTTACGAATGCGAGCCGTGAATCACTCAATGTCCTCTGGGCGGAGCAACTCGGAGACAAAAAGCCGATTTCGGTAACGGAATGGACCGAGTTCTACAGTGCCCAGACCAACCCGGGAGCGCCTATTCAGCTGGCTGAGCTGGCTCCTCTGAGTTCGGAAGAGGATGAAATTAAACAAACGATAGACAGCAATCACTAAGCGGTCGCTGCGGCAACGAAGTATGGGAAGAGCGTCTGAGCATGGTTTACACCGTGGTCAGGCGCTTTTCTTTTTTTTGGTGGTTGTGAAAATGGGGACCGGGCAGAAAACCACCCCGAGCGCTCGGTGGTCTAAAGAATGCAGTGTAAAATACGGCGCGATGCAGGTAGAATTATCCCGTTAGCGGTGTGCCCCATCTTTAGGGCTTTTGCCGTAAGTTCGGCGGATTTCAGAATTCTCAAGGAGAGATGCAATGGCGACAAAATTTCAGTGGGCCTGCGTATTACCAACCGTGGCGGCAATGGTTGCCCTGATGCCCCCGGTTTGGGGCAGCGAGATGGTGCATTTCACGCCATCGGAGGATATCCAGGAGCAGGTCCAGGAGGCGTTCATACTTGCAAAGCCCGGGACGACGTTCCATTTTGGCGTGGGCACCTATAAATTTACTGCCGGTCTGTCCCTCGATGTAGACGACACCACGATACGGGGTGATGGTATGGACAAGACCATATTTTCCTTCTCCGGACAGGACGCGGGTGCCGAAGGCCTTTACGTAACCAGTGACAACGTTGCCGTTGAAGATCTGGCCATTGAAGATGCCACCGGAAATTGTTTCAAGTCGACCGGGACCGATACCTTGACCCTCCGACGAATTCGGGCAGAGTGGACGGGCGGTCCGAAAGAGACCAACGGTGCTTATGGTCTGTATCCCGTTTCCTCCAAGAATGTGCTTATCGAAGATTGTGTTGTCATCGGCGCATCGGACGCGGGGATTTACGTCGGACAAAGTGAATCCATCATTGTTCGTCGCAACCGGGTAGAATTTAACGTGGCGGGTATCGAAATCGAAAACTGCCACGGTGCCGATGTGTATGAGAACGTGGCAACCCATAACACGGGCGGTATTCTCGTTTTCGATTTGCCCGGACTCCCGGTTCAACACGGCAAAAATGTTCGGATTTTCAACAATAAGATAGTGGACAACGATACCCCCAATTTTGCCCCGGCCGGTAACATCGTCGCTACCGTACCCACGGGAACCGGGGTGATGATCATGGCCAATAGCAGCGTAGAGGTCTTCAAGAATACGATCAGCGGGCACGGCACAACCAATGTGCTCTTGTTGAGTTATCTTGCTACGCTCAAACCCATAACCGACGCGAACTATTATCCCTATCCCGAAGCGATTCATATTCACGACAATGCCTTCGGCGACTGCGGCGCGGCACCTGCGGGGGAAAGTGGGGCGCTTATCGCACGGATCGGTGGCTCGCCCTTGCCGGATGTCGTGTGGGATGGCGTGGTTAATCGCGAAAAATATGCAGACGGATCCCTGCCCGCCGATCGCGCTATCGTTATCAGTAAGAACACCAAGGAAGGGGGCGAAGTTGGCTTCGTGAACCTCAATCTCATGGAAGTTCTCGGCGATCCCCAGAATGCCTCAGTGAAGCGGGACTTGTCTGCACACGACGGGGAGCTTCCATCGCTCAAGGCCATCACATTGAAGCAGGGAGTGGAGAAATGAAGTTCGT
>CAXBPH010000265.1:0-9707 GCA_963977445.1 uncultured bacterium | reverse complement strand
AGAATACTCAAGGAGATACACTTAACGCACTGTCCAGAATCCGGGGTCCACTTCTGACGAAAAGAAGCTGTTTATTACTTACAAGAAGCGATTCAAATCAGGCAGTAAGCCGGCGTGGCACATAGATGCATTATCGCAAATTGGCGATGAAAATCTTCTATCCGACATGCCGGATTCATGGAGCCGCATGATTGATGCTGTTATTCAGAAACTCAAGGATATTCCTGAATGATCGATGTCGATGAGTGGATACCTACGGATGGCTTAGCCCTTGAGCCGAACGCCCTTCTAGCGGTGAAAGAACAAACGCGTTCCTTGGCTCTTACTGCTGGTCCAGGGGCAGGAAAAACAGAAATGTTGGCTCAACGAGCAGACTTTCTACTGCGTACAGGATCTTGCAGATATCCGAAGCGTATTCTCGCAGTTTCTTTTAAGAAAGACGCCAGTAGGAACCTAAGAGAAAGGGTTCAGTTAAGGACTGGAAAATTTCATGCCAGTCGCTTTGATAGCTACACATTCGATGCATTAGCTCTTGGATTTATCAGGAGATTTCGCCCTTTACTAACGGGTCAGAATGTACTGGATGCAGATTTTAGCATCGGACATCCGAGAGTTTTTCGTAGTCAAATTGAATTTGGTGATTTGGTGCCGCTCGCGTTAGAAATTCTTGAGTCGTCTGTTCAATTGAGAAACGCGATGCGTCAAACCTATAGCGACGTCTTCTTGGATGAGTTTCAAGATTGTACAAGCCAACAATACAGGTTCCTTACACACCTCTTTCAGGGAACGGACGTGCGTCTCACTGCTGTCGGCGATACCAAGCAAATGATTATGGGCTGGGCAGGGGCATTGGAAGGGAATTTCGAAAACTTTGCGCGTGATTTTCACGCAGTTGCCTTAAATATGTATATCAATTTTCGTTCACAGCCAAAGCTTCTTCGTATGCAGAATGAAATCATTAGCGTGCTTGATCCAAATTCAGTGATGCCCGAGGATATGGTTGCCGGTGATGCTGGATTGATCGAGGTACAAAATTATTTGAGTAGTCACGAGGAAGCAACGAGTCTAGTCAAGCAAATCAATCAATGGATTGAAGTTGACGGTATCCCGAAATCTGAAATTGCCGTTTTAGTTTCTCAACAGGCTGAGCAGTACGCCGAGCAACTTATGCTTGAATTGCAAAGCAATGGGATTCCCTATCGAAATGAACAAGATCTCCAAGATTTCTCTGTAGAGCCGGTGGTTCGGCTAGTGCTTGACTATCTATTGGTTCTTTGTGGTCAGCGCGAGCCAGAGGCCTATTCTAGGCTGATGGACCAGCTTGATGATTCCTCATTGGAGGAAGATAGTAGGGATAGGCAGAGGGCGAAATGGGATGTTTTCCTCAGGGAAGAAAAGAAGAAATTACTAAGTGGTGAGATCGATGCGATCTGGAATTCAGTCAAGGGATTCATGAGAACATTTGGTAAAGAAAGGATTATGAGGCTTTCTCCAGATTACGAGAACAAACGCTGGCGAGAGGAGTTGCTCAAGAAAACAAAAAGGTTCATTGCCGAATCATTGGCGCGCGAGCCGGAGCTTTCCAAAGCATTGAGCCCTCTAGCGAAGGATGATGCAATTCGAATATTGACCATTCACAAGAGTAAAGGGCTTGAATTCGATACGGTGATAATCCTAGGTGTGGAGAGCCAAGCTTTTTGGGGTGACGATCAGAATGTAGTTCGATGCAAATTTTTTGTTGGGATTTCTCGAGCCAAGCGACAACTAATCTTGACTACTGCGAATCAACGTCAAAGGCCAAGAGTGGCAGTGAGAAGATGGGATGAGCAAAGAACCATCCACTCGGAATTCATTGGTTATGCCTCCAACTGCTGATTATCGTCAGATAATTCAGGAGCGGACTGCGATGAACTACCTACAAAACTTTTCGAGTTTCAAATTGCTCCTCGCCGTCATCCACCCCTACGCCATCAACTCCGGCCGCACGTTGCCATGAACATCGGTCAGTCGGAAATCCCGGCCCTGGTAGTGGTGGGTGAGCCGTTCGTGGTCGAAGCCCATGAGGTGCAAGACCGTCGCCTGGAAATCGTGCACGTGCACCGGATTCTCCACGATACGATAACCCATTTCGTCGGTGGCACCCACCTGTGCACCGGCCTTGACGCCGCCACCGGCCATCCAGATGCTATAGGCATGGGGGTGGTGGTCCCGGCCCAGGAAGGTGGAGCCGTTTCGTCCTTCATTCATCGCCGTGCGGCCAAATTCACCACTCCAGATTACCAGGGTCTCATCGAGGAGGCCCCGCTGGCGCAAATCTTTCAACAGCGCCGCGATGGGCTGGTCGGTCTGCTTACATTTTTTCGAAAGCTGGGTGACGATGTCGTCCGTGGGGCCCGTGCCGTGGGTGTCCCAGCCCCAGTCGAATAGCTGCACGAAGCGCACACCCTGCTCCACCAGGCGGCGGGCGAGCAAGCAATTGTTGGCAAAGGAGGTCTTGCCCGGTTCCGTGCCGTATTGCTCATGGACGCTGGCGGGTTCGTCGGCAATGTCCATCACCTCCGGCACAGACAGCTGCATGCGATAGGCGAGTTCATATTGGGAAATTCGGGTTTGTGTTTCCGGGTCGGCATCCTGGGCGAAGTGCATTTCATTCAGGTCATTCAAGGCATCCAGGCTGGTCCGACGATTGTCGCGGGACATCCCCGGCGGGTCGGAAACGTACAGCACGGGATCACCACTCGTGCGGCACTGCACGCCCTGGTGAATGGTGGGGAGGAATCCGCTGCCCCACACACTCTTGCCCGCCGAGGGCGTCTTGTCGCCCGATACCAGCACCACAAAGCCAGGAAGGTTTTCGTTTTCCGATCCCAGCCCATAAGTCAGCCAGGAGCCCATGGAAGGCCGTCCCAATCGGGGCGAACCCGTATAGAGAAACAACTGGGCGGGGGCGTGGTTAAACTGGTCCGTATGCATGCTGCGAACCACGCACAGCTCATCCGCCACGCTTTGAAGGTTGGGCAGCAACTCCGACATCCAGGCACCGCTCTCGCCGTTCTGCTGGAAACTATAGGGGGAGCCCAAAATCGTCGGGTGGCCCTTGATGAAGGCGAAGCGTTCATTCTCCAGAAAAGAGTCGGGACACTTCTCGCCATTCAGTTCTTTTAATTTGGGCTTATAATCAAAGAGGTCGAGCTGGGGTGGCGAGCCGGCCATGTGGAGATAGATGATGCGTTTGGCTTTCGGGGCGAAATGGGGCGCCAGCGAACGGGCCTTGGCCTCCATCCCGAAACTATCCTGGCCGAGGATGCAACTGAGGGCCGCCGCACCGATACCCGCGCCGGAGCGTTGGAGAAAATGACGGCGGGTGAGCCCACGCATATGTTCCATATAGGGATTCATGATATCGCTAACCTCATTATCATGTGGCCCCAGGGGCCACGATAGTTTCTCTGTATCTTTGTCCGAGCGACGGGTCGTTCACTTGATTCAATCGTGTCTACGGGTGCCACCTACACAGACACGAGGCACGAGTGGCTTTGTGGGTGTGAGGCTCCAAGAAGGACTCCGCCGTGGTACTTAAACTTTTGGAATATTGTATATGTAATTATATCCTACGTCAGAACAAGTGCACGGGGCGTTACAGCACCCACAGACCATTTCGCGTGTCAAATTTACCGTTTCGTTAACACTTCATCGAGATTCAACAATACATTGCTGACCACAGTCCAGGAGGCCAATTCCGCCGCATCCGCGCCAGCCGGAAGGGGGCCCAGGGGATCGGTGGCCATTTTCTCTGCTTCCGCGACGTCAACGCTGAAGTGGGCACGCTCATTGGCGAGGAGTTCAGCGACTTTCTGCTGCTCTCCATCGCTCGCAGGGCGAGAGGCGACAAGGAGATAGGCATAATCCACCTGGTCAGCGATTTCGCCGGAAGGGGCCTCGTCCAGCACCCGCCGGGCCATGGCCTGGGCCGCTTCGATATAAACCGGGTCATTGAGGGTCACCAATGCCTGCAGCGGGGTATTCGTACGAATGCGGCGCACCGTGCACACTTCCCTAGAGGGCGCATCAAAGGCCAACATAGAGGGATAGGGCGACGTGCGACGCCAATAGGTATACAGTCCACGGCGATAGCGATCTTCACCCTCACTGGTGGCCCACTGGTCACCGCTATACACGATCTGCCAGATGCCATCCGGTTGGGGCGGTTTCACCGAGGGGCCGTGCATCTCGTCGCTCAGAAGGCCCGCAATGGACAGCGCCTGATCCCGCACCATTTCCGCTTCAAGTCGGAACCGAGGTCCCCGGGAGATCAACCGGTTGTTGGGGTCCTTCTCCAGCCGCAGGGCGTCGAGGGTGGGGGCCTGACGGTAGGTCGCCGAGTTGACGATGATGCGGCAGAGGGATTTCATAGACCAGCCCTGTTCCATGAGTTCCACAGCAAGCCAATCGAGTAAGGGCTGGTTGACGGGCAACTCACCCTGGGTGCCGAAATCTTCCGCCGTCTCTACAATGCCGACGCCAAAAAACTGGGTCCAGAAGCGATTAACCAGCACCCGTGCCGTAAGGGGGTTATTCTCATCCACCAGCCACGCTGCCAGACCCAAACGATTTCTGGGGGCATCATAGGGCATGGCAGGGAATACCGCAGGCGTGGCGGGAATCACCTCGGCACCCGGACTCATGAAACTACCCTTTTCGAAAATATGGGTCGTTCGTTGCTGGTCCGGCGGCAATTCCCGTAAGACCGGCGTCTTGGGAACGGCATCACTGACTTTTTTCAGTTCCCCGCGAATGTCCGCGAGTTGCTGGCGCACCGGAGCCAATTCGGGAGCGATGTTGTCCCGATAATACAGCCGGAGATCGGCCGATTGCGTTGCACTACGTGCATCCAGCGCCAATCGTGCGATTTCCACAATGTTTTCAGGAATACCCGAAAAGGACGACTCATACGAGAAGGCATAGGCACCACCCGCATTGACAATCTTCATCAACAGCAGGTTCTTACCTGCGGCGAGATAGAGGGTCACCGCGTCCGAAGCCGGGGTGATGCCCCGTTGAATCTTATTGCTGTGGACTTCGGCACCATTCAGCCAGATACGAATCGCGTCGTTGCTTCCCACTTTGATGGGGTAGGCCAGAGGCTCGGCCGTCGTAATCGTTCGGCGGAGGTAGGTGATCGCTACCTGACCTTCGAGCTCGTGTACCGTAGCATCGGCCCACTCGGCATGCTCAACCCACGCCAGTCCTTCGGGCGTCGCGAGCTCCTTCGCGGTCACATCGATGCCACCATCGGCATCATAGGCCGCCTCAAAATTCTCCTGGGTGATAGGACCCAGCGCTTCCCAGGGACTCGTGATGGGGCTGCCACCGCCGTCCAATTGAAGCTGTGCTTCCCAAGCTTCCTGCCCCGCCGTCCGTTCCGGCAGGGAATTGTTGAACAGTTCGCTAACCCGATTGAGGCGCTGGCTGAGAAAATCAATCTCCTGCTGCTGGTCCGGCGTAGGCGTAGGCAACACCGGCGATTCCTCGGGGAAGAGGTCGGCGTCCTCCGTCTGATTGAAGAAGGCATAAAACTGGTAGTACTCGCGATGGGTGATGGGGTCATACTTGTGGGTGTGGCACTGCGCACAGGCCAGGGTCATACCCATCCAGGCCTCCATCGTCGTGTTGGCCCGGTCAATCACCGCCGCCGTGCGGAACTCTTCGTTGTCCGTGCCGCCCTCGTCGTTGGTCATGGTGTTGCGATGAAACGCCGTGGCCAGTTGCTGTTCCATCGAGGCATCCGGCAACATATCGCCCGCAAGCTGCTCAAGGGTGAATTCATCAAAGGGCATATCCGCATTGAACGCGTCAATGACCCAATCCCGAAAGCGCCACATGTCCCGATGTCGGTCCGCTTCATAGCCCTTCGTGTCGGCATACCGGGCAATATCGAGCCAGATGCGGGCCCACCGCTCGCCATAGCGAGGCGACGCGAGCAACTCTTCCACCACTTTCTCATACGCCACAGGACTCGTGTCCGCGATGAAGGCCTCTACCGCCTCGGGTGAAGGGGGGAGGCCGGTAAGATCCAGATAAACCCGGCGGATGAGGGTATACTTATCCGCCTCGGGCGCGGGAGCAAGTCCCACGTCTTCGAGGCCCTTCCCGATGAAAAAATCGATGGCATTGCGGAGCCACAACGGGTTGGCAGGCTGAGGGAGGGGTGCCTTTTCGGGTTTTACGAAAGACCAGTGGGGTTCATAGATGGCCCCTTCGCTAACCCACTGTTTGAGCAGGGCCACCGTGGCATCATCCAGGGCAGGATTGATTTCAGGCGGCGGCATGCGCTCGTCCGGGTCGTGGGAAAGGATGCGCTCAAAGAATTTACCCTGCGAAGCATCACCCGCCACGATGGCCGCCGTGCCATCCTCCGGAGCCGTCGTCGCCCCCGCAAAGGTGTCCAACCGAAGCTCCGCCTGCCGTGAACCTTCATCGGGGCCGTGGCACTTGAAGCACTTGCTCGAAAGGATCGGGCGGATGTCCCGGCCAAAAGAAAGGGGCTCGGCAGTGGCGGTGGTGGCGAGAGCCAGACAGCCCAGTGCGATAGAATAACTGCGTAGTACGGACATGGGGGTACAACCTTGAATGCTGCGGCCCGTGGAGGGCTGCGCCTCCAATCAGAGTACACAAGCGTATAGGCAAAAGTAAATTCCTCCCACAGACCACCTTTTCCTCTCACTCCCAGGCTTCGCTTGGGAATGCAATCCCCGGAGCTCCGCTCCGCAGCTCCGTCTTTGTCCTCGTTCCCAAGCTCTGCTTGGGAATGCATTCCCCGGAGCTCCGCCCCGTCTATCCCATCCAGTCCACGAACACCTCCAGCAACCCGTCACGGTCCGCGTAATTCCTCGCACTCGAAGAACGCCAACAGGTGTGTTTCCTCGTTCCCAAGCTCTGCTTGGGAATGCAGTCCCCGGAGCTCCGCTCCGCAGCGACGTCTATCCCATCCAGTCCACGAACACCTCCAGCAATCCGTCGCGGTCGGCGTAATTCCTCGCACTCGAATAACGCCAACAGGTGGGTTCGTCAATGTAGCCGCGCATGACCGGGTTCATGTGAATATAATCCAGTTTCTGCCTCAACATGTCGGCGCTGACTATTTCCTGCGGGTGGGAGCCTTCCTGCCAGACTTGGTAGCCGCAGTCGGATTTGTGGCGTTTTCTGCCATAGGCAAGTTTGTCCAACACCCCGCGAACATGAAACTCCTCGAAGTAGTCCACGATTTTGCGTGCAGTGAAGGATTTTAATCGTTTCACGTCGTTGGGCAGATCCTTGGATTGGGCGATCCAGTGCATGTGATTCTCGAGGATGACGTAGCCGTAGACTTTCAGACCACTTTCGCGCTGGAGGAATCGAATACTATTCAGCAGAATCTCGACAGTGTCGGGGCGGGTGAAAACCGGCGTCCAATCGAGCGTGGTACAGGTCATGAAATGGGGTGCTTCCGGATCCCCGAAGTCGTAGCGACTGCGACCCATTGGTATTGCCTCCCTTGCTAATGCTCTTGCCCGACAGTGGAATTCTGAACGGAGTCTACAGGTATAGCGAAGAAGTCGTTTGTTGTCAAGGGGCGGCGCGGTCGATTACAACGCTCAGCGACACGAGGCTAAACTTTCGGAGCGGAGCTCCGGGGACTGCATTCCCAAGCGGAGCTTGGGAACGAGGGGAAAGGGGGGCGTTGTCGCCAGCGCTCAGCGACAGGAGGTGCCGCTTTCAGAGGCGAGCTTGGCAGCGAAAAGGAAAGTCCGGGTATAATTCCATGCGTATGGGCTGCGTGACCGGCCCAGCATATGGATGGGCCGCAAACTGTCGGGAGCACCGAAGCTTGTTCCAATATGAGTACTATAGCCATTGGCACCGATGGAAAAAGAAACCGGAGGAACATCTGGGTAGAACTGTCGCTCATTCGTGCCACGAAGGGCGCAATCCTTATACGGTTGTAGCCACCGCCCCGTGCATGGGTAGCAACCGGTACATATCGTCGATCAAGTTCCAAGGTGCGCTGATCGAGTTAACGATGTTGGACCACGGATATCGGGACTACCTGACGTGCCAGTTCGAAGAGCGGGAGAACGAGAACGTATTTCTGAGTGCGGCGACCCACCGCGCGTATCGGGGTGACTGCGATTCGGTTGCGATAACCGAGGAATACACCTTTCAGGAAGGCGGCAAGGCCCACTTTGAAAAGCATCATTTTCAGGACGGCGTACTGGCTTCGCGCACCGGCAAGATGAACGTTTTGTGGAACTGGGAAGCCTATCCCACCTTCGGGGACTACGATTCCATGCTGGAGATTCGGTGGGTATGCGCCCTGGGGCAAATCTAATGGGGAGGTGATGTGCGGGGCCACCTATCCTTGCCGCTGCGCCCAAACCTCCAAGCGGTCAAGAAAATACCCTGCCGACCAAGATTCCAGGGAAGTTCGGTCCGCTTCGGAGACGAAATTCAGCACGTCGTCCGCGACCTTTTGCATGTCTAAGTTTTGTATTTTTGTCGCGAGGTGTTCTACTACCCAGTCCGAGTCGACTACCAGATTGCTGCCGGCCCACGGGCCACACTGATTCAAAGCCGAAGACAAGAATCGATAGTTTATCGGCGTAACGTGGTTTGTGTACCAGACGAAGTCGTACCAGTCTCGTCCCTTGATGTAAGAACGGCACAACAGGGCATGCATTTTACCTGCGAATAGACTGGGAAGGTCCTGCACCACAACCGAAGATGAGAGCGGAAACGTCGTATGCTTTATTTCAAACCCGCTGCCCTTCGGCGGATTCGTGTCGACCTCGAGCTTGATACGAATCTGCTTTGCGGGACCCGTCCTTGGTGCATATTGGAGCGTCAAGACTTTACCGAGGGAATCCTCCTTGAGAAATACTTTTTTTACGGTCGTGTTAAGTTCGCTCTTGTCCTTGCTTGCAAAATTCAGGCCATAGGCCTCCACTTCATTTTTGATTTGATTTACGTAATTGGTCCAATTGAATTGGAGATTCGGCTCTCGAAGAATGAAGTCCAGGTCCTCCGAAAACCTATCCAGCCCATGGAAAATACGCAGGCAAGTACCTCCTTGGAAGAGGGCGTGCTTGAAGAAATCGCCCCGCCCCAACGCGGCTAGAATTACTTCTTGGATAATCTCGCGGAGAGCCTGTTGCTCCGCGAGTTGAGTTTCCCAAAGTTGCTGATTCAGCCGCTCTTGTATAATACGGATACTCATAGAACCACCGTGGACCGCCAGTCGGCGAGGAAGGCCAGAACGCGGCGGTTTCGGTAGTTGGCTGCCAGTTCGTCAATTTCTTCTGCCGACACCTCACCCAGATCCTCTGGCTCAATACGCAGACTGCCTACGGCGTCGTGGATGGTCGTCCAGCTCGGGCGACGGACATAGTAATAGTCTGCGAGGGCCTTGGCAGGTGTCGCCATGAATGTAATACCGTGCTCTCCCTCGTCCAGCCGCTCCACGCCAACATAAAATACCCGCTGCGGGACCCGCTCGTACGAAAAGACGCCGAGTGGCGTGCGGAATTCCTTCCCATTCCCCAAGCTTGCGTTGGTGCACACCCGAACCGCCTCGGGAATCCAGCCGTGGTAGCTCAGCGCAGACTCCATGCTTACGTAACTGGGACCATGCACCCGTTGGGCAAGGGCAAAAACGTTGATGGGATACCGAC
>CAXBPH010000264.1:0-9758 GCA_963977445.1 uncultured bacterium | reverse complement strand
CAAAGACTACCGTTGACGAAAGTGCCGTATGGCAACCTTTCTCTGATCGGAAGATCCGTGTGGGTATCGTGGGCTATGGCGTTTGCCGCTTTGGTGCCGCTTTTGGCTTTCAGAATCACCCCAACGTAGACATTGTCGCGGTCAGCGATCTCAACCCCGAAAATTGCGCGGGATTGGCAAAAGCGGTTAACTGTGCCACGACCTACCCTTCCCTCGAAGAACTCGTAAAAGATGACAACATCGAGGCCGTTTTCGTGGCCACCGATGCGCCCAGCCACGCTCAGCACTGTATGGCGGTGATGAACTCTGGAAAGCACGTTGCCTGCGCCGTTCCGTCCACGTTTGGTTCCCTGGAAGAGGCCGATCAGCTTTTTGAGACGGTGAAGCGCACGGGTATGAACTACATGCTCTTTGAGACGTCGGCCTTCCGCGATGATTGCTACGGCATGCGTAAAATCTTTGAAGCCGGTGATTTTGGACGCATGGTGTATTCCGAAGGGGAATACTATCACTACACGGACACGCCCATTGACTCCTACAAGGGATGGCGTATCGGCTTGCCGCCTCAGTTTTACCCGACCCATTCCAACGCTTACCACACGTGCGTTACGGGCGAAAGCTTCACCGAAGTCTCCTGTATGGGCATCCCCAGCGTCATCGACTTCCTGAAGGCGGAGAACAATGTGTATAAGAACCCCTTTGGCACGGAAGTCGCCCTGTTTCGGACCAGTGGCGGCGGCATGTCGCGCATGGTCGTGAGCTGGGATACGCCCGGATACCATGGTGAAATGGGACGGGTTCGTGGCGATAAAGGGGCCATGACGGGCACGGCATTTCAGGGACTCAAAGAGGTCCCGGCGGCGGTGATTGCAAAACCACCGCTTCCGGAAGGCATGGCCGCGGGCGGCCATGGGGGTTCCCATGGTTACTTGACCAATGAATTCGTTCACTCTATTCTGCAGAACAGAAAACCCCTTGTGGATATTGCGTGGGGCTTGAATATGACCGTGGCGGGCATCGTGGCCCACCAGTCCGCTCTGAAAGACGGCGAAACATTGAAAATCCCCCAATACACCTTCGCATGATCGGTGGGCGGTCTGGCCCACCCTTAGCGACGATGATTGGATAGATACAACGTTATGAGGAGTATGAACAATGGCGAATAATTCCCGACGCGGCTTTCTGCGTCAACTTTCCATGGGCGCGGGCGTGCTGGGTGCGAGCAGCGCCTTTGCCGCCGACAAGACCATCCAGGGTTTTGACGAAACAAAGACTACCGTTGACGAAAGTGCCGTATGGCAACCTTTCTCTGATCGGAAGATTCGTGTTGGCATCGTGGGCTATGGCGTGTGCCGTTTTGGTGCGTCCTTCGGCTTCCAGAACCACCCCAACGTGGAAATCGTCGCCGTGAGCGATCTTATCCCGGAGAATTGCGCGGCCCTGGCGAAAGCGGTTAACTGCGCGAAGACCTATCCTTCCCTGGAAGAGTTGGTGAAGGATGACAACATCGAGGCCGTTTTTGTGGCCACCGATGCGCCGAGTCACGCCCAGCACTGCATGGCCGTGATGAATTCCGGGAAGCACGTAGGTTGCGCCGTTCCCTGCACCTTTGGCTCCCTGGAAGAAGCCGACCAGCTCTTTGAAACGGTGAAGCGCACGGGCATGAACTATATGCTCTTTGAGACGTCGGCCTTCCGTGGTGATTGCTATGGCATGCGGAAGATTTACGAAGCCGGTGACTTCGGGCGTATGGTCTACACCGAGGGCGAGTACTACCATTACATGGATACGCCCATCGATTCCTACAAGGGTTGGCGCATTGGCATGCCGCCCCAACTCTATCCGACCCATTCCAATGCCTATCTGAACTGCGTCACGGGGGAGAGCTTTACCGAAGTATCCTGCATGGGTATTCCCAGTGTGGTGGAGCACCTCAAGCCGGAAAACAATATCTACAAAAACCCCTTCGGCACGGAAGTGGCCCTATTCCGCACGAGCGGTGGCGGTATGTCACGGATGGTCGTAAGCTGGGATACCCCGGGATACCACGGCGAAGTCGGTCGGGTCCGTGGGGATAAGGGCGCGATGCAGGGAACAACCTTTCAGGGCCTCAAAGAGATTTCCCCGGAATCCCTTGCGAAACCCGCACTGCCTCCTGGTATGCCCGCCGGTGGCCACGGCGGATCCCATGGGTATCTGACCGAGGAATTCATCCATTCCATATTGCAGGAGCGTAAACCCCTCGTCGATATTGCCTGGGGCCTTAACATGACGGTCGCCGGTATCGTCGCCCACGAATCCGCCATGAAAGATGGTGAAACGTTGAAGATTCCTCAGTATAGTTTTGCGTGATGGTGAGCCTGCCGCCAAGGAGGTGGGCGCACTATACAATGGCAGACTGAAATGTGGACGGGGCAGGCCGGGTGAAGGCAGGGGGTAGCCTTTGCTGTGAACCCGGTTCGCCCCGTTCGTTTTTCTAACGCCATGATTTTTGCCGGTTTGAACCGGTCCCCAGACACCCATTATGATGCAAGACCCTCGCGGGCGTTGATTCCAGATGTACACCAGCGTTTCGCAGACCCCAATATCTTCTGAAGGAGCCAAGAATGAAATTGAATCGCAGAACTTTCTTTCGCGCTGTAGCCGTCACTGCGGCCGCCGGCGTCGGTGCCCTGGGCGCACAGGCCGAAGACGTTATCAAACTCGGTATTATCGGGTTGGACACGTCCCACGTTACTGCCTTTACAAAAATTCTTAACGATGACACCCAAGCCAACCACATTCCAGGGGCAAGAGTTGTTGCCGCATTCAAGGGCGGCAGCGACGATATTGAGTCCAGCTACAGCCGTGTTGAAGGCTACACGACGACCCTGCGCGACGACTATGGCGTTAAAATTGTCGACACCATCGAAGAGCTTTGCACCATGGTCGACGCCGTGTTGCTGGAGAGCGTCGACGGCCGTCCCCACCTGGAGCAGGTCAAGCCTGTGTTTGCCGCCGGATTGCCCGTCTTTATCGACAAGCCTGTGGCCGGTACGTTGAAAGATGCCATTGAGATTTACAAACTCGGCAAGAAACACGATGTAAAGTGGTTCAGTTCCTCTTCCTATCGCTATTACAGCGGAATGAAAGAGCTCATGGCCCAGGATGTTGGGGAGCTACGTGGCGCAATTTCTTACGGTCCCAGCACCATTGAAGAACATCACCCCGACTTTTTCTGGTATGGCGTGCATCCCACGGAAGCTCTGTTCACTGCCATGGGAACGGGTTGCGTGAGCGTCGTGCGTACCCACACGGAGAATACCGATGTGGTAACGGGTACGTGGAGTGACGGCAAGGTTGGCACGCTCCGTGGCCTTCGCAATCAGAGCACACCCCATCAGGTTATTTTGTTCGGGACGAAGTCGGTCGCGCACCAAGGCGGTGGCGGCGGTTATGAGGACCTGCTGGTTGAGGTCGTGAAGTTTTTCCAGACCGGCGTGGTGCCCGTAGACAATAAAGAGACCATCGAAATGTTTGCCTTTATGGAAGCAGCCGATGAGAGCAAACGCCGTGACGGCGCACCGGTAACGCTTGAAGAAGTGATGAAGGCCAACGGCGGTCCCATCGAATAGGCTCCAATGATTAATTAAGTTACACTCAATAGCGTGGTACCGCAGGTATCACGCTATTTTTGCATCGTGTGGTCGCGCTCTGGATACACCGGGAAAGGTATTGAAGGAAATATGAAACCGCTACGTTCCGAAGAAATTCGTGGGAATTGGGCTACCGTATTGCTCGCCTGGAATGGGGACGATTCCCTGGACATGGGCCGGGTCGCTGACGAGATCGATGTTTTGCTGAGTATGGGTGTGGATGGAATTTATGTTTTCGGCAGTGCCAGTGAATTCCACTGTGTGAGTGACGATGAATTTCTTCGCGTTTCTGAATGTCTCGCGGAGCGTTGTGAGGCGGCGGCTATGCCCTTTCAAATCGGGGTGAGTCACATGAGCGCCACCATTTCCCTCGGGCGACTTGAGGCGATCCGGCATTTGGCACCCGGGGCCATTCAAGTGGCTTTACCCGACTGGTTTGCACCTTCCGACGAAGAAATCGACAACTTCTTTGGCCGTATGAGCGAGGCGGCGGGGGATATTGGCCTCGTGCTCTATAATCCGCCCCATGCCAAGCGAAAACTGAACTGTGAAGAACTGGGCAGGCTCGCGGCGAAGTTTCCCGGCCTGGTGGGCGTTAAATTGGCCGGTGGGGACGGGGATTGGTATGGGGCGATGAAAAAGCATGCCGGGGGACTCAGTGTCTTTGTGCCGGGCCACCATCTTGCGACGGGGATGGCACGGGGTGCCCATGGGGCCTATTCCAACGTGGCCTGCCTGAATCCCAAGGCGGCCCAACAATGGACCCATCTGATGACGACGGATAGTGCCGCCGCGTTGGAACTGGAAGGGCGCATACGGGGGTTCATCGTCGACCACATGGTGCCCTTTATCGTGGAGGGGCATTATTGCGATGCGGCGTGTGATCGTCTCCTCGCACTGATTGGGGGCTGGGCGGATGTGGGGGAACGCATGCGTTGGCCGTACCGCGCTATACCCGTGGGGGAGGTGCCGCGATTGCGTGGGATTGCCCGGGAGGTGTTGCCGGAGTTTTTTGGGTAGGGGAGACTTCCCCGAGGGCAGACTTCCCCTCAGGGGGACAGCCCCGACTGTCGAATAGCCCTTTGATTAATTTGGGTCGTAGTGTTCGCCAAGCCGTTTCTGGTGCATTATCTGGTGTGCTATGTCGGTGCAGTCCCCGGGGACGTGCCCCTCAGGGGACTATTGGTTGATGGGCAGCAAATTGCCCTCGCGGTCGTGTTCTCCGTTGGCGCAGATTTATTTACGCTTTTCGCACACGAATCGACGTTGTCGAATCGCGTGGCACGATTGGGGCACTCAGTCGCTCAGGGTAAGTCGCCCTCAGGGGGACGGCCCCGACTGTTGTATAGCCCTTTGTTTATTTGGGGTTGTCGTGTTCGCCACGGTGTTGGTGGTGTTTTATCTCGTGTGCTTGGTCGGTGCAGTCCCCGTTGCCGCTCGCCACGTCCTTTTTTGTTGGCGCAGCCCTCTTGTTTTACAAACGTAAATTGAGCTTGACACAATTTACATTTGTAAAACATAATGGGATCAACGAAGGAGATACTATGGCACCGATTATGTCAGAAGCAGAAGCACGCGTCCTCCAGGCGCTATTGGATTTGAATGAAGCAACTACGGGGGAATTGTACGAAGCCCTTTCGGAGGAGACTGGGTGGGCCCAACCGACGGTGATCACCTTTCTACGACGGTTGGAGGCGAAGGACCTCGTTTCTCATCGCAAGATTCCTGGACAGCGTTCCTTTGTGTATAGCCCCAACAAGCGTGGGCGTTCCGTCGGGAAGGAGCAGGTGCGTAATCTTGTGGAGCGGGTCTTTGGCGGCAACCCGGTTCCGCTGGTGTCTATGTTTCTCGAAGAGCAACCGCTCAGTGTGGAACAACTTCAGGCCTTACGGAAACTCCTGGATGACCAGGAGAAAAAACAAGGGGAAGAAGCATGAATGGGGCTATCGAACATATGAATTGGGCTGCGGCAGTCTGGTGGCAGTGGACGTTAACGTCGACATGGCAGGGGGTGGTCCTCCTGGTCGTGGTTGGTATAATTCTATACGGGGCGAAATTCTTGCGCCCTGGGATGCGTTACGGGCTGCTATTGGTCGTGTTACTCAAACTGGCCATGCCGCCGGTGGTTGGTATGTCCTATGGATTCAGCGACCTGATGTCTCACCTGATGGAACGGCCGCCTGCGCAGTCCCTGACGGCCCCCGATATGACCGTGTCGTTGGGTCCCCCCACGATAGAAGCGGGCGAGGTGTTGCTGTTGGACCAGGTGACGGTGGCACCGCGGCCAGCCTTGACGTGGTATAGCTGGCTCCTGATGGTGCAACTGGTCGGCGGGATGGCCATCCTCTATCATATCGCTCGGCAGATGACCGTTGCCCGTCGGTTGTGGCGCAACGCGGTGCCGCAAGCGCAATCGGTTCATGAACGATTGCATGCTATTGCGCAGCGCATGGGGCTGCGCCGTGTGCCCCCATTGCGCGTCAGCACATCGGCGCAGACACCCCAGACGGGCGGTATCGTGCGGCCCTACATCGTATTGCCTCATTGGGCCGTCGCCATGCCTGTCGAGTCGCTGGACATTTTGCTGGCCCATGAATTGGCCCACGTAAAGCGTCGTGATGTTCTGGTAAACGGTGTTCAAGCGCTCGTTCAGGCCCTGCTTTGGTGGAATCCCCTCGTGTGGTGGCTGAACCGCCGGATACGGGAAGAACGGGAATTTTGCTGCGATGACCTGGTCTTGGCGCGGGGTATCGCCGATGGTGTGGCCTATTCGAAGACCCTGGTGCGTGTTGCCGAGCGTGTGTCGGTGCCGTCGACCCAATGGGCCACCGTGGGTATGGCGGATGCCTTCCACGTTGTTGATTTGCGTGTCCGTCGCGCGTTGGCCGAGCGCCGTGTTGCTTCGACGGGGTCGGGTTATGTGGCGGCGGTAGCTCTCCTCGTGCTTAGCGGCTGGGTATTGCCTGGGCGTGCCCCGGCGGAGGGTGATGAACGAAACCAGGGCCCTGAGGGTCAAAACTTTAGCATGGACGTGTCAGGACTCGTGTATCTGACGGTCGGAAAGACCGGGACTATAGAGAATCTCGACAACGGTCGAATATTTTTCGAAAGCGAAGCCCCCGGTACAAGAATTCTCATGATCACAGGCGAACGTCTCACGATTTATCCGCGCGATGAAGACTCTGGCCGTGTCGAGATTCGCGGTGATATCAGTGCAACAATAGACGATACAACCATTACTGCACCCCGTCTTGATTTTGATCCTGCCGGGTTTGTGGTATTTGAGGATGCCCTTCGGGAAGTACGGGATGACGAGGGGGTGGCCTCGGCGTATCAGGAGAAAACAGTTAAAGTTGATTTGGCAACAAGAACCATTGAGCCCGTGGTCGATAATCCGAGTGGGGAGAATAACGCTGCTCCCGCTAAGATGGTGGATGAGCAGCGGGGGACGATTACCATTGAGGCTTGGATCGTCGAACTCGACCGCGATGCGGATATGCAATTCGCCGACGGCGTGACGTTGGCGGGCATGCTGGCGGACGAGCAGGCAATGTCTGTCGTGGCTCTGGATGGAGAATCGTGGGCGAACTGTGAGGCGGCGTTGGAGAAATGCTCAGGAAATAGTGACGGGGAAATTCTGGCCCGACCAAGATTGACTACACCCTTGGGACAGCAGGCTACTATCGAAATTGGCCCGGCGGTTACGGAGAGTAAGGTCCCACTGGCTGCAGGTAGTGAAATGGGGCTGAAACTGGCTGTCTTGCCAACGGGTGTTTACGAAAGCGAGGAGCTTACCGGGGTTGAGCTTGTAATTAACTACGAGCGCCGGGTGGCCGGTGAGCCGGTTGATGGAAAAACGGTTAGCGACCGCTGTAACCTGGAGAGTAATATGCTCTGGTCGCCGGAGCATGCGGGTATGTGGTTTCTCCAGATTGTTGAAACGGATGGAGAACACGTCGATGTTGTGGTTATCCGGCCGACGCTGGTGGAATAGGATTGATTTGGGCGACGGAAGGTGGCCCTCAGGGGGACGGCCCCGACTGTCGCCTTGCCCTTTGATTGCTTGGTGTTGTCGTGTTCGCCACGGCGTTGGTGGTGCTTTTTTTCGTGTGCTTGGTCGGTGCAGTCCCCGGGGACGTGGCACTCAGGGGGACGGCCCCGACTGTCGGATGGCCCTTTGTTTATTTGGGGTTGTCGTGTTCGCCACGGCGTTTGTGGTGCTTTGTTTCGAGTGCTATGTCGGTGCAGTCCCCGGGGTAGTGGCTCTCAGGGGGATGTACTATGTATAAGACAACTTCGAATGTGAGTAAATCGGTTTTGGCTAGAATAGGGGTGCTTGCGGTTGGCGTTTTATTCTCGGTCCAATCATATGGGCACTATGTCTATTGGGTTAAAACTTTTCCGGATGATAAAACTCTAGTCAAGATTTCTAACGAACTGCCCAACGATCTCGATGCTGAATACCTTTACTTACGCTTGACAGATCCAGCGCTGCGTTCCGTGGATCGAATGAGCTTGTTTGCTGAATTGTGCCGCCGCAATACGGCTGTTGAAAGAGAAGCGTTGTTGCGGTTGAAGGAAGAATTCCAAGGCAATTCGACCGATTTAAATTGGGGTGACGTGGAGATATTCTACCCCATGACGCTTCTTTATCTTTCAAAAATGGAGTTCGAAGAGGATTTGACGGCCTACACGGAAGCGTTGGAAAGCCTGCTCTTAGAGCTGCCTGATTTGGAGCATCACCTTCTGCAGTTCCATGCGGCGAAGGAACTGGGACGAATCGGTACGCGAAAAGCGCGTGATATTCTAGCGGCACACTTAGACCATTCACATGTGGCGTCCGAAGCGTGTAGTGCAGCGTTGGCAGATTTGGAAATTGGCGAGCTTACGGACAGAGAGTTCTTTGGACTCTTGTCAGGGAGAGTGCAAGACAGAATTCGGTCAGGAGAATCGAATTATGGGGAATCAAATCTTAGTCGACATAGAATTAAAGAAAACATAGGAAATTTAAGGTTTATTGGTGATGCACTGGACCGTGCGGACGCAGAGCCAATGTCCACGAAGGCTCTTCAGGCTGAGTACATTCTCTTTCTGCAGCGCCAGATGGCTATCGTGCGCAGTATGGAACAGCAGGATTCTGCCGTGAAAAGACTTCCGCAGCTTTTGGTTTCGGGAGAGCGAACGGAGCTGTTTAACATCGCATGCGATGCGACTCGGAGACCCTATTCGAGAAAGAACGCTTATCGAATTCTACTTGAACTCGAGATGCGGGAAAAGGGCATTGAAGGCCAGCATGAGGTAGGGTATCTTTTGGGCAAACTTGAAGGTAAGCCGATATATCCAGAAGACCCCGGTGAGGCAGCGGCGATGCCCAACGATGAGGTATCGCGAGCGACGCGGGTTACCAGGCTGCTCCTGAATATGACGATTATGCGTATGATTTGGAATCAAGGGGAAATCGCGCTGCCCGGCGTGGAAGAAGAATTAAAACGCGCCCGGTTGAATCAAGAGGAAACGCCAGAACGCCTTGCCTCACTGGAGGAACTGCGAGATTCGTTGAGACGTCAGGGGGAGTCTCGAAAAAGGCTGGCGGCTTGGCAGGAATTGGATGAAGAGAAAGATGAATAGGGCCCAGTCCCTGGAAACGTAGCCCTCAGGGGGACGGCCCCGACTGTCGAATAGCCCCTTTATTATTTGGGGTTGTCGTGTTCGCCACAGCGTTGGTGGTGCTTTGTTTCGTGTGCTTGGTCGGTGCAGTCCCCGGGGACGTGGCACTCAGGGGGACGGCCCCGACTGTCGGATGGCCCTTTGTTTATTTGGGGTTGTCGTGTTCGCCACGGTGTTGGTGGTGCTTTGTTTCGTGTGCTATGTCGGTGCAGTCCCAGGGGAAGTGGCCCTCAGGGGGACGGCCCCGACTGTCAGATGGCCCTTTGATTGCTTGGGGTTGTCGTGTTCGCCACGGCGTTGGTGGTGCTTTTTATCGTGTGCTATGTCGGTGCAGTCCCCGGGGACGTGGCACTCAGGGGGACGGCCCCGACTGTCGACTTGCCCTTTGTTTATTTGGGGTGGTCGTGTTTGCCACGGTGTTTGTGGTGCTTTATCTCGTGTGCTCGGTCGGTGCAG
>CAXBPH010000263.1:0-9810 GCA_963977445.1 uncultured bacterium | reverse complement strand
ATCAATGTATTCGAAGACCGAAAAGAGACGCTGGCGACTCAGGTTGGAAATCGTAAGGTAGGGAACAAAGTGAATCTGTGCCATTTTCAGGGATATCTCGCTGGCGATATCTTTAAAACGCTTGGCCTTATCCTCGATAAGATCCCACTTCGTCCAGACCAGCACCATGGCCGTACCATTTTCACGGGCATAGCCAATAATGCGCTTGTCCTGCTCCGACATCCCGTCGGTGGCATCGATCATCACCAGGGCCACATCGGCACGACGCACGGCACGCAGGGAACGGGCTACGCTGAAGTGTTCTACCTTCTGCTTGATGCCCGCTTTCTTCCGAAGTCCGGCCGTGTCGATGAGCACGTATTCCTGATCATTCCATTCGAAATCGATGTCGATGGCATCCCGGGTCGTTCCGGGCTTATCGTCCACGATGGTTCTGTTTTCATTGAGAATCGCGTTGATAAACGAAGACTTACCCACGTTGGGCTTACCCACGATGGCGACCTTAATACGGGGGTCATCGGGTACGTCGGGCTTTTTTTCCTTCTCCACCGCATCTTCACCGTCTTCACCCTCTTCGGACTCGGTGTCGTCCACTATTTCCTCTTCTTCGGGTGCCACTTCGGGAAGGTGACTCACAATCGCATCGCGGAGTGGATCAATCCCAAGGCCGTGGCCGGAAGAAATCGGAAAGGGTTCGCCAAGGCCCAACTCGTAAAACTCATACTGGTTGGATTCCACCAGGTTATCGTTGTCGAGCTTGTTCGCGGCCAACAATACGGGCTTGCCATATTTGAAGAGCCGATCGCGGACTTCCCGGTCCACCCGGGTGATCGCCTGTTGGCCATCAACCACAAATATAATAACCCGCGCTTCGATCAGTGCAGCGTCTACCTGAGCCTGCATCTGCTGGGTGATGTTGTCGTCCGGATGCTCAACGATACCGCCGGTGTCGACCAATCGGAATCGGTATTGATTCCAACGGGCCTCACCAAAGAATCGGTCTCGGGTTATGCCTTCCTCATCGTGAACAATCGCACGCGACTTACCCGTAAGTCGATTGAACAGGGTGGATTTGCCCACATTGGGCCGTCCACATATTGCCACGAGAGGCAGTTTTTTAGTCTTTGACATGAAATTGTGCTTTCAAGAGCCGAAGTTGCCAGACACCATCATAAATGTACTCGCCGCAGGATCCCAGTACGGCCAGGGTGGCCGCACCGACCAGCCAGGGAAGGAAGGAAACTCCCAGAAGCGTGCCCAATAAGGTGATATTCAGAACAACGGTTGTAATTTTTCCGAGTAAACGAACTTTAATGATTACGGGCCCTACAAATGCATTGAGAAGCAGGGCCCCGATGACGACAATGATATCACGCAACACGATTAGCACGGGTAGCCACAGGGGGATACCCGGTATCACGTGGGGGTTGGCAGCCAGGAAAACGAATCCGAGATTGATCAACAGCTTATCGGCGGTTGGGTCCAGGCGTTTGCCCAATCGGGACTGTTGCTTGAAATGACGTGCTACCCAACCATCCAACACATCCGTCACCGCCGCCACGGCATACACGAGGAGGGCCGCCCATCGAAAACCGGGCGCGTCAGGACTATAGCAATAGACCAGAACACAAAATACCGGAATCAACAGGAGCCGGAAGAACGTAATCTTGTTGGCAAGTGTCACAGCGCAGGCGTGCGAGCCCTCTCCCCGGAGTTGCTCCGGTTACCTCTGTATATAATACGCGTAATGGCCTGATCGCTTCAACTACGTCGTGCCACTTGGCTTATCCGACGCTTTCCGCGTTCCCGGCGGGCAAATGGCGTCGAATCTGGGCCAGCAACTCGCTCGGAAAGAAGGGCTTGGCGATGAGCTCCACCGCACCCGCTTTGATGCTCATTGCCCGGGCATCGGGCGTGTGGGCCGAGGAGAGACAAACTACAGGAATATCCTGGGTCTGGGGGTTCGATTTTATCTGGGCGCATACTTCGTAACCACTCATCATGGGCATCATGATATCGAGGAGGACCAGATCCGGCTTCTCTGCCATGATCATATCCAGAGCACCGATCCCGTCAAAGGCCTTGAAAACCTCAAACCCGTCGGCCAGAAGGGTACGCTCAATCAGGGATACTACATCAGGTTCGTCGTCCACGATCAATACTTTTGGATCCGCCACAATTATCTCCCACGTCGTTGATTACGGCTAGTCGTCGTAAACATTCGATTGGACGCACCCAGACTGATATTGGGGCGACTCACGCGAATAGGACGAACAGGGCCAGGTTTCCTGATTTTGGCTATTTCGAGCAGGGTGCCATGGTCAAAAAATCCATCGGGACTTCCCTGGGTGCGTAATACCAGCACGGTTAATGGCTGGGAAAGGGGTACTTGAAACTCTTCGTCCCGCATAAGCTGTACCTTCAACCGGGTACCTTCGGGAAATTCGTCGAGCATACGTATGCGAAGGCCACGGGGATTCAAATCGAGCACGACGCCTTCCATCTTATTCTCGGGATCGTCGGGAAGCCATACCAGACTCGGTCGGCAGACCTCGGTCCGCGCCGCAGCACGACGCCCCCGCTGTAAGGAGCGGTTGTCAGAGGAAATCACCATACCGCCATCTTTTTCCCGTTCGTTCTTCGGATATCCTGGGCGTTTCGACTGCATTGTCGTAATTCGCTTTCCATTTCTGACCGGCTTTACGGTCCACGCGCTATGCGTTCCAAACTAAGAATACCGAATCCAACGCAATTTGTCCAGTATTCTCATTTTTCGGATTGAATCCACAGTTCTTTCGAATAGGTCAGATTCCAACCTATATCAAGTATACCTGAAACCGGCCTGTTTTGGGAGATTGGGTTGGTGGGTTCCCGTCGATGGAGGGCGACCGTCACACGTTCCGGGGCCGGCCCGGCCCCCCCGTAAACACCGCCTCAAGCACCCGACGTCCCGGAAGCGGGAACCGGGCGCATCATGCGGCGAATTACGATGACCATTGCAATTCCATAAGGGACACCGGCCACCATCAGTGGATTGAGCAGGCGGGAAAAGGCCTCCATCAGCCCCTCCGCCAGATAGGATTGGAGCCAGCACAATGGCGCCATACCCATGGCCGTACCCAGCACGACCTTCCAGGTCGGCATGAGGGCCAATCCGGCGGCGTAGGAAACCAGGCCCGATGAGGTAAAGGGGTTTACGCGCAGGAAGAAAATGGCCCAAAATTCCACGCTTATCAAGCATGGGCTCCAGACGGGCAAGACTTTTTCGTATGTCGGCACCGAAAATGGAGGTGCCAATCAAGTTGCCGATAAGGGCATACAGACCGTTGAAAAAAACACCATAAACAAACCCGCCCGGCGCATAGAGCATGAGCCCCGGCAGGGGGGATACTGACTTCGGCGGCTACAAGCAGGACATAGGCCAGCGGGGCAAATACACCCCAAGCGAGGAATACATCCTGAATGCCCTGCATTTTTCATCGGCAGACAACTCCGAAGAAGCCATCAGGGCAAACAAGCCACACTGCATATAGGACCAGGCGGCACCACCAACCAGCAACAAAGCCCCTACGATGCAGCTATTGGCAAACCTGGTCGCCGACAATTTATCTGAAAACACGTTTAAACTACTCTACAAGTGATTTGACACGAATATTTCGAAAATAGAGGACATCGCCGTGACCGATAAAACCAATGCGACCGGCAGGGCGAAGGAGTCCTGGATGTTCTTTGCCGTCGGGCATGCCGTCTTTGGTCGCCTCTTTGAGATCGGTGTCAACGATGACTTCGCCATTTAACGTCACTTTAATGTGATTGCCTTTGGCAACGACTTCCTGGGTGTTCCATTCGCCCACTGGCTTCAAGAATCCCCGCTTCGCGGCAACGATCCCGTAAACGGAACCATGATACTGGTAGGGCTTCAGGTCTTTGTATTTGTCCGCCGTGTCATCCAATATTTGAAGCTCCATGGCGTCGTAGGCGGCGTGTGCGCCCGGCTCGACACGAATACCCAAGCCGTTGTTGGCACCGGGGGTCAGCTTAAACTCAAAGCGATATACAAAGTCGCTGAATTCCCCATCGGTATAGATGTTCCCCCCGGGCTTGCACACCAGAATACCGTTGTCGGCCTGGTACCCCTTCAAATCACCGGTCCAACCACTGAGATCGGTTCCGTTAAAGAGGGCGGTAAACCCTTCCTCAACGGCTTGGGGTTCTTCTGCGTGCACCGTCATGCCCAACAGGGCAACGGCAACGCAAACCATCAGACGGGTTACGTGGGTAGAACGTTGCATGACAAACCTCTGCATACGTTAGTTAACTTATTCGGATACCTGCGCCAAACGTGGGGGAGTCCCCCCGAAAGAGCCATAGCATAGTCTATCGGATTATCCCCATCCAAGCCCGCCCACACACCGTGCTACACGTAAGCCGCGAGTTCGAGAACCACACCATCGGGGTCATGAAAGTAGCATAAGGATTTCTGGCCATCATCATGCTCCACGACGCCAGACGGGACCAGCACCGGCGGTCCAACGAAGGCAACGCCTCCATCAACCAGGCGTGCATACATTGCCTCCATATCCTCCACCTGAAACGCGATGTGGCGCAACCCCCGGGTATTAGGCAATGCATTTTCGGGAAGATCGGCCCCAACCGGTGCCCGATAGTGGATTAGCTCGATTCGGGGGCCGCCTCCTTCGGGCTGGACATAGGCCACATCGGCCTCAACCCCCTTGAGCCCCACGATGGCTTCGATCCAATCACCGCTCAAACAGGCCCGTCGGGTTTCCTTGAGTCCCAGTAATTTCGTGTAAAACTCCACGGAACGATTGAGGTCGCTCACGACGATATTGATATGATCAACATACTTAACCATTGCATTCCTCCAAAATCATATGGTACTATAGGGTTGCGTGGCTTACACAATATGAGCCCGACGTCCATGATAGAAACGCAGTGTACGCCACATCAACACGTGTCGTCTACCTGCGTAAAGGTTGGACAGGGTACCCGTCCGTGTTAGAATAAGACCCACACGATAGTTAAGCTTGCTATACACGGAGCCTGTATCCTATGTCTAAAGAAATGAACGATGCCAGTCATTGGCGCGAATTCGAGAAAAATCCGCTATCCCATTCGATGGCCCACTATTTAATGGCCATCGACAGCCTTCGGACGGAGTTTGGCTATGCGCGGGCGACCGACGTAGCCGAGACCCTGGAGGTATCGCGGGGAGCCGCGAGCATGGCATTGGCACAGTTGAAGAAACGTGGCTGGGTTGGTGAAGACCACAATCGCTTTCTGTTATTGACGGAGGAAGGCGAACGGATCGCCAATCTGGTCGAACACAACTACCTCATTCTGTCAAAGTTTTTTGAGGTAGTGCTGGGGGTGGAGAAGGATACGGCGCTCGGTGATGCCTGCAAGATGGAACACCTGATGAGCATGGAAACCGGACAGCGCCTGTTGTGGTTGATGAAGTATCTCCTGAGCGATGAGAAGCCCGCTGTAAAAGTGCGGGAATGCATGGAGGAGTACAACGGTGGTTGTGGTCCTCAGGATCAGGAAGAGTGTCCTATTTGTGGAAGTTCCGGAGAGTGTCTGGCAGAATCGGACACTACCCAAACCTGAATAGAGAAAAGCCTTATGCGCACCCTGGACCAACTAAAACCGAAAGAATCCGGTATTATCGCCGCCCTTAGTGGCGCAGGTAGTACACAGCAACGCTTGCTCGAAATGGGCGTAAGCGATGGTGCCGAGGTGGAAGTCCTGCGCTTTGCCCCCATGGGAGATCCCATGGAGATTTACGTCCGTGGTTTTCACTTGACCCTGCGCAAATCCGAAGCGGCATTGGTTCAACTAGAAGGCTGACAATGGCTACCACGCTCGCCCTCGTCGGCAATCCCAATGTGGGCAAGACGGCCGTTTTCAACGCGCTGACTGGCCTATCCGCAACGACTGGCAACTATGCCGGCGTTACCGTCTCACGTACCCACGGCACGGTCCACCTCGGTGAAATCAAAGTCGAACTTGCCGACCTGCCCGGCACCTATAGTCTCGCAGCCCGCTCCCCCGACGAAGTGATCGTTGCCGATGTGCTGATGGATCAACGGGACGATGAAGTACCCATTACGGGAATTATTATCGTCGTCGATGCGTCCAATCTGGAGCGCAACCTTTATTTTCTTTCCCAGTTGATCGAGCTGAAAAAGCCTTTCATCGTGGCGTTGAACATGATGGATATCGCAGATCGACGTGGGATTGAGATCAATCATGAAGCACTCTCTAAGGCCTTAGGGGCCCCGGTTGTGCCCGTCTGCGCCCACAAGCGTCAGGGCTTTGACACTTTGCGCAAAGCCATACTGTCCCTCCACATGGGTGATTTGGCCGCCCCTGAATTTTTGGGCTGTGATTTTCCAGAATCGCAAAAGTTTGCGGTGGGCGAACTCACCAAGGCCCTCCGAAAGAATGAAGGTATCCTCGGACGCAGCATACCCGGCCCCGAAATCAGCCGCATTCTCATTGATGCCGGAGGCTATGCAGAGAAACGCATACTCCATAAGCTGGGTGCCGATTTTGCAGAAACCCTTGCGATCTGCCGGGCCCATGCGGTCGAAAACGGCCTGACCCTCCCCGCACAAGAGGCCAAAGCGCGCTACGGCTGGGTGAAGGAGATTCTCGCAACGTCCGTGACCCGCCCAAATCCGCGACGTCGCAGCCGCTCGGAGGGTATCGATAACATTCTCACCCACAAGGTATTCGGCACCTTGTTTTTCGTTACGATCATGCTCGTCGTTTTTCAATCGATCTATTCCTGGGCGGGCCCCGTTATGGATTTGGTCGACGGCGGTGTTGGAGCCTTGGGGGGGCTGATAGGAACCGTCTTGCCCGAAGGCATTCTGAAGAGCCTGCTCGTTGATGGTGCGATTGCCGGTGTAGGCAGCGTGCTCATATTTCTACCCCAGATATTGTTGTTGAGCCTGTTTATCTCCCTCCTGGAAGACTGTGGCTACATGGCCCGTGCCGCATTCTTGATGGATAGACTCCTTGGATGGTGTGGGCTCAGCGGCCAATCATTTATTCCCATGTTGTCCAGTTTTGCGTGCGCCATCCCGGGCATAATGGCGACCCGCACCATTTTTGATCGCCGCGACCGCTTCACCACCATCCTGGTCGCCCCCCTCATGAGTTGCTCGGCCCGGCTGCCGGTCTACATCATCATGATTGGTGCCTTTGTGCCTCAGACGAAGCTCTTTGGTGGATTGCTGACCCTCCCGGCCATAACCCTGCTTGTCATGTATGGCCTGGGCGTTGCCGTAGCCGTTCCCGTGGCATGGATTTTGAAAAAGACCATCTTTCGCGGGGAAAAACCGCCGCTGATTCTGGAGATGCCGTCCTACAAAATGCCCCAGGCCAAAACAGTGTTTCGGAAGGTCTATCGCGAAGGCAAAGACTTCCTCAGTCGTGCGGGCACCCTGATTTTCGCGGTTACCGTTGTAGTTTGGGCCCTCGCCTATTTCCCGCGCTCTGCCACCATCGCAGAATCCTTCGACGCCCAACGGGCTGAAGTGAGCAACGCCGGTTTGGACGAAGAGGTTCTCGCCGAGCGCATTGCCAGGCTCGACAATCTGGAAGAGGGTGAATACCTGCGGAACAGCGTACTCGGCAAAGCAGGGCATCTGATCGAACCCGTGTTCCGCCCCATGGGCTGGGACTGGCGCATCGCAACTGCGACCATTGCCAGTTTTCCTGCCCGCGAAATAATTGTGGCCACCCTCGGTACACTCTTCAATATGGGTGCGGACGAAAACGAGGAATCGGAAGGGCTCATCGCCACATTGCAGGGCGCAACCTGGCCCGATGGCCGCCCCCTGTTCAACATTCCCGTTGCCCTGTCCATCATGGTGTTCTTCGCCTTGTGTGCCCAATGCGGAGCAACCCTCATTACCATCAAGCGGGAAACGGGACAGTGGCGTTGGCCGGTCCTGGCGTTTACCTACATGACCGTACTCGCCTATGTCGGTGCCATCGTCACGTATCAGGTGTCGTCCCTGATACTCCCGGCAGGAGGTTTGGGATGACGATTGAACGGGTAATCGTGGCTGCCATTGTCCTTTACGCGGTGATCTATCTCACGCGCTACATCCGCCGCTCCCTGCAGGGTAAGCAGACAGGATGTGGGTGTGGCTCAGAGACCGGATGTCCCAAGAGCGACTCCACGCCCAAATAGTAGCTTGGGACGACACGTCCTCCCGGGACATCAACGTTCTCCCGACAAGTTTGATATTGTTGGCAATTGGGGTGGACAATGATTCTTCAACCAGAGCAAAGGAAGAATTATCCATGCGGTCCCACGTAAAACGAATTAACCTTCTCCTCAGCGTTATATTCTGCCTCGGCACCTTCACCGTCGAGGCCGACGAATCGGCGCACCCTGCGACCGACCGCAAGCCTGCCCACGTAATGAGCTACCTGGGCGCCGAATGGTTGGAGCGGGATGACCGCGACGCCCTTGAGCAGCCGGATAAAGTCGTTGCGGCCATGCAACTGAAATCGGGGGATGTGGTGGCCGATATCGGTTCCGGTTCGGGATACTTCACCCGTCGTCTCGCCAAAGCGGTGATGCCGGACGGCAAAGTCTACGGTGTGGATATCCAGCCGGAGATGAATGCCATCCTTGCAGAAAACTGTAAGAACGAGGGCATTACCAACGTGGAAATCGTTCTCAGTGACGAGGCCGATCCCAAGTTGCCGCCCAACAGCGTCGATTGGATGCTACTGGTGGATGTGTACCATGAATTCCAGGAGCCGGTGCCCATGCTCGCCAAAATGCGTGAAGCCCTCAAGCCAGGCGGTCGGGTTGCCTTATTGGAGTATCGACTCCATGGCGATACGGGTGCCCATATAAAGATCGACCATCGCATGTCCGTGGAGCAGGTCCTCGCGGAATGGGAGCCCGCCGGATTCACGCTGGAAAAGCGCCACGAGTTTCTACCGACCCAACACTTTTTCATATTCAAGAAGCCAGAAGAGTAGGGTCCGCAGCGGCAAAAGGCCCATCGTTCACGGATGGACAGCATGGCTGAACCCTTTTCGGCGTCCGTTGTCATGGAACTGGGTGCTTTTTTGTTTGCCGAGCCACCGCACGACCCAGGTCTTCCCTTTGTAATCCTTTCTGACATCGCGTAAAATAGTTGTTTACGCCAGCGAAAACCCCACAACACGGGAGTCTATATTGTGAAGAAGACCAATGTAACAAGACGTCAATTTATCAAGCAGTCTGCGGCACTGAGCGCCGTGTTTGCCGTACCCACGATTATTCCATCCTCAGCGATGGGCGCCGACGGCAATGTAGCTCCCAGTGAGCGCATCACCATGGGCGTTATCGGTACCGGTGGCCAGGGCACGTCGAACATGGAAGGATTTCTGAATTTTGGTGACGTCCAGATGGTCGCCGTCGCCGATGTGGATAAATCCCACCGCGAAGCGGCCGCCGGAATCGTCAACAAGAAGTACGGCAGCAACGACTGCGCACTCTACAATGATTTTCGCGCGTTGAATGACCGTAGTGATATCGACGCGGTAATCGTAGGCACCCCGGACCACTGGCACGTGCTCAATGCCATTGACGCCGTCAAAAAAGGCAAGGATGCCTACGTCCAAAAACCTCTCGCCTGGTCGATTCAAGAGGGACGGGCCCTTTGCGACGCGGTGACCAAGCATGGTCGCGTGCTCCAGACCGGTAGCCAGCAGCGGTCCTCCAAACAGTTTCGCCGGGCCTGTGAGCTGGTTCGCAATGGTCGCATCGGC